>NZ_JBEYRP010000006.1:175945-395797 GCF_040704085.1 Streptomyces sp. NPDC047841
CGTTTCCAGGCCCTGGAGCAGGGTGTGCTCCATCCGGCGGCTGGTCGGCTGCACGGTCAGCACCTCGGAGCGGCACTCTGCCGTCGCCGCGTCCAGGGCCGCGTTGATGCGGTCCAGGCCCTCCAGCACCGAGATGGCGTGGGTGGAGGCGGTGTCCTGGGCGCTGAGCGCCATGAACGGTTCGAACGCCTCGGTGAGTTCGATCGACAGCCGCCGGCGTTCGGAGATCTCCCGCTCGATCGGATTGAGCCGCTGGGCGAGCGCGACGGACGGCGGGGTGGGGCGCAGCCAGTTCGCGTCGTCCGGATCCGGCTGGAGGAGGGCGAACTCCATGAGGCAGGGGGCGGCTTCCGTCTCCGCGCGGGCTATCCGCCCCACACGCAGTGCCTTGGCGTAAAGGCCGCTACCCTCCTCGCAAAGTTCGGTCATGGCATGGGGATGTGACGCTTTGGTCCGATTTGATGGCAAATCTCCACCCCCCAGGGTCCTGAACATGCAGGAACATGATGCACCGATCGTGTGGCCATGACGTGCCCAAATGAGACATCGTCTTGTTCGACGGGGGAAGAGGGGACCTTCAAGTGAGGACGAAGCCGAATATGCGCAACAAATTGCTTCGGTCGATGCTTGCCGTCGCCTTCTCCACCGTTGTGGCCATTGGCGCGCTGAGTGGCCTCTCCGGTGCGAAGCGTGACGCGGCGGGCGATACGACCTGGGGAGTGGCTCCCCGGACAGTCGCTGTGAGTGACGGCATCACCGGAACGGCTCATTCCGATGGTGTGGACGACACCACCTGGGGCTGACTGATGACTACTCCACCCGACGACCGGTCCTTCCGCCGCGAAATGGCCACCGCCTACCGCTCCGGATGGCACTTCATCGACCTGGTCACGGCCATCCCGCACAGTGGTGACTCGCTGATGGTCACCGTGTTCGGTGAGCCGGTCGTCGTCACGCGGGACGAGGACGGGGACGTGCGGGCCTACCGGTGCCTGCGCAAGCCGCGTGGCGCGCCGCAACCGGTGCGCTGTGCCATCCGGTACGGAATGATCTTTGTGAACCTGGACCAGCGGGACCACCGGCTGTCCGAGCCGGCGCCGTCCGACGTACGAACCATCTCGGCCACCCCCCGCAGTGCCTGACGCGATTCCCCCGTCGTAACAGATCGCTCAGGTGCTTCCCCCCGCAGCGGCGTCACCGTGACCTGAACACGGTGACGCCGCTGCAGTTTGCGGGGACATTTCCGGGTACGGGCACGCTCCACGGTGGCCGGAAACGCCCTGTGCCGGCCGCGCTCAGCCGCGCCCCAGCGCCCGTTCCACCTCGATCTCGATCACGATCCGGGACGGGTTCGGCGAGGGCGTCCGCCCGTACCGCTCGGCGTACCGCCGCTCCGCCTCCGCGACCCGCTCCGGCTCGGCCCGCACGTGCGCCCGCCCCTCCAGCGTCGCCCAGCGCCGGCCGTCCACCTGGCACACCGCCACCCGGGCCCCCGCGTCCCCGGCCGCGAGCACATGGGCCACCTTCGCGCTGGTCTTGTTGCTGATCACCCGGGCCAGCCCCGCCGGGGCGTCGTAGGTCACGCCCACCGGCACCACGTGCGGGCTGCCGTCCGGGCGCAGCGTGGTCAGGGTGCACAGATGCCGCTCGCGCCAGAAGGCGAGGTACGGCTCCTCCGGGGCAGCGGGATCCTGGGAGTACGAGGCCATGCCGTGCAACCTAACCGACACCGCCGGGACACGTGCGCGACCCGCCTTGAGTGGAATAGACTCAACTTTGTGTACGTTGACTGAGGCAGGACCGTCGGGTAGGAGGAGAACGCACACGTGGACGCCGAGCTGACCAACAGGAGCCGGGACGCGATCAACGCGGCGAGCAATCGTGCCCTCACCGAGGGGCACCCGGACCTCACCCCCGCTCACCTGCTGCTGGCTCTGCTCCAGGGGCAGGACAACGAGAACATCACCGACCTGCTCGCGGCCGTCGAGGCCGACCAGGCCGCCGTACGCTCGGGCGCGGAGCGCATCCTCGCCGGTCTGCCCAGCGTGACCGGGTCCACCGTCGCGCCGCCGCAGCCGAACCGCGAGCTGCTGGCCGTGATCGCGGACGCCACCGAGCGCGCCAAGGCGCTCGGCGACGAGTACCTGTCCACCGAGCACATGCTCATCGGCATCGCCGCGAAGGGCGGGGCCGCCGGGGACGTGCTCAAGGGGCAGGGTGCCGACGCCAGGAAACTGCAGGAGGCCTTCGAGAAGGCCAGGGGAGGACGCCGCGTGACCACCGCCGACCCGGAGGGCCAGTACAAGGCCCTGGAGAAGTTCGGCACCGACTTCACCGCCGCCGCCCGCGAGGGCCGGCTCGACCCGGTCATCGGGCGGGACCAGGAGATCCGGCGGGTCGTGCAGGTGCTGAGCCGCCGTACGAAGAACAACCCCGTCCTCATCGGTGAGCCGGGCGTCGGCAAGACCGCCGTCGTCGAGGGGCTCGCCCAGCGGATCATCAAGGGCGACGTGCCCGAGTCGCTGAAGGACAAGCGGCTGGTCGCGCTCGACCTCGGCGCGATGGTGGCCGGCGCCAAGTACCGCGGCGAGTTCGAGGAGCGCCTCAAGGCCGTCCTGTCGGAGATCAAGGAGTCCGACGGGCAGATCATCACCTTCATCGACGAGCTGCACACCGTCGTGGGCGCCGGTGCCGGCGGCGACTCCGCCATGGACGCGGGCAACATGCTCAAGCCGATGCTCGCGCGCGGTGAGCTGCGCATGATCGGCGCGACCACGCTGGACGAGTACCGCGAGCGGATCGAGAAGGACCCGGCGCTGGAGCGCCGCTTCCAGCAGGTCTTCGTCGGCGAGCCGAGCGTCGAGGACACCATCGCGATCCTGCGCGGGCTCAAGGGCCGCTACGAGGCCCACCACAAGGTGCAGATCAACGACTCCGCGCTGGTGGCCGCCGCGACCCTGTCCGACCGGTACATCACCTCCCGCTTCCTGCCGGACAAGGCCATCGACCTCGTCGACGAGGCGGCCTCCCGGCTGCGCATGGAGATCGACTCCTCGCCCGTGGAGATCGACGAGCTCCAGCGCGCCGTCGACCGGCTGCGGATGGAGGAGCTGGCCCTCAGCAAGGAGACCGACCCGGCCTCCGTCGCCCGGCTGGAGAAGCTGCGCCGCGACCTCGCCGACAGGGAGGAGGAGCTGCGCGGCCTGACCGCCCGCTGGGAGAAGGAGAAGCAGTCCCTCAACCGGGTCGGTGAGCTCAAGGAGCGCCTGGACGACCTGCGCGGGCAGGCCGAGCGCGCCCAGCGCGACGGCGACTTCGACACCGCGGCCAAGCTGCTGTACGGCGAGATCCCGCAGCTGGAGAAGGAGCTGGAGGCCGCCTCCGCCGCCGAGGAGGAGGTCGCCAAGGACACCATGGTCAAGGAGGAGGTCGGCTCCGACGACATCGCCGACGTCGTCGCCGCCTGGACCGGCATCCCCGCCGGGCGCCTGCTGGAGGGCGAGACGCAGAAGCTGCTGCGCATGGAGGAGGAGATCGGCAAGCGGCTCATCGGCCAGGGCGAGGCCGTACGGGCCGTGTCGGACGCCGTGCGCCGCTCGCGGGCCGGGATCGCCGACCCCGACCGCCCCACCGGCTCCTTCCTCTTCCTCGGTCCGACCGGTGTCGGCAAGACCGAACTCGCCAAGGCGCTCGCGGACTTCCTGTTCGACGACGAGCGGGCCATGGTCCGCATCGACATGTCCGAGTACAGCGAGAAGCACAGCGTCTCCCGGCTGGTCGGCGCGCCCCCCGGGTACGTCGGCTACGAGGAGGGCGGGCAGCTCACCGAGGCCGTGCGCCGGCGCCCGTACAGCGTGATCCTGCTGGACGAGGTGGAGAAGGCCCACCCGGAGGTCTTCGACATCCTGCTCCAGGTGCTGGACGACGGCCGGCTGACGGACGGTCAGGGCCGGACGGTCGACTTCCGCAACACCATCCTGGTCCTCACCTCCAACCTGGGCAGCCACTTCCTGATGGACCCGCTGACCACCGAGGAGCAGAAGAAGGAGCAGGTGCTGGAGGTCGTCCGGGCCTCCTTCAAGCCGGAGTTCCTCAACCGGCTGGACGACCTGGTGGTCTTCTCGGCGCTCACCAAGCCCGAGCTGGAGCGGATCGCGGGGCTCCAGATCGACCGGCTGGCCCGGCGGCTGGCCGAGCGGCAGCTCACCCTGGACGTCACGCCCGAGGCGCTGGCCTGGCTGGCCGAGGAGGGCCTGGACCCGGCCTACGGCGCCCGGCCGCTGCGCCGGCTGGTGCAGAGCGCCATCGGCGACCGGCTCGCCAAGGAGATCCTGTCCGGCGAGGTCAAGGACGGCGACACGGTCCGCGTCGACCGCTTCGGCGAGGGACTGCTGGTCGGCCCCGCGACGGGGAAGACCCTGTAAGGCCCCCACGCGGCCGCACGACGGCCCCTGCCCGGCTGCCGGCCGGGCAGGGGCCGTCGTGCCGTGCGGGCCGCCCGGACGCCGCTCAGGGCGCCGGGCGCGTCGCCGTCACCCGCCACGGTTCCGCGGGCCCCGGTTCCGCCCTGGGCTGACAGGCGGCACGGGGTTGCCATCCCCCGCCCCTCCTGGGGGAGGATGGCGGCATCCGCATGAAGGGAAAATCACGGTGAGCATCGACCCGTCCTCGATTCCGAACTTCGGGGGCCAGCCCGAACCGCAGCCCCAAGGACCGGTTGGCCCCGTCCTCCCGGATCAGGACCTGGTGAAGCAGCTTCTCGACCAGATGGAGCTGAAGTACGTCGTCGACGAGGAGGGTGACCTCGCCGCGCCGTGGGAGCAGTTCCGCACCTACTTCATGTTCAGGGGAGAGGCCGAACAGGCGATCTTCTCGGTGCGGACCTTCTACGACCGCCCCCACAAGATCGACGAGAAGCCGCAGCTGCTGGAGTCCATCGACGACTGGAACCGCCGCACCCTGTGGCCCAAGGTGTACACCCACACCCACGACGACGGCACCGTCCGCCTGATCGGCGAGGCCCAGATGCTGATCGGCACGGGCGTCGACATCAACCACTTCGTCTCCTCCACGGTCAGCTGGGTGCGGGCCGCGATCGAGTTCGACAAGTGGCTGGTCGAGCAGCTCGGCCTGGAGCAGGAGGTCAACGACTCCGAGAACCCCGAGAACCCTGAGGACAACGGGGAGTAACTGGACCCGGCCGGTCCGGGGGCCTTCCCGCCCCCGGACCGAATGCCGCGCATCCCCGGGCATCCCCCGCTCACATGCGCCGCAGCCGCTCCGCCGCCTCGCGCAGGACGTCCTCCCGCTTGCAGAAGGCGAACCGCACGAACGGCGCCCCCGCCTCCCGGTCGTCGTAGAAGACCGCGTTCGGGATGGCCACCACGCCCGCCCGCTCCGGCAGCGCGCGGCAGAAGGCGAAGCCGTCCTTCTCGCCCAGGGGCCGGATGTCGGTGGTGATGAAGTACGTCCCGGCCGGCCGGAATACCTCGAAGCCCGCCGCCGTCAGCCCCTGCGCCAGGATCTCCCGGCGCGCCAGCATGCCCCGGCGGAACTCCTCGAAGTAGGAGTCCGGCAGGGCGAGGGCCTCGGCCACCGCGTACTGGAAGGGGCCCGAGGAGACGTACGTCAGGAACTGCTTCACCGCGCGGACCGCGCTCACCAGTTCCGGCGCGGCCGTCACCCAGCCGACCTTCCAGCCGGTGAACGAGAAGGTCTTGCCGGCCGAACCGATGCTGACCGTCCGCTCGCGCATCCCGGGGAACGCGGCCAGCGGCAGGTGCTCGGCGCCGTCGAAGACCAGGTGCTCGTAGACCTCGTCGGTCACCACCAGCAGGTCCCGCTCCACCGCCAGCTCGGCGACGGCGGCCAGCTCCGCGCGCGTGAGGACGGTGCCGGTCGGGTTGTGCGGGGTGTTGACCAGCAGCAGCCGGGTGCGGTCGGTGACCGCCGCGCGCAGCTCGTCCAGGTCGAGCCGGAAGCTGCCCTCCCGCGGGCGCAGGGTGACCGGCACCCGGGCGCCGCCCGCCATCGCGATGCTCGCCGCGTACGAGTCGTAGTACGGCTCCAGCGCCACCACCTCGTCCCCCGGCTCGACCAGCGCCAGCAGCGCGGCGGCGATGGCCTCGGTCGCGCCCGCCGTGACCAGCACCTCGGTGTCGGGGTCGTAGGACAGGCCGTAGCGGCGCAGCTGGTGCGCGGCGATCGCGGTACGCAGCTCGGGGACGCCGGGGCCGGGCGGGTACTGGTTGCCGCGGCCGTCGCGCAGCGCCCGCACGGCGGCCTCCCGGATCTCCTCGGGCCCGTCGGTGTCGGGGAAGCCCTGGCCGAGGTTGATCGACCCGGTCGCCACGGCGAGCGCCGACATCTCGGCGAAGATCGTCGTCCCGAACGCGGCGAGCCGGCGGTTGAGGTGGGGGCGTGCGCTGGAGGTCATGCCGGTCATCCTCCGCCCAAGCTCTGGAGTTCCTCAACTCCGCTTTGGGGTCCGGCGCGGCCGGGCATCCCCCGGTCACCGCGGTAGGACGCGGCAACGGCGAGGCGCCCACGGGGGGCCGCTTCGGGGGAACGGAAGGAGGGTGACGCCATGACCGTCGGCATCATCCTGGCGGTGGCCGTGGTTCTGGTCATCGTGGCGGCGGCGGGCCGTAGCCGCCGCAACCGGCGCGGCGCGGTGCCGCTCGGCAAGGGCGGCCGCCGGAACCGGTCGCGCCGCGCGTCGTCGTCGGCCGCGGGCTACGCGGGCGGCGGGGGCACCAGCAGCTGGTGGGCCGGCGGCGGCGACTCCGGCTCGTCGGGCGGGCACGGGGGGCACCACGGCGGGCACGGGGGCCACGGGGGTCACTCGTGTGGGGGCCATTCGTCCTGCGGCGGGAGTTCGTCCTGCGGTGGCGGCTCGTCCTGCGGCGGGGGTTCGTCGTGCGGCGGCGGGGGCGGATGCGGCGGAGGCGGCTGACACGGGGCAGCCGAGCTTCCGGAACGGGGGCATCCGCATCCGGGCCGCACACGGCCGGGCACCGGCCGGGGGAGACCTCCCGGCGGGCGCCCGGCCGCGTCCGTTCCCCGCGCCCGGCGCACGCCGTGGTTGAACAGTTGAGCTGTGGAGCCCTCTGAGGGATGGAAACCCTACGAAGTTGGGTAAAAACGCTGTGGCGTCGCCACTGTTCATGATTCCCTCTGAAACGCCAACGCAGCCCCTCGGACGTCCCCCAGGCATCCCACCCCGGCCGGGCCGGCTGGGCTGACATGGCCGATCTCCCCCTTCTTGCGTGTTAGCGGAGCCGATCCATGCTCACGACCCTGAACACCACCTACACCGATACGCGCGCTGCCGATCTCGCCTGGGCCCTGGGACGCGAGCCGCTGCCCGCCCTGGCCACCCTCGACCTCGAACTCACCGGCGCCAAGCTGCAGTTGCGGCTGCTCGGCGCGTCCCACCAGGTGCTCCTGGAGGAAGAGCGGGGCCGCTGTTCGGAGACGGTCGCCTGCATCCCCGGCTCCAGCACCCCGCTGCCGCTGGGCGTCGCCAAGCGCGTCGGCGACTGGGAGTACGAGTTCGCCGCCCGCGTGGAGGTGCTCACCCCCGGCTCGTTCGCGGGCCGCGCCCAGGAGCTGCTGGCCCTCGTCTCCGACCACCCGCACGGCCTCGCCGGGGTCTTCCCGGGCAGCCCGCACGCCTTCACCGCGATGCTGGCCCAGCACCAGGAGGGCCAGGTGCACTGGCGCACCTGGCACGCCTACCCGCAGGACGGCCAGCTGGTGGCCACCCGGACCCGGGTCGGGGCACGGCGGCGGACGGCGGCCCGGCACTCCGCGGCGACATAAACCCCGACCGCGTCAACCGCCTCCAGATCCACACGTGTGGGTGACGAAGCGTACCCGGCGAGTGACGTAACGTCGCAGCGTGATCGAACCGCACGCCCCCGCGCCCCCGGGCGCCCCGCCCTCCTGGACAGGCCCCGCACGGCTGCCCGTCCGGCCCGGCACCGGGCGGTTCCTGGTCCTCGTGTGCGTCTTCGTCTGCGCGGCCTGCGGACTCGTGTACGAACTCGAACTGGTCGCCTTCGCCTCGTACCTGATGGGCGACTCGGTCACCCAGGCCTCCGTGGTGCTCTCCGTGATGGTGTTCGCCATGGGCATCGGCTCGCTCGGCGCCAAGCGGCTGCGCTGCCACGCGGCGGCCGGGTTCGGCGCGGTGGAGTCGGCCCTCGCGCTGGTCGGCGGGTGCAGCGCCATGGCCCTGTACGCCGTCTTCGCCTGGACCGCCGGCTGGGGCGGGATGTGGGCCGACGGCCCGCGCTGCCTCCTGGTCGCCTTCTCCCTCGCCATCGGCCTGCTCATCGGCGCCGAGGTCCCGCTGCTGATGGAGCTGATCCAGCGCATCCGCCGGCAGGACGCGGGCGGCGCGGTGGCCGACCTGTTCGCCGCGGACTACGTGGGCGCGCTGGTCGGCGGCCTCGCCTTCCCCTTCCTCCTGCTGCCGTTCCTCGGCCAGCTGACGGGCGCCCTGGTCACCGGGACGGTCAACGTCGTCGCGGGCGGCGCCCTCGTCCTCGGCCTCTTCCGCCGCGACCTCACCCGCCGCGCCCGCTGGACCCTGCTCCTCGCCGGGCTCACCGTCCTCGGCGTCCTCGCCTCCGCCGCCGCCCTCTCCGGCGACTTCGAACGGGCCGCGCGGCGCGCCGTCTACGGCACGGACGTCCGGGTGGCCGTGCGGACCGGCGTCCAGGAGGTCGTCCTCGCCGGCGGCACCCACGGCGAACCCCTTGACCTCTTCCTCGACGGCCGCCTCCCGGTCGGCGGCCGGGACCAGCACCGCTACCACGAGGCCCTGGTCCGGCCGGCCCTGACCGGTCCGCACGCACGCGTGCTGATCCTCGGCGGCGGCGACGGGCTGGCCGCCCGCGAGGTGCTGCGCCACCCCGGGGTGCGCCGTGTGGACATCGTCGAACTCGACCCCGGCCTGGTCCGGCTGGCCCGCCGCGACCCCGGTCTGACCGCCCTCAACGGGCACGCGCTCGCCGACCCGCGCGTGCGCGTGACCACGGCCGACGCGCTCACCTGGCTGCGGCGGGCGCGCGGACCGGCGTACGACGTCGTGATCAGCGACCTGCCCGGTCCCGGCATCACCGCCTCCACCAAGCTGTACTCCGAGGAGTTCTACGGCCTGGCCCGCCGCGTCCTGGCCCCGGACGGCCGCCTGGTGGTGCACGCCGGGCCCGTCACCGCCCGGCCCCGCGCCTTCTGGACCGTGGCCGCCACCCTGCGCGCCGCCGGCTTCGCCGTCTCGCCCTACCGGGTGCCGGGCCACGGCTCCGCCCTCGCGGCCGGGCCCGGCCGCTCGACGGGCGCGCTGCGGGCACCGCGCGACTGGGGGTTCCTGCTGGCGGCGCGCGGGGACGCCGCGCCCGCCCTGCGCGTGGGCGGCGGGCGCGCGGGGACCTTGACGCAGGCCGGGCTGAGGGCGGACGCGCGGGCGGCGGAACGGACGCGGGTGGCCGGGGTGCCGGTGTCGACACTGGTGCGTCCGAGGTACTGAGCGGCTTCACGGCCGGGTGAGTTCCGGCGACAACTGGGTAGGCTCCCCGGACATGAGGCACCAGGTCTTCGTCCCGGCCCCCGCCGAGCGGATCGGCGCGGCACTGGCCGACCAGGCACGCGTGGCCCGGTCGGTCCCCGGCCTGCAGCAGGACGCCGGTGCCGAACCGATCACCGGCCGGCTGAAGCTGCGGGTCGGCGGACACTCCGTCACCTACCGCGGCACGGCCCGGGTGACCGCCCGCGAGGACGGCGCGTACGCCGTCGTGGGCGATGCCACCGAGGCCCGCGGCACCGGTGCGGTCAAGCTGGCGCTGACGCTGCGCCTCGCGGACACCGAGGGCGGCTGCACGGTCACGGCCGAGGGCACGGCGGACGCGACCGGCCGGATCGCGGAACTGCCGGCCGAGACGGTGGCCGCGGCGGCGACCCGGCTGCTGAACCGCTTCCTGGAGTCGCTGGCCGCCGGTGCCGGTGCCGGCGCGGGCGACCGGCCGGAGCCCCCCGCCGCTGCCGCCCACACCTCCGTCTTCGACACCGAGGTCCCCCCGTCCGCCCTGGCGCCGGACGCGGACGAGGGCCCCGACGCCGACCTCGACGCGGACATGGACACCGGCGCGGACGCGGACACCGGCACGGACGCGGAGGCCGGCACCGGGACCGCCACCGCCTCCACCGACCGCCGCGCCGGCGACTTCGCCGACACCGGTGAGCCCCCCGCCGAGGCCGCGCACGCCCGCCGCACGATGATCGGCCGCAGCGCCGAGGAGGTCGACCACGCCCCGCCGCGCGGCCGCTACGCCCCCGTCCCGGCGCCGCAGAGCGTCACGGCGACCTCGGCACTGCGCTGGGCGGCACCGGCGGCGGCACTGGTCGTGGCGTCGGCGATCGTCGTCGGCAAGGCGCTGCGCAAACGCCGCTGAGCGCCACGCGTCCCCGAGGGCGAGGCCGGCACCGTCCTCCCCCCAGTACTGTCGTCCCGTGAGTAACGAAGACATCACGCTGACCGCAGGCGAAGCGGAAGCACGCGTCAGCCCGGCCAACGGCGGCCGTATCGGCAGCCTCAGGATCGGCTCCCTGGAACTGCTGCGGCAAGGGGAGCGCTACGGCTGCTTCCCGATGGTGCCCTGGTGCGGCCGGATCCGGGACGGCCGGTTCCTGGACGGCGGCACCGTCCGTCAGATGCCGCTCAACTCCCCGCCGCACGCCATCCACGGCACCGCCCGCGACGGCGCCTGGCGCACCGCGCGCGTCACGGAGAACGAGGCGGTGATCACCTGCGAGCTGACCGACCCCTGGCCGCACCCCGGCCGCGTCACCCAGATCGTCACGCTCGCCGAGGACGGCCTGACGCTGACGATGTCGGTGGAGACGTACGACGACTCCTTCCCGGCACAGCTCGGCTGGCACCCGTGGTTCCACCGCAACCTCGGCGGCGAGGACGTCCGACTGGACTTCAAGCCCGCCTGGCAGGAGGAGCGCGGCGCCGACCACCTGCCCACCGGCAACCGCGTCGACCCCCGGCCGGGCCCCTGGGACGACTGCTTCGGCATGCCCGGCGGCGTCGACGTCACCCTCACCTGGCCCGGGCAGCTGGAGCTGAAGGTGGCGAGCCGGGAGGAGTGGGTGGTGGTCTACGACGAGCAGGCCGAGGCCGTCTGCGTGGAGCCGCAGACCGGGCCGCCCAACGGGCTGAACACCGTTCCGCGCCTGGTCACCCCGCTGGACCCGCTGGAAGCCGTGACCACCTGGAGCTGGCGGCGGCTCTAAGCTGGTCGGCATGACGGACGTTCGCGGCGCGCTGCTGCAGCAGATCAAGGACAAGGCCGTGGTGCACGGCAAGGTGACCCTCTCCTCCGGTCTGGAGGCCGACTACTACGTCGACCTGCGCCGCATCACCCTCGACGGCGAGGCCGCGCCGCTGGTCGGCCAGGTGCTGCTGGACCTGACCGAGGACCTCGAGTTCGACGCGGTCGGCGGGCTCACCATGGGCGCCGACCCGGTCGCCGCCGCCATGCTGCACGCCGCCGCCGCGCGCGGGCGCAGGCTCGACGCGTTCGTCGTCCGCAAGGCCGCCAAGGCGCACGGGCTCCAGCGGCGCGTCGAGGGACCGGAGATCGCGGGCCGCCGCGTCCTGGTGGTGGAGGACACCTCCACCACCGGCGGTTCCCCGCTGACCGCCGTCGAGGCCGTCCGCGAGGCCGGTGCCGAGGTCGTCGCCGTCGCGACCATCGTGGACCGGGCGACCGGCGCCGCCGAGAAGATCGAGGCCGGAGCGGGCGTTCCGTACCGGTTCGCCTTCTCGAAGGATGAACTGGGTCTGGACTGACCGGGCGGTTCGGCCTGCACTTGACCGGGGCGCCGACCCAGCCCCCCGGGTCTGGAAAGATGGGGCCGACGATGACGTCGCACCCCAGGTCTAGGTCAGGGCCGTAACGCAGAACGCCAACCCGCAACACAAGGAGCGGACAGGATGCCCATCGCAACCCCCGAGGTCTACAACGAGATGCTCGACCGGGCGAAGGCAGGCAAGTTCGCCTACCCGGCCATCAACGTGACGTCCTCGCAGACCCTGAACGCGGCCCTGCGCGGCTTCGCGGAGGCGGAGAGCGACGGCATCGTCCAGATCTCGACCGGCGGGGCCGAGTTCCTCGGCGGGCAGTACAGCAAGGACATGGTGACCGGTGCCGTCGCCCTCGCCGAGTACGCGCACGTCCTCGCCGAGAAGTACCCGGTCAACATCGCCCTGCACACCGACCACTGCCCGAAGGACAAGCTCGACGGGTACGTGCGTCCGCTGATCGCGATCTCCGAGGAGCGCGTCAAGGCCGGCCGCAACCCGCTGTTCCAGTCGCACATGTGGGACGGCTCCGCCGAGACGCTCGCCGACAACCTCTCCATCGCCCAGGAGCTGCTGGAGCGCGCCCGCGCCGCCAAGATCATCCTGGAGGTGGAGATCACCCCGACCGGCGGCGAGGAGGACGGGGTCTCCCACGAGATCAACGACGAGCTGTACACCACCGTCGACGACGCGATCCGCACCGCCGAGGCCCTGGGCCTGGGCGAGAAGGGCCGCTACCTGCTGGCCGCCTCCTTCGGCAACGTGCACGGCGTGTACAAGCCGGGCAACGTCGTCCTGCGCCCGGAGCTGCTGAAGGAGCTGAGCGAGGGCGTCGCCGCCAAGTTCGGCAAGGCCGCTCCGTTCGACTTCGTCTTCCACGGCGGCTCCGGCTCCACCGAGCAGGAGATCCAGACCGCGCTGGAGAACGGCGTCGTGAAGATGAACCTCGACACGGACACCCAGTACGCCTTCACCCGTCCGGTCGCCGGCCACATGTTCCAGAACTACGACGGCGTCCTGAAGGTCGACGGCGAGGTCGGCAACAAGAAGGCCTATGACCCGCGCACCTGGGGCAAGCTGGCCGAGGCGGGCATGGCCGCGCGCGTCGTCGAGGCCACGCAGCACCTGCGCTCGGCGGGCAACAAGATCAAGTAGGCGCTACGGCGTCCCGGCGGGCCCGGCGGCTGTCCATGCCGCCGGGCCCGCTGTATACCTGGGGGCATGCCCGACGTCCGGCTCGCCTCGCCCCAGGGCAAGTGGATCCTGCTCACCACCGTCCTGGGCTCCAGCATGGCGATGCTGGACTCCACCGTCGTCAACGTCGCCCTGCCGCGCATCGGCCAGGACCTGGACGCGAGCCTCGCCGCCCTGCAGTGGACGGTCAACGCGTACATGGTCACGCTGGCCGGCCTGATCCTGCTGGGCGGCTCCCTGGGCGACCGCTACGGCCGCCGGAAGGTCTTCGTCCTCGGGGTCGTCTGGTTCGCGGCGGCCTCCCTGCTGTGCGGCCTGGCCCCCACCTCCGGGATCCTCATCGCCGCCCGCGCCCTCCAGGGCATCGGCGGGGCCCTGCTCACACCCGGCTCGCTCGCCCTGATCCAGGCGTCCTTCCACTCCGACGACCGCAGCCGGGCGGTCGGCCTGTGGTCCGGCTTCGGCGGGATCGGCGCCGCCGTCGGCCCCTTCCTCGGCGGCTGGCTGGTGACCGGCCCCGGCTGGCGCTGGGTGTTCCTCCTCAACGTGCCCTTGGCCCTGCTGTGCGCGCCGATCGCGCTGCGGCACGTACCGGAGTCCGCCGACCAGCGCGCCCACGGCCGCTTCGACGTGCTGGGCGCGGTCCTCGGGGCGCTGTCCCTCGCCCTGCTGACGTACGCGCTGATCGAGGCCCGGGGCGGCTCCCTGGCGGTCGCCCTGACCGGGGCGGCGGGCCTCGCGGCGGCGGTGGCCTTCGTGCACGTCGAGCGGCACCGGCCCGACCCGATGCTGCCGCCGGACATCTTCGCCTCGCGCCAGTTCACGGCGGTCAACCTCGTCACCCTGTGCGTGTACGCGGCCTTCGGCGGCTTCTTCTTCCTCACCGCGCTCCAGCTTCAGGTGGTGGCGGGCTACTCGCCGCTCGCCGCCGGTACGGCGCTGCTGCCCACCACGGCCCTGATGCTGCTGTTCTCCTCCCGCTCGGGCGCGCTGGCCGACCGCACGGGGCCGCGGCTGCCGCTGACGGTGGGCCCGCTGCTGTGCGCGGTGGCGATGCTGCTGATGCTGCGGGTGGGGAAGGGGGCGGACTACCTGACCGACGTGCTCCCGGCCCTGCTGGTGATGGGCGCCGGCATGGTCACCCTGGTCGCGCCCCTGACGGCCACGGTGCTCGCCTCCGTCGACACCGCCCGGGCGGGCCTGGCCAGCGGCATCAACAACGCGGCGGCGCGGGCGGCGGGACTGGTGGCGGTGGCGGCGCTGCCGCTGCTGGCGGGGATGGGGGCGGAGGCGTACCGGTCGCCCACGGCGTTCGACGCGGCGTTCGACCGGGCGATGCCGATCTGCGCGGGGGTGCTGGTGCTGGGCTCGGCGCTCGCGTTCGCCCTGGTCCGCCGGCCGGCACCGGGGTGCCCGCGGCCGGAGTGCCGGACCCACGGCAGCGTGACGGCTCCGCCGTTGGAGGCCGACCGACCGGGGTGAGGGCGGGGCTCTCTTCGGCTGTGGTCCGGTGGGGGCGCGTGGTGTCCGGCGGCCTTGGTCGTTCGGCTGCGGCCCGGTGGGGGCCGGTCGCGCAGTTCCCCGCGCCCCTTCGTTCGGCTGCGGCCCGGTGGTGGGCTGGTCGCGCAGTTCCCCGCGCCCCTCTGGGGCGCTCGCGCCGTTCTTCCGTGGCCCTTCTCGGGGGTTCGTCGGACGTGCGTCAGACTGAAGTCATGACGATTCACGAGAACCTGCTCGGCGGCCCGCCCCCCACCCACCTCCCCGACGACCCGGCGCCCCGCGAGGCCCTGGCGAGCGGTGCCGCGCCGGCGGACGTCGCCGCCAAGTACCCCGCCTCCTCCCTCGCCTGGGCCCAGCTGGCCGACGAGGCGTTCGAGCGGGGCTCGGTCGTGGAGTCGTACGCCTACGCCCGTACCGGCTACCACCGGGGCCTGGACTCCCTGCGCCGCAGCGGCTGGAAGGGCCACGGCCCGGTGCCGTGGGAGCACGAGCCGAACCGCGGCTTCCTGCGCGCCCTGCACGGCCTCGCCCGCGCCGCGCAGGCGATCGGCGAGCAGGAGGAGTACGAGCGCTGCACCCAGTTCCTGAAGGACTCCTCGCCCACGGCGGCCCAGACCCTGGGCTGACCCGCGGGTGACGAACGAGTCCGCCCTGGCCCCGCGCCGCGACGGCTGTGCCGGGGCGCGGAGGCCGGGGCCCCTGGGGTTGTCCCGGGACTTCTGGCTGCTGTGGACCGCGGCGGCGGTCTCCGGGCTCGGCGACGGGCTGGAGCTGAGCGCGTTCCCCCTGCTGGCCACGGACTGGACCCGGGACCCGGTGCTCGTCTCCGCGGCCGCCGCCGCCACGCAGGCGCCCTGGCTGTTCCTCGGGCTGCTGGTGGGCGGGCTGGTCGACCGCTGGGACCGCAGGAAGGTGCTGCTGATCGCCGACGGCTGCCGCGCCCTGCTCGTGGCGGCCCTCGCGGCGGCGGTGGCCTTCGGCGTGGGGAACATCTGGCTGCTGCTGGCCGTGCTGTTCGCCCTGGGGTCGGCGCAGATCTTCTTCGACACCTCCGTGCAGGCGGTGATCCCCGCCGTGGCCGGGACCGGCTCGCTGGTCCGGGCCAACAGCCTGCTCCAGGGCAGCTCGACCGTGCTCGTCCAGTTCGCGGGGCCGGCCGCGGGTGCCGCCCTGTTCGCGGTCGCCCGCTGGCTGCCGGCCGGCATCGACGCGGCCAGCTACCTGCTGGGGGTGGCCCTGCTGGCGGGCGTCCGGGGCCGCTTCCGTCCGGCGCGGACGCCCACGCCGGAGGGGACCGCGTCCTTGCGGCGCAGTGTCGCCGAGGGGCTGCGCTGGCTGCGCGACGACCGGGTGGTGCGGGTACTCGCCCTGGCGACGGTCCTGCTGGGCATGGGCAGCGCCGCCGCCTGGGGTGTCATGGTCCTGTTCGCGCATGACCAGTGGCACCTCGGCGGCGCCGGCTACGGGCTGCTCCTGACGGCGAGCGCCGTGGGCAGCGTCCTCGGCTCCCTGGTCGCCGCCCCGCTGGCCCGGCGGCTGTCCCACCGGCCGCTGCTGGCCGGTTCCGCCGCCGGTTCGGCGGCGGTCTTCGGCCTGCTCACGGTCTCCCGCCCGGCCGTGCTCGGCGCGGCCCTGCTGGCCGTCAACGGGCTGATGGTGGTGGTGTGGAACGTGGTCACCGTCTCCGAACGGCAGGCCCGCATCCCGGACGCGCTCATCGGCCGGGTGACCGCCGCGTACCGGGTCCTCGCCTGGGGCAGCATGCCGGCCGGCGGGCTCCTGGGCGGCGCGCTGGCCTCCGCCCTGGGGCTGCGCGCGGCCCTCGCGGCGGCGGCCCTGCTGCTCGTCCTGGCCGCCCTGCTGGTCGCCACCGCACGCGCCCCGCTCGGCGGCGGCGCCCGGCACCGGGCATGATCGGCCTTGCCGTATCGGGAGTGATTGCGGAGGATTCCGTAGTGGGGACCGGGGCCCCCGTGCCGGCATCGGCAGGGGCGGACCGCTACCCGGAGTGACACAACAGGAGACAGCGATGTCCCAACAGGCTCACCCCCCTCACGAGGCCGCTGAGCCCGAGACCCCGAATCTCGATTTCGCGGGGACGACGCCGTACGAGGACTACGTCAAGGCGGACGTCCTCACCCACCTCCAGCACACCCTCTCCGACGACCCCGGAGAGATGGTCTTCCTGGTGACCACTCAGGTCATGGAGCTGTGGTTCACGGTCATCGTGCACGAGTGGGAGACGGCCGCACGGGCCCTGCGCGCGGACGACGTGCCGGTCGCGCTCGCCGCGCTGAAGCGTTCCGTGCGCGAGCTGGAGGCCCTGAACGCCTCCTGGAAGCCGCTGGGGCAGCTGACCCCGGCGCAGTTCAACTCCTACCGCGGCGCGCTCGGCGAGGGCTCCGGTTTCCAGTCGGCGATGTACCGGCGCCTGGAGTTCCTGCTCGGTGAGAAGTCCGCGTCCATGCTCGTCCCGCACCGCGGCGCCCCGCGCGTCCACGCGGAGCTGGAGAAAGCGCTGCACGAGCCCAGCCTGTACGACGAGGTGGTACGGCTCCTCGCGCGCCGCGGCCACGCGATCCCCGACTCCGTGCTGCACCGCGACGTCTCCGCGCGCCACGAGCCCTCCGACGCCGTCGAGGCGGCCTGGACGGAGATCTACTCCGGCGACCAGAACGCCGAACTCGCCCGCCTCGGGGAGGCGTTGAGCGACGTGGCCGAACTGGTCTGGCGCTGGCGCAACGACCACCTGGTCGCCACCCGGCGCGCGATGGGCGCCAAGACCGGCACGGGCGGCTCCGCCGGTGTGGCCTGGCTGGAGAAGCGCGCGCGCAAGAACGTGTTCCCCGAGCTGTGGACGGCGAGGTCCCATGTCTGACCTGCCCCTGCTCGCGAAGGAACGGGACCAGGCCGACGAACTGGCGCCCCTGCGGGACCGTTTCGTCCTCGACTCCGCGTCCGGTGACGCGGCCGGCCCCGCGGGCGTCTACCTGGACGGCAACTCCCTCGGCGCCCTGCCCGCGCACGTCCCCGACCGGGTCGCGGACGTCGTCCGCCGGCAGTGGGGCGAACTGCGCATCCGCTCCTGGGAGGAGAGCGGCTGGTGGACGGCGCCCGAGCGGATCGGCGACCGGATCGCCCCGCTGGTCGGCGCCGCACCCGGCCAGATCGTCGTCGGCGACTCGACCAGCGTCAACGTCTTCAAGGCACTGGTCGCCGCGGTCCGCATGGCGGGCGACGGCCGCGACGAACTCCTGGTGGACGCGACGACCTTCCCCACCGACGGCTACATCGCCGAGTCGGCGGCCCGGCTCACCGGCCGTACCCTGCGCGCGGTGACCCCGGCCCAGGTGCCGGCGGCGCTGGGTGACCGCACGGCCGCCGTGCTGCTCAACCACGTCGACTACCGCACCGGCCGGCTGCACGACCTCCCGGCGCTCACCGCCGCGGTCCACGCCTGCGGAGCCGTCGCGGTCTGGGACCTGTGCCACAGCGCGGGCGCGCTGCCGGTGGGCCTGGACGAGCACGGCGTGGACCTCGCGGTCGGCTGCACCTACAAGTACCTGAACGGCGGCCCGGGTTCACCGGCGTACCTGTACGTGCGGCGGGAACTCCAGGACCGCTTCGACTCGCCGCTGCCCGGCTGGAACTCCCACGCCGAGCCGTTCGGGATGAGCCCGTCGTACGCCCCGGCGGCGGGCGCGGTGCGCGGCCGGGTCGGCACGCCGGACATCCTGTCCCTGCTGGCGCTGGAGGCCGCCCTCGACGTGTGGGACGGGGTGTCCGTCGAGGCCGTACGCGCCAAGTCCCTGGCGCTGACGGACTTCTTCCTGCGGTGTGTGGACGAGTACACCGAGCCGGGCCGGGTGGAGTGCGTGACACCGAGGCCGCACGCGGAGCGCGGCAGCCAGATCGCCCTGCGCTGCCCGGACGCGGGCGAGGTGATGAAGCGTCTGATCGCCCGGGGCGTGGTGGGCGACTTCCGCCATCCCGACGTCCTCCGCTTCGGCTTCACCCCGCTGTACGTGGGCTTCCGGGACGTGGAGCGGGCGGCACGGGTGCTGGGGGAGGAACTGGCGTAGGCCGGCGGACGCGGGGCGGGGCGGGGCTGGGCGCCCGGGACGGCACACCGGGGCACCGGTCGTCCTCCTGGGTCTTCCCGCCCCGCATCACGCCCCCGTGGCTCCGGCACCGGGCCTCCCCGGCCCCCGCGCGGGACGCGGCTCCGGCGCCGCGCTCCCTCGGCCTTCCGGTGGCTCCCGCACCACGGCTCCCGCTGCCGGCGGGCGGGCCCCGGTGGCTCCCTCAACCGGCTTCTCCGGCCACCGTGTCGGGTCTCGGCGGCCCCCGCGCCGCGCCTGTGACGGCCCGGGGGGACCGGTCGCCCTCACCGTGCGTCACATCCCCGTGTCCCCGCACGTCACCTGCCTGATACCGTCCCCGCCAACGGCCCGCTTCCCCCCTGGTCCGCCACACCCTCCCCCAGTGCCGAAAGCCTGGGAGGTACCCCATCGTCGCTGAGAGGTTGGAGCATGCCGGACGACGCCGCCGCAGCCCGCGCCGCCGCCGAAGAGGAGTCGGCCTTCTCGCACTCCCCGGTCGCCCCGGACGTCACCGCCGCGTACGGCGACCACCCCGACCAGGTGATCGACTTCCACGCTCCGCGCCCCGGCCCCGGCTCCACCGCTCCCGGCGCCCTCGCCCCGCTGGTCGTCGTCCTGCACGGCGGCGCCTGGCGCGCCCGCTACGACCGCCGCCATCTCGGCCCCTTCGCCGACTACCTGGCCCGCAGGGGCTTCGCGGTGGCCAACGTGGAGTACCGACGGGGCGGCGACGGCTCGGCCGGTGGCCCGGCCGGCCGTTGGCCCGACACCTTCGACGACGTCGCGGCGGCCCTGGACGCCCTGCCCGCCCTGGCCGGCGAGGCGCTGCCGCAGGCGGACCCGCGCCGCACGGTGCTGACCGGCCACTCGGCGGGCGGGCACCTGGCGCTGTGGGCGGCGGCCCGCCATGTCCTCCCCCCGGACGCGCCGTGGCGCACCGACGGCCCGGCCGCCCTGCGGGGCGTCGTCGCGCTCGCCCCCATCGCGGACCTCCAGGTGGCGGAGAAGCTGGAGGTCTGCGCGCACGCGTCCCTGCAACTCCTCGGCGGCCCCGACACCTTCGCCACCCGACGTCCGTACGCCGACCCGGTGCTGCTCCTGCCGACGGGCATCGCCACGACCCTCGTCCAGGGCCGCGCCGACCTGGTCGTACCGGAGCCGGTGGCCGAGTCCTACGCGGAGGCCGCGGCGAAGGCGGGCGAGATGGTGGGACTGACCCTGCTGGAGGACGTGGGCCACTTCCCGCTGATCGACCCGGCGGCGGACGCCTGCGCGGTGGTGGCGGAGGAGATCGCCCAGCTCGCCTGGTGACAGCCGGGACAGCCGAGGACTCCGCGGCAGGGACCGCAGGACCCCCGTAGTACTTGAGACGGACCCCCGAGGACCCCCCTGCGAGGGGACGACCGGGAGTCCGGCCGGCGCCTACCGTGTGGCACGTGACCGAGACGACGCACACGCAGACGACACCGCCGGGCACGGCCGGCCGGCCGCGCAGCCCCGAGTTCCGGCTGGCCGTGGACGCCCTGCGCGGGCTGCGGCAGGACCTGTTCCACGACGCCTTCGCCTACCGGCCGCTGCCCCGCACGGCGGTGGACGGCCGCCTCACCCGCCACCTGCCCGACCGGATGCGGGCCCACGCGGCCCGGACCCCGCACGCGGTGGTGGTGGCCGGCGGGCTCGTGGCGCTGCTCGTCGGCACGGTGACCACCGGCGTCGGCGGGCCGGGCCTGCTGTGCGGGCTGCTCGCCCTGGCCCCGGTGCTGCTGACCCTGGTGCGTCCGGTCGGCGCGCTCTGGCTGTCGTTCGCGGCGACGACGGTCGCCGCGGTCCTCGGCGGCGACTGGGACGGCCGGCCCTGGCCGCCGGGCAGCTTCGTCTCCCACCTGCTGGTGCTCACGATCGTGGCGGCCCGGACCCGCCCGCGCACGGCGGGCTGGATGTGGCTGCTCACCGCGGTGTACGGCTTCTGGGCCGAGACCGTCTTCGGCTACGGCAACGACTACACCGACACCGGCCCCATGCTGGTGCTGTCCGCGCTGGCCCTGCTGGTCGTCACGGTCCGGCACGTACGCCGGCAGGCCGAGCAGGAGGTGACCGCCCAGCAGTCGGTGACCGAGCACGAGCGTTCGCGCCGCACCCTGCTGGAGGAGCGCACGACGATCGCCCGGGAGCTGCACGACGTGGTCGCCCACCACATGTCGGTGGTCGCCATCCAGGCGGAGGCCGCGCCGTACCGGGTGGAGAACCCGCCGCCGGAGCTGGAGAAGGCGTTCGCCACCATCCGGGAGAACGCGGTGGCGGCGCTGACCGAGCTGCGCCGGGTCCTCGGGGTGGTCCGTGCCGAGAACTACGAGGCCCCGGACGCCCCGCAGCCCACCCTGGCCGACCTGGACGGGCTGCTGGCGAACGTGCGGGAGGCCGGTCTGGAGGTGGAGAAGGCGGTGACCGGCGCGGTGCGGGAGCTGCCGCAGGGGGTGGAGCTGTCGGCGTACCGCATCGTGCAGGAGGCGCTGAGCAACACCCTGCGGCACGCGCCCGGCGCGGGCGCCCGCGTCGAGATCGGCTACGTGCTGGGCGGCCTGGGCCTGCGGATCGTCAACGGCCCGGCCCCGGCGCCGGACCTGGTGAAGCCCTCGCCCGGGGCCGGGCACGGCATCACGGGCATGCGGGAGCGGGTGTCGATGCTGAACGGCGAGATGACGGCGGCGGCCACGGACGAGGGGGGCTACGAGGTGGCGGTGTTCCTGCCGGTGCCGGCGGCGGCCCCCGCGATCGAGGGTGGGGCATGACGATCCGGGTACTGATCGCGGACGACCAGATGATGGTCCGCGAGGGATTCTCGGTGCTGCTGAACGCGATGCCGGGCATCGAGGTCGTCGGCGAGGCGGTCAACGGCCGGGAGGCGGTGGACCGGGTCCGTGAACTGTCCCCGGACGTCGTCCTGATGGACATCCGCATGCCGGAGCTGAACGGCATCGAGGCGACCCGGGAGATCGTTGCGGCCGACGAGACGGCGAAGGTGCTGGTGCTGACCACGTTCGACCTGGACGAGTACGTGTACCAGGCACTGCGCGCGGGGGCCTCCGGCTTCCTGCTCAAGGACGCCTCGGCGCGCCAGCTGGCCGACGGGGTGCGGGTGGTCGCGGCGGGCGAGGCACTGCTGGCCCCCTCGGTCACCCGGCGCCTGATCACGGAGTTCTCCCGCCTGGCGGACACCCCCCGGCTGATGCCGGCGGCCCAGGCGGCGTACGGGGACCTGACGGAGCGCGAGACGGAGGTACTGGTCCTGATCGCGCAGGGCCTGTCGAACGCGGAGATCGCCGGGCGACTGGTGGTGGCGGAGTCGACGATCAAGACCCATGTGAGCCGGATCCTGGTGAAACTCGGCCTGCGCGACCGCACCCAGGCGGCGGTGTTCGCGTACGAGGCCCGACTGGTGACGCCGGGCTGACGGGGACGCCACGCCCGTGGACGCCGGGGTCGGGCCGCACGTCCGGCCTGGGCATCGACGTCCTCCCTGCATCCCCGTACTCCGACTACGCCCTGGTCAGATGGCGCCCGGCGCGCTAGCGTCCCCGCATGGCAGGCCCCACCGACCTCGCGTTCGATCCCTGGGACCCGGCGTTCGTCGCCGACCCGTACCCCGCCTACGCGGAGCTGCGCGCTCGCGGCCGGGTGATCCGCTACGA
Organism: Streptomyces sp. NPDC047841; assembly: GCF_040704085.1. NCBI lineage: Bacteria > Bacillati > Actinomycetota > Actinomycetes > Kitasatosporales > Streptomycetaceae > Streptomyces > Streptomyces sp. NPDC047841. The sequence goes on from NZ_JBEYRP010000006.1 coordinate 198,310, forward strand.
GCCGACCGACCAGTGGCTGGTCCCGCACCACGCGGACGTCTCGGCGCTGCTGCGCGACCGCCGGCTGGGCCGGACGTACCAGCACCGGTTCGGCCACGAGGAGTTCGGCCGCACCCCGCCCCCGCCGGAGCACGAGCCGTTCCACACCCTCAACGACCACGGCATGCTCGACCTGGAGCCGCCGGACCACACCCGCATCCGGCGCCTGGTGTCGAAGGCGTTCACACCGCGCACGGTGGAGCGGCTGCGGCCGTACGTCGAGGGGCTCGCGAACGACCTCGTGGCCGCCCTGGCCGGCAACGGCGGCGGTGATCTGCTCACGGACGTGGCGGAGCCGCTGCCGGTCGCGGTGATCGCCGAGATGCTGGGCATCCCGGAGGCGGACCGGGCGCAGCTGCGCCCCTGGTCGGCGGACATCTGCGGCATGTACGAGCTGAACCCGTCCGAGGAGACGGCGGCGCGGGCGGTCCGGGCGTCGGTGGAGTTCTCGGACTGTCTGCGGGAGCTGATCGCGGCCCGCCGCGAGGAGCCCGGCGAGGACCTGATCTCGGGGCTGATCGCGGCTCACGACGAGGGCGACCGCCTCACGGAGCAGGAGATGATCTCCACGGCGGTGCTGCTCCTCAACGCGGGCCACGAGGCGACCGTGAACGCCACGGTGAACGGCTGGTGGGCGCTGTTCCGCAACCCGGACCAGCTCGCGGCCCTGCGCGCGGACCACTCCCTGATCCCCTCCGCGATCGAGGAGCTGATGCGCTACGACACCCCGCTCCAGCTCTTCGAACGCTGGGTCCTGGACGACGTCGAGATCGACGGCACGACGATCCCGAGGGGCTCGGAGATCGCCATGCTCTTCGGCTCCGCCAACCACGACCCGGCGGTCTTCACCGACCCGGCCCGCCTGGACCTCACCCGGAAGGACAACCCGCACATCTCCTTCAGCGCGGGCATCCACTACTGCATCGGCGCCCCCCTGGCCCGGATGGAGCTGGCGGCGTCCATGACGGCCCTCCTCCGGCAGGCCCCCACCCTCACCCTGGCGCAGGAGCCGAAGCGGAAGCCGAACTTCGTGATCCGGGGCCTGGAGGGACTGGCCGTCGAGCTGCGCTGACCACCCGTCCGGCCGATCGGCGAGCCGCCGGCACCGCGCCCGGGCACGCGGGAACTCAAGCAGTGCCGGAAGAGGCGGCGCGGGGCAGCGTGAGGGCCCACGCTCCCTCCAGTACGCGCCACGTCCGGCGCCGTACCGGGCCCGAGACCGCCGCGTCCGCCCGGTAGCGGAAGTCCGCCCCCGTGACCGTCACCGTGTGCCCGGAGGCCAGCAGCGGGGTCGCCTCCGCGCCCACCGACAGGGGCCGCACCTCCACCGAGGCCGTCCCGGTCCGGCCCGGGGTCACCGACACCGCCTCCACCGGCTGGTCCAGGTCGACCACCGTCTCCCCGTCCACCTCGACCCGCAGCCGGGTCACGCGCGGGGACGGCACGGCGGACAGCCGGGCGGGACGGGGGGCGAGGGTGCGGGCCAGCGAGCGGTACCAGGGCCGGTCCGGGCCGAACGGGACCGGCTCGGCGGGGACCGGCCGCGCCGGCGGAATGCCCAGCGTGCCGAGCACGACCCCGTCGCTGTCGTCCACCAGCAGGTCCAGCCGCCGCTCGGCGCCGTCCAGGACCGCCCGCGCCGCCGCCACCGGGCCGCCGGGCACCCCGAGCGCCCCGGCGAGCGCCGCGTCCCCCACCGGCACCACCGACAGCGCGCATCCGGCCAGTTCCCGCCGGCGGTGCAGCAGGGTGACGGCCCGCACCAGCGCGCGGTCGTCACCGATCACCACCGGCCGCCGGGACCCCCTGCGGCCGAGCGCGCGGGCGAATTCCTCCGGGCTGTCCGGCAGGCACACCTTCGCCGCCGCACCCGCGCTGAGCACGTCTTTCGCGATCCGTACGGACTCGCCGTCCGCCTGCCGTGCCGATGGATCGATGATCACCAGCAGCTGATCGGACGTCGCGAAAGTCGCCACCTCGGTCCTGCCTCGCTTCCTCGGGTAGCATCTTTGTGCAAGAGCCCCTTGCGCTATTGCGCCAGGGGCTTCGTCTATTCCGGGGCATCCGGTCCGACGGTTGTGCGACCAACGGCGGTCGCAGTGGTACGCGGCGGTGAACCTTACGCCCAAGCCCCCGACCTTGGACATGCCCCGCCCGGAAGGGGTGTACGCGCGTGCCCGCACTTGTGCTGCTCGGTGCTCAGTGGGGTGACGAAGGCAAGGGAAAGGCGACGGACCTGCTCGGTGGCTCCGTCGACTATGTGGTGCGTTACCAGGGCGGCAACAACGCCGGCCACACGGTCGTCGTGGGCGACCAGAAGTACGCGCTCCACCTCCTCCCTTCCGGAATCCTGTCGCCCGGCTGTACGCCGGTCATCGGTAACGGTGTCGTCGTCGACCCGTCGGTCCTGCTCTCCGAGCTGAGCGGTCTGAACGAGCGTGGCGTCGACACGTCAAAGCTCCTGCTCAGCGGTAACGCGCACATCATCACGCCGTACAACGTGACCGTCGACAAGGTGACGGAACGCTTCCTCGGCAAGCGCAAGATCGGCACGACCGGACGCGGGATCGGCCCGACCTACGCCGACAAGATCAACCGCGTGGGCATCCGGGTCCAGGACCTCTACGACGAGTCGATCCTGACCCAGAAGGTCGAGGCGGCCCTCGACGTCAAGAACCAGATCCTCACCAAGCTCTACAACCGGCGCGCGATCGCCGTGGGCCAGGTGGTGGAGGAGCTGCTGGGCTACGCCGAGCAGATCAAGCCGTACGTCGCCGACACGGTCCTGGTCCTCAACCAGGCCCTGGAGGACGACAAGGTCGTCCTGTTCGAGGGCGGCCAGGGCACGCTGCTGGACATCGACCACGGCACGTACCCCTTCGTGACCTCGTCGAACCCGACGGCCGGCGGCGCCTGCACCGGCGCCGGCGTGGGCCCCACGAAGATCAGCCGGGTCATCGGCATCCTCAAGGCCTACACGACCCGCGTCGGCGCGGGCCCGTTCCCGACCGAGCTGTTCGACGAGGACGGCGAGGCCCTGCGCCGCATCGGCGGCGAGCGCGGTGTCACCACCGGCCGGGACCGCCGCTGCGGCTGGTTCGACGCGGTCATCGCCCGCTACGCCACCCGCGTCAACGGCCTGACCGACTTCTTCCTCACCAAGCTGGACGTCCTCACCGGCTGGGAGCAGATCCCGGTCTGCGTGGCCTACGAGATCGACGGCAAGCGCGTCGAGGAACTGCCGTACTCCCAGACCGACTTCCACCACGCGAAGCCGGTCTACGAGATGCTGCCGGGCTGGAGCGAGGACATCAGCAAGGCGAAGTCCTTCTCCGACCTGCCGAAGAACGCCCAGAACTACGTCAAGGCGCTGGAGGAGATGTCCGGCGCGCCGATCTCCGCGATCGGCGTGGGCCCGGGCCGCGACGAGACGATCGAGATCAACTCGTTCCTCTGAGCGTCCCTTTCCCGGAGCCCGGGGATCCGATGGGATGGCCGGTACGGTGACCCCGGCCGGCCGTCCCGCCCTCCGCGGTGCCGACCGGACTGGGGAGGCGCCCATTCTGTGTGGCCAACGTCCGGTCCCTGCGCGACGAGCAGGAACTGTCGTTCGTCGCGCCCGAGGACGACGAGGACGAGCGGGCCACGGCGCGCGAGACGGAACTCTCCGACGGCAGGCGGCTCCCGGTCCATACCGTCCTCGGCGTCTTCGGCCCGAACGCCTCCGGCAAGTCGAACGTGAGCGCCGCGCTGCGGAACATGCGCCGCTGCGTGATGCGGTCGTACGCCGAGTGGACCTCCTACGACGGCATCCCCTGTGACGAGTTCGCCCTCGACGTACGGCTTCGAACTCGGTCGGCGCCGAGTGGCTCTACGCGTCCCCAAAGGGACGTCGCCAGGTGTGGTTCGAGCGGGACGCCAGCCGGGAGAAGCACTTCGACTTCCCCGGCGACCGTCTCCGCGACCGCGCCGGGCTGGCCCGCACCACTCGCCGGGACGCATTGTTGCTGACCCGTGCCGCGAACGACGGGCACGAGCAGACCCTCGGAGGACGGCCTGCCCGAGGGCTTCCCTTGTCCCGGCTCAGCTCGCGCTCATCCCTCGTTCCGGCCACTGTGACCGCTCGTCGTACACGGCGTTGATCTTCCGGGACGCCTTGAGGAAGGTGTAGTCGAGGTCGCCGTCGTCCGGCTGGGCCGTCCGCGTGTACGTGTTCATGGTCAGGAGCCGCGTCATCGTCGAGGGGTCCTCACCGAAGGAGTAGCGGATGACCGCCCCGTCCTCGGACTCCTTCTTGAAGTAGACGAGGGACGCCATCACCACTCACCTTCGAAGTCTTCCCGCTTGTTCAGCGGCACCTTGCTCTGCCAATTGTAAGTTTCGTTCGCCACTCGATGGGCTTCCTGGTAGGTGGCTCCCGGGTGATCGCGCAGATAGCCGAGCTCCGTCAGCTCGTGTTCCAGCAGCACGTGGTCCTCGGGCAGCGCGTTGCCGGAGCGAAGGCGGATCCAGGCGTCCGCGATCTCGGCGTCCGCGTCGAACTTCCGGACGACGACCTGGCCCGTCTCGTAGTCCTCGATCGGGTGCTCGGTGTCGAAGACGTGCTTCTTGATCGCGCCGATCTCCTCCTCCGAGAACCCCGTCGAACCGTTCGCGCGCGGCACCCCCTGGGTGTTGCGACTGATGGCCTGGATGTCATGCGGGTTCTTCAGGAAGTCGTCGTAGGCGGCTTCCGCCCAGCGAGTCTGGGCCGGGTCGTCGAGGATGTCCCTCGGGCGGCGGCGGGCCCCGGTGAGCCATTCGTCGTTGACGCGGGGGGCCGGCACCGTGGCCAGACCGTCCAGGTCGGTGCCCACACCCAGGAACACGTTCCGGACACCGCCGGCGCCGACGGCGGCCTGGACGCCCCCGGCCCCGGCGCCCAGGACACCGCCGAACGCCATGCCGGTGAGCGCGGAGTCGCTCGCCTCGTCCAGGCTGAATCCGCCCTGCACGCCTGCGGCGATCTTCAGCGGCTGTGCGACGGCCAGGTCGACGGTGACCGACTCGACGCCCGCGATGGAAGCCGTGGCGAGCGTGGTGCCCGCGATGGTGGCGATCTCCGTCGACACCGTGACACCGAGCGTGGCCGCGAGGTCGACGATTCCCGCGGTGGCCGCCGCCGCGGCGGCTTCCGAGATACCGGCGGTGAAGATGGCCAGCGCGGTACCGGCGACGATGGTCGCGCCGACGATTTCGAGCTCGTGCTCCAGCCGCTTGACGGCGGCATGGACGGCATCGGCGTATGTGTCGAGCGCCTTGGCCATGTCCCGGGCGCTGTCGGCCAGGTCTTTCAGCCAGCCGCGGCCATCGTGGTAGTAGCGCCGCCAGAACGGGTCGTCGAAGGCGCTGATCGCCTCGCCCTTGTTGTGTTCGATGATGCCGCGCGCCGACTTGTTGGCCGCGACCAGCACGTCCTCGACGTCATCGGCGAAGTCCCGCCATGCCTTGGCCGCGTCCCGTAGCCCGTCCTCGTCGGCGGCGGGCCACCACATGCCGGTGACGTCCTGGACGATCTCCTTCGCCTTGTCCGCGGCACTCACTTGGCGGAGTCACCGCCCTCGACGGTGATCCGCGAGAACATCGAGCGCACGAGGTACTCGTTGTCGATGTGGCCGTCGGCCATGTCACTCATGGCGTCGTGGATGCTTTGCAGCCCCTGGGAGAGGATGCCGGCGGCGTTTTCCATCTTCGTGACCAGCGGGCCGTAGTGCTCGTGGAACTCGGCGCCTTGGTCGTCGTCGCCCCAGGGGGAACCGGCGGCCGTGAGACCGGACTTGAGTCGTGCGAGCGCCTTGGCCAGGTCGGAGCTGTGGGTGTGGAAGTGCGGTGCGGTCGCCTTGAGATCGGCGATCTTGATGTGGAGTATCTCGTCGCTCATGCCTCGTCCCTGTTCCGGTGGCGCGCCGATCCGTAGACCCTATTTCGATCAAGATCGTCGGATCGGGCCGGAAGCCCAAGAGTGAGTAATGCTCTGACCAAGCAACACGTCGGCGTCAGCTGAACACGATCATCGAGCCCTGGGCCAGTGAGCGGGTCGCCGCCGCGTGCAGGCCCAGCCAGACGTGCCGTTCGCGGGCGAAGGGGCTGGGGTCGTAGGGGGCCGCGACGGCCGGTTCCTCCAGTTCCGTCGGGGCCGCGGGCGGGGCGGGGGGCGCCGGGGGGTTCGCCGGGTCGATGCCGATGGCCGGGGCGACGTGCTGGAGCTCGCGCAGCAGCGCCTGCGACGAGCCCAACGGGCCGCCGCCCGCGAGGAGTTCGTCGTTCGACAGCGGGTGCGGGAAGTCCACGGGGACGTACGCGCCCGCGTGGTCGTAGTGCCAGACCAGGTGGGACTGCTGGGCGGTCGACTCGAACATCTCCAGCAACTGCTCGTAGTCGCCGCCCAGTTCGTCCACCGGGGTGACCGGCAGGCCGCAGACCTGGAGCAGGTGGGCCCGGCGCAGGAAGTGCAGGGCGTCGTAGTCGAAACCGGCGACCGGGGCGACGTCACCGGACAGGCCCGGCATGTACTGGTACACCGGCACCGGCGGCAGACCCGCCTCGGCGAGAGCCTTGTCGTACTGCGCGAGTTCCTCGGCGAAGGGGTTGTCCGGGGTGTGGCACAACACGTCCACGAGCGGGACCAGCCACAGGTCACAGGCCAAAAGAGGGCTCCTACATCGGCAGGCGCGCGGTCACGCACGGCAGCAGGTGGTCAGGGAAGGGTAGTCGGTACGGCCCCTGGGCGGCTCCCCTCGTACGGACCGGACGGGCCGTACCGGTCACTTACCCGTTGGTCAGGTGTTCCAGCAGCGCCAGCGAGTCGGCGTTGGACGCGGCGACGATCGCGCGGGCCGTCTCGGCCTCGCGCCGGGCGAGCGCGTCGACCAGCTCGGTGTGCCCGGCCCAGAGCCGGCCGCGCAGGTCGGGCAGGCGCAGCAGGTGCTGCACCACGCACACCCAGGACTGCACGCGCAGACGGTGCAGGAAGTCACCGAGGTAGGGGTTGCCGAAGAGGGCGCTCAGCTCGCGCCAGAAGCGCAGGTCGTAACCGATGAGGATCGTCAGGTCGCCGGCGCTCGCGGCCCGTTGGGCCTCCTCGCCGCGGCGGCGCACGGTGGCCAGGGCGGTGGCCGTGCGGGGGTCCTCGGGCGGCGTGCGGAAGGCGGGGTGGCCGGCGGCGAGGACCTCGAACATGCCGTCGGTGACCAGGCTGCGCGCCTCGATCATGTTCCGGTAGTCGGTGACCGAGTACTCGGGCACCCGGAAGCCGCGGTGCTGGTCGGCCTCCAGGACGCCCTGCGCGGACAGGTCGACCAGCGCCTCGCGGACGGGGGTGGCGGAGACGCCGTACTGGTCGGCTATCTCCTTCACGGTGAACGCCCGGCCCGGGCGCAGCCGTCCCGCCAGCACCTCGTCGCGGAGCGCGTCCGCGATCTGCTGGCGCAGGGTGCTGCGCGTCACGGTGCCGTTGCCGGGCATGTCCGTGCCTCTCCTCACACGTCCGGGTGACGTACTCGTACGGACTCGCGATCTACGCGGGTCGCTGTTACTTACGAGCACGTCACCTTACGCGCTGCACCCGCCGTGCGGCAGGCACGGTACGGTCACACCGTGTGTTCGTCGGCGACGCTCAACGCGGCGTCGAGCGCGGCCAGACCCTCCTTCAGCTCGGCCTCGCTCGCGTTGCACGGCGGGACGACGTGGGTGCGGTTCATGTTCACGAACGGCCACAGGCCGTTCCGCTTGGCGGCGGCCGTGAACGCGGCCATCGGGGCGCCCGCCTCGCCGGCCGCGTTGTAGGGCACCAGCGGCTCGCGGGTCTCCCGGTTCCTCACCAGGTCCAGCGCCCAGAACATGCCGGTACCGCGCACCTCGCCGACGCTCGGGTGCCGCGCGGCCAGCTCGGCCAGGCCCGGGCCGACGACACTCTCGCCGAGCCGCCTGGCGTTCTCCACGACGCCCTCCTCCGCCATCACGTTGATCGTGGCGACGGCGGCGGCGCAGGCCAGCGGGTGGCCGGAGTAGGTGAGGCCGCCGGGGTAGGGGCGCTTGCCGAAGGTCTCCGCGATCTCCTGGGAGATGGCCACCCCGCCGAGCGGGACGTAACCGGAGTTCACGCCCTTGGCGAAGGTCATCAGGTCCGGGGTGACGCCGAACAGGTCGGCCGCGAACCACTCGCCGGTCCGGCCGAAACCGGCCATGACCTCGTCCAGGACGAAGACGATGCCGTACTTGTCGCACAGCTCGCGCACCCCGGCCAGGTAGCCGGGCGGCGGCACCATGATCCCGGCGGTGCCCGGGATGGTCTCCAGGATGATCGCCGCGATGGTCGCCGGGCCCTCGAAGGCGATCGTCGTCTCCAGGTGCTCCAGCGCCCGGGCGCACTCCTGCTCCTCGGTCTCGGCGTAGAAGCGGGAGCGGTAGAGGAACGGGGCCCAGAAGTGGACGACACCGGCGGCGGCGCCGTCGGAGGCCCAGCGGCGCGGGTCGCCGGTGATGTTGATGGCCTGCTGGGTGCCGCCGTGGTAGGAGCGGTAGGCCGAGAGCACCTTCGGGCGGCCCGTGTGCAGCCGGGCCATGCGGACCGCGTGCTCGACGGCGTCCGCGCCGCCGTTGGTGAAGAAGATCTTGTCCAGGTCGCCGGGGGTCCGCTCGGCGATCAGCCGGGCCGCCTCCGAGCGGGCCTCGACGGCGAACGCGGGCGCGAAGGTCGTCAGCTTCGCGGCCTGCTCCTGGATCGCCGCGACGACCTTCGGGTGCTGGTAGCCGATGTTGGTGAAGACGAGTCCGCTGGTGAAGTCCAGGTACCGCGTGCCGTCGTAGTCCCAGAAGTACGACCCCTCGGCGCCGGCGACGGCGAGCGGGTCGATGAGGTCCTGGGCCGACCAGGAGTGGAAGACGTGCGCACGGTCCGCGGCCTTCACCGCGGCGCCGGCTTCGGGGCTGGGCTGAGGGGTCATGCGGCCGAGCGTAGATGTCCGCGATGCGGAAGTCCTATGGGCGTCCTGTTCCGTGGGCGGGGGCAAAGCACGACAGGTTGTCGACGGCGGGCCGTCCGGGACCGGCCGGGGATCGCCGGACGAGGGACGTCCCGTCCCGCCGCCGCACTATTCTCGGTCGTCGCAGACCTATGGGGGGAAGGCGGACGCGGATGGAGAAGCTGAGGCCGGGGGATCCGCAGGAGATCGGTGCCTATCGGCTGCTGGCGCGGCTCGGCGCGGGCGGCATGGGGCAGGTGTACCTGGCGCGGTCGGACCGGGGGCGGACCGTGGCGGTGAAGCTCGTCCGGCAGGAGCTGGCCGCGCAGGAGGAGTTCCGGGCGCGGTTCCGGCAGGAGGTGCACGCCGCGCGCCGGGTCGGCGGCTACTGGACCGCGCCCGTGCTGGACGCGGACACCGAGGCGGCCGTGCCGTGGGTGGCGACCGGGTACGTGGCCGGGCCGAGCCTCCAGCAGGTCGTCGGACACGACCACGGGGCCCTGCCCGAGCGGTCGGTACGGATCCTGGCGGCGGGGCTCGCGCACGCGCTGAAGGACATCCACGAGGCCGGGATCGTGCACCGGGACCTCAAGCCGTCCAACGTGCTCGTGACCATCGACGGGCCCCGCGTGATCGACTTCGGGATCGCCCGCGCCCGGGAGACGGCGACCGCCGGCGGGGAGGGCCTCACCCGGACCGGGGCGCTCGTCGGGTCGCCGGGGTTCATGGCGCCCGAGCAGGTCCGCGGGGACCGGATCACACCGGCGTGCGACGTCTTCTGCCTCGGCTCCGTGCTGGCGTACGCGGCGACCGGGACCCTGCCCTTCGGCGGCGCCGACAGCGGCGCGCACGCGCTGATGTTCCGGATCGCCCAGGAGGAGCCGGACCTCACCGGGGTGCCGGAGGGGATCGCCGACCTCGTCCGGGACTGCCTGCGCAAGGAGCCGGGGGCGCGGCCCTCGCTGGACGCGATCCTGGAGCGGACGGGGGTGGAGGACACCGTGGCCGAGGGGCGCTCGCGGGACCCCTGGCTGCCGGGTTCGCTGGTCGCGCAGCTCGGCCGGCACGCGGTGCGGTTGCTGGACGCGGAGGACCCGGAGCGGGGGGCGGGGCCGGCGTCCGGTCCGGGCCGGGGGCCCGAGCACGCGGCCGTCTCCGACGGCGGGGACGCCGGGAGCGTCGACCGCCTGCCCACCCCGGTCCCCGCGCCGACTCCGCCGCCCGCGTCCGCCGGGTTCGGACCGGCGTACGGCGCGCCTCAGGCCCAGCAGCCGTACCCGCAGCCGCCGTACCCGCAGCAGCAGCCGTATCCGCAGCCGCCGTACGCACAGCCGCATCCACCGCATCCACCGCAATCCCGGCCCGCCGGCTACGGGTATCCGCCGTCCGGCTCCACCCCGCCGTACGGGCCGTCCACCGTCGGCGTCCCGGTGGACCCCGAGCGGCGCAGCGGGCGGTCCACCGCGCTGCTCGTCGTGATCGCGCTGGTCGTCGCGCTGGGCGCGGGCGGTTCGGTGTACGCGCTGATGAGGAACGGCGGCGGGACCGACGACAAGGGCGGCGGCACGGCCGTCGCGGCGCCCACCGTCACCTCCGGGGCGCGGGACGGCTCCGGCACGCCCTCCCCGTCCGGGTCGCGGGAGCCGTCCCCCTCCGCCTCCACGGCCGGCGCGGTGCCGGACGCCTACGTGGGCACCTGGCGGACGGCCATCGACAACGCGGACGGCTCGAACACCCGTGAACTGACCATCCGGCAGGGCGAGGTGGGCGACACCGTGCTGACACTGGTCGCGGACGGGCCGACCGAGGGCGGCGGGTCGTACCACTGCGTCTTCGCGGCGGAGCTGGCCGAACAGCCCGGTGACGGCGGTCCGCTGGAGATCGGCCCGTCCACCGTGACCAGCGGCGAGCCCGCCTCCTCCTGCACCCCGGGCGAGGCGACCGAGGTCACCCTGCTGCCGGACGGACGGCTGAAGCGGGCGAAGGCGGGCGGCGGGGAGAGCCTCACCTACAGCAAGGAGTGACCGGGGCCGTACGGCAGCGGGCGCGCCCTGGCCGGCCGCGCGGTTCCCCGCGCCACTCCGGGGTGTTCAACGCGGCTCCGGTGGCCGCTGCCGCGGCATGTTCGGGCGGCTGCCGTTCGCCGGTGGCAGGGGGAAACGGGTACCCGGGCCCCCGGCCTCCTGGCGCGGCACCGACGCCACCGCCGTCTGGATGCCCAGCGGCGCCGCCCCCGTGCGGAACTCCACCATCCAGTCGGTCGTCTCCGTGCGCACCAGCTCCGTGACGTCCTCCGAGAACCGCCGCAGCACCGACAGGCACCGCTCGGCCGCCTCGCTCGCCGTGCCCTCCGCCGGTCCCAGCACCTCCCGCACGCACTCCGACGCCCAGTCGAACTGCAACGCCTGGAGCCGCCGGTGCACCGCCTGGGCCGTGGCCACGTCCCTCATCCAGCCCGACGTGACCCCGAGGAACCGGTCGATGCCGACGCAGGACACCGCGAGCAGCAGCGCGAGACAGCCCCAGGGCGCCACCCCGCCGGCCGCCCCGGTCAGATCCAGCAGCGGCAGCGCCGCCCCGGCCACGGCCCCGGCCGCCGCCCCGACCCGCAGCACGCGCGCCCCGCGCCGCTTCCACACCCGGTCCCGCAGGTACCAGGCGGCCGTCTCCAGTGCCCGCCGCTCCACCCAGCGGTACAGGTCGTCCAGCCGCTCGGCGGGTTCGCCCCAGTCCCCGAGCGGGAAGGCCCGCCCGGTCAGATCGCCCGGCCGCAGCCCGGCCGCACCCTCGCCCCGCCCGTCCTGAGGCGGACCCTCGGGCTGCATCTCCGGCTGACCCACCCGGCACTCCCTACTGATCACGACCGGTCACGTAGCGTGACACTCCCTGCCGACGTGCGGCCACCTTCCTACCGCCCAACGGGTGGCGGAGAGGGAGCTTTCCCGACTTTTCCGCTCGTAAGAGGGCCTTGATCAGGTATAGGACTCACGTTGTTCTCACTCGAAAGAGTGGCGGAGCAGTGGCCGCGTGGACCACGTAGGCTCATTCACGACGGAGAAGGACGTCGGAGCAGGACGTCGGAGCAGACGGTGAGGAGCTGATCGTGATCCCCGGTGGTGGCCAGCCCAACATGCAGCAGTTGCTCCAGCAGGCCCAGAAGATGCAGCAGGACCTTCAGCGGGCCCAGGAGGAACTGGCGAACACGGAGGTCGAAGGGCAGGCGGGCGGCGGTCTGGTGCGGGCCACCGTCACCGGCGCCGGTGAGCTGCGGGCGCTGAAGATCGACCCGAAGGCGGTGGACCCGGAGGACACCGAGACCCTCTCCGACCTGGTCGTGGCGGCCGTACAGGCGGCCAACGAGAACGCGCAGGCGCTCCAGCAGCAGAAGCTCGGCCCGCTGGCCCAGGGGCTGGGCGGCGGCAGCGGCATCCCGGGCCTGCCGTTCTGACGCCTCCGCCTTCCGGGCGGGGGCGCGAGGCAACTACCGTACGTACCGACAGGTCTCCAGGAAGGGCAGTCCGTTGTACGAAGGCGTGGTCCAGGACCTCATCGACGAGCTGGGGCGGCTGCCCGGCGTCGGTCCCAAGAGCGCGCAGCGGATCGCCTTCCACATCCTCCAGGCCGAGCCGACGGACGTGAAGCGGCTCGCGCAGGCGCTCCTGGAAGTGAAAGCGAGGGTCCGCTTCTGCGCGACCTGCGGGAACGTGGCGCAGGAGGAGCTGTGCGGCATCTGCCGCGACCCGCGCCGCGACCCCTCCGTCATCTGCGTGGTGGAGGAACCGAAGGACGTCGTCGCGATCGAGCGCACCCGCGAGTTCCGGGGCCGGTACCACGTGCTCGGCGGCGCGATCAGCCCGATCGAGGGCGTGGGACCCGACGACCTGCGTATACGAGAACTTCTCGCACGGTTGGCCGACGGGACGGTCACGGAACTGATCCTGGCCACGGACCCCAATCTGGAAGGCGAGGCGACGGCGACGTACCTCGCCCGCATGATCAAGCCCATGGGCCTGAAGGTCACCCGCCTGGCCAGCGGCCTCCCGGTGGGCGGTGACCTGGAATACGCGGACGAGGTGACCCTCGGCCGAGCCTTCGAGGGGAGACGACTCCTAGATGTCTGACGCCACGCTGCACGCCTCGACGCAGAACCCGGACGACTTCGTGGTCCAGATCGCGGACCAGGTCGAGAGCTTCCTGGTGGCCGTCACGGAGGTGGCGAAGGGCGACGAGCCCGAATGGGCGGTCCCCTTCCTCCTCCTTGAGGTCTCCCAGCTCCTGCTGGCCGGCGGCCGGCTGGGCGCCCACGAGGACATCGTCCCCGAGGAGCGCTACGAGCCCGACCCGGGGCCCGAGCCGGACGTGGACGAGCTGCGTGAGAACTACGCCCGGCTCCTGGACCCGATCGACGTCTACTCCGAGGTCTTCGACCCGTACGAGCCGCGCAAGGCGCCGGTGCCGGCCCGGCTCTCCGACGACCTCGCCGACATCATCACCGACCTCCGCCACGGCATGGCCCACTACCGCGCGGGCCGCACCAGCGAGGCCCTGTGGTGGTGGCAGTTCTCCTACTTCTCCAACTGGGGTCCGACGGCGTCCGCGGTGCTGCGCGCCCTGCAGTCCGTCCTCATCCACGTCCGCCTCAACCAGCCCCTGGAGGAACTGGACGGCCTCGACACCGACCAGGCCGCCGTGGGCGACGAGACCCTGGAGTTCGAGGCGGGCCGCGTCATGGCCGAGGAGATCGGCGAGCCCCTGGGGATCCGTCCCGGGCAGTAACCGGACCGGGGCCGGGTCCGGGCCCGGCACCTTGTGAGCCAGGGCACGTTCCGAGTGGCGGGCCGATCGCTGGGCAGGGGTCGAGACCGGGCGGCCGGATGTCTCACCATGCGGGAGCAGGGTGGTGGAATTCGGACGCTCGATAGACTGAGCCGACACAAACGAACCGAGCGAGGAGCGCACGTGGGCCTTGTCGTGCAGAAGTACGGAGGCTCCTCCGTAGCCGATGCCGAGGGCATCAAGCGCGTCGCCAAGCGGATCGTGGAAGCGAAGAAGAACGGCAACCAGGTTGTCGTCGTCGTTTCCGCGATGGGCGACACGACGGACGAGCTGATCGATCTCGCCGAGCAGGTCTCTCCCATGCCTGCCGGGCGGGAATTCGACATGCTGCTGACCGCCGGAGAGCGGATCTCCATGGCCCTGCTGGCGATGGCGATCAAAAACCTGGGCCACGAGGCGCAGTCCTTCACCGGCAGCCAGGCAGGCGTCATCACCGACTCGGTCCACAACAAAGCCCGGATCATCGACGTCACGCCGGGGCGGATCAGGACGGCTCTCGACGAGGGCAACATCGCCATCGTCGCCGGGTTCCAGGGCGTGAGCGCCGACAAGAAGGACATCACCACGCTGGGCCGCGGCGGGTCCGACACCACCGCCGTGGCGCTCGCCGCCGCGCTCGACGCCGAGGTCTGCGAGATCTACACCGACGTCGACGGCGTGTTCACCGCCGACCCGCGCGTGGTGAAGAAGGCGAAGAAGATCGACTGGATCTCCTTCGAGGACATGCTGGAACTCGCGGCCTCCGGTTCCAAGGTGCTCCTCCACCGCTGTGTGGAGTACGCCCGCCGCTACAACATCCCGATCCACGTCCGGTCGTCCTTCAGCGGACTGCAGGGCACGTGGGTCAGCAGTGAGCCGATTGGGGACAAGAAGGTGGAGCAGGCCATCATCTCCGGTGTCGCGCACGACACCTCCGAGGCCAAGATCACGGTCGTCGGCGTGCCGGACAAGCCGGGTGAGGCCGCCGCGATCTTCCGGACCATCGCCGATGCCGAGATCAACATCGACATGGTCGTGCAGAACGTGTCCGCCGCCTCCACGGGCCTGACGGACATCTCCTTCACGCTGCCGAAGACCGAGGGCCGCAAGGCCATCGACGCGCTGGAGAAGAACCGCTCCGGCATCGGCTTCGACTCGCTGCGCTACGACGACCAGATCGGAAAGATCTCCCTGGTCGGCGCCGGCATGAAGACCAACCCGGGCGTCACCGCCGGCTTCTTCGAGGCGCTCAGCGACGCCGGTGTGAACATCGAGCTGATCTCGACGTCCGAGATCCGCATCTCGGTGGTCACCCGCGCCGACGACGTGCCGGAGGCCGTCCGCGCCGTCCACACCGCCTTCGGTCTGGACTCCGACAGCGACGAGGCCGTCGTCTACGGCGGCACCGGCCGATGAGCCGGGACACGGTCCGATGACCGGCAGGCCGACGCTCGCGGTCGTGGGAGCGACCGGAGCCGTCGGCACGGTCATGCTCCAGATCCTGTCCCAGCGCGCGGACGTCTGGGGCGAGATCCGCCTGATCGCCTCCCCGCGCTCGGCCGGCCGCAAGCTGACCGTGCGCGGCGAGGAGGTCGAGGTGGTGGCCCTGACGCAGGACGCCTTCGCCGGGGTCGACATCGCGCTGTTCGACGTCCCGGACGAGGTCGCCGCCGAGTGGGCGCCGGTCGCCGCCGCGCACGGCGCGGTCGTCGTCGACGACTCCGGCGCCTTCCGCATGGACCCGGACGTGCCGCTCGTCGTGCCCGAGATCAACCCGCACGCCGTACGGTCCCGGCCGCGCGGGATCGTCGCCAGCCCCGACTGCACGACCCTGACGATGATCGTCGCGCTGGGCGCGCTGCACGCCGAGTTCGGGCTGCGCGAGCTGGTGGTGTCGTCGTACCAGGCGGTGAGCGGGGCCGGGCGGGCCGGCGTGGAGACGCTGCGGGCCCAGCTGTCCCTGGTGGCCGGGACCGAGCTGGGCACCAAGCCCGGGGACGTACGGCGGGCCGTCGGGGACGACACCGGGCCGTTCCCGGAGCCGGTCGCGCTGAACGTCGTGCCGTGGGCCGGCTCGCTGCGGGAGGACGGCTGGTCGTCGGAGGAGATGAAGGTCCGCGACGAGTCCCGGAAGATCCTCGGCCTGCCGGCGCTGCCGGTCGCCGTCACCTGCGTCCGGGTGCCGGTGGTCACGACGCACTCGCTGACCGTCCACGCCCGCTTCCAGCGGGAGGTCGGCGTCGACGGGGCCCGCGAGATCCTCGCGACCGCGCCGGGCGTGGTGCTGTGCGACGACCCGGCGGCCGGCGAGTTCCCCACCCCCGCCGACGTGGTGGGCACCGACCCGACCTGGGTGGGCCGGGTGCGCCGGGCCCTGGACGACCCGACCGCGCTGGAGCTCTTCGTCTGCGGCGACAACCTGCGCAAGGGCGCCGCGCTGAACTGCGCGCAGATCGCGGAACTCGTCGCGGCGGAGCTGTCCGTCCCCACATAGCCGTTGAACTTTGTAGGATCTCCGTAAGCACTGTGGCCGGGAGCATGGTCCAAATCCCTTGAACCACTCCCTGCCTGCGACAGAGGATTTCCCTCCCCGCCTTCCGCAACCGTACGGAGGCGGGGAGCGTCTTTGCGGTCACCCTTGCGGGACCTGGGGACGTGATGATCCTGGCGTGGGGACGCCGTGGTCGGGGCGTGGGGGCGCCCGTTCATATGGGACATAAGGGAAGAGCGGGACGCATGACGGCAGTTGAGGCGCCGCCGGTTGTCGCACATGTGACGCCCGGCACGTACAACCCCCGAGGGGGGCGGCGTGTCCAACAGGCGTGGCAGAGGTACTCGAACTCAGTGTGGCCCGCGGCGGCACGGCCCTGCGGCCCCCCGCGGCGCTCCGGCCCCGCCCGCCCGGCGGCATGCCGGTGATCGCGCCCATGCCCGCAGCGCGGCCCGCCCGCATACCCAGTCAGCGTGACGGCGCCGAGGACACCGCGGGTGCCGTGGCGTCCGAGGCCGCCGGCACGACCGTCGACCACCTCACCGAGACCTACCGGGCGCACTACCGCTCGCTGCTCGGCCTCGCCGCGCTCCTCCTCGACGACACCGCCTCCTGCGAGGACGTCGTCCAGGAGGCGTTCATCCGCGTCCACTCGGCCCGCAAGCGCGTCCGTGACCCCGAGAAGACCCTCGCCTACCTGCGGCAGACGGTCGTCAACCTCTCCCGCTCCACGCTGCGCCGGCGCATCCTCGGGCTGAAGCTGCTCTCCAAGCCGATGCCCGACATGGCGAGCGCGGAAGAGGGCGCCTACGACCAGCTGGAGCGCCGCGACCTCATCAAGGCGATGAAGGGGCTCCAGCGCCGCCAGCGCGAGGTCCTCGTGCTGCGCTACTTCGCGGACATGACCGAGGCCCAGGTCGCCGAGACGCTCGGCATATCCCTCGGCTCGGTCAAGGCGTACGGTTCGCGGGGCATCGCCGCGCTGCGGGTCGCCATGGGGACACCGGCATGAGCGACCACGCCGAAGAGGGCGCCTCCCATGAGGGTCACTCCCATGAGCGCCACTCCCATGAACGTCACGAGCCCTACGCCTGGCACGAGCCGACGGAGGGCAACGGGCAACAGCACACGCCATCGCACGCTGGGAACGGAACTGTGAACCACGGCCCCGACGACAAGGGCCCGGAGAGGCTCGAAGGAGTCCACAGCCTGGACGGGCCCGACTCCGACGAACTGGCCCTGCGCCGGCTGCTGCACTCGGCGGTCGGCGACATCGAGCCGCGCACCGGCACCCTGGACCACCTGCGCCGGGCCGTCCCCGCGCGCCGCGCGCGCAAGCGCCAGGCGGTGGTCGGCATGGCCGCGGCGGCCCTGTTCATCGGCACCGCGATCCCCGCCCTCGTGCACGTCTCGCAGGCCGGCGGCTCCGACCCCAACACGGCGATGGCCGGCCAGTCCTCCCAGGCCCAGGGCGGCACCGGGGCGGGCAAGGACAAGGGCACCGACAAGGGCGGCCCGAAGGACGCCGGCGGTACGACGGCCAAGCCCGGCAAGGAGTCCGGCCGGCCCGACGACAAGGGCACGACGCCCGGCAGCGGCGGCGGCTCCACCGGCGCCGCCGACCCCTCCGCCACGTCGGCCTCGGGCGTCCCGCTCTGTACGCCGACCCAGCTGGGCTCCGCCACCGGCAGCGCGAACGCGCCCGACACCGCGGGGGTCGTCTACGGCACCTTCCGCGTCACCAACATCTCCGGCACCGCCTGCACGGTCGCCGGTGCCGGCAGTGTCACGCCCACGGCGCAGGGCGCCGCCGACCCGGCCAAGATCCTCACCGCCCGGCACACCGCCGGTGACGCGGCGACCGCCCTGCCCGACCCGTCCCAGGAGGTCACCGGGCTGGTCCTCCAGCCGGGCGCGGCGTACGAGGAGAAGTTCGCCTTCGTCCCCTCGGAGACCTGCCCCACCACGGGCGGCGACAGCGGTCCGGGCGACCCCGGCCCGACCGGCCCGACGCCCGATCCGTCGCCCACCCAGAGCGCCTCCGGCGCCACGACCGACAGCACCGGCACGGAGGGCACGGCCCCGCAGCTCGCCACCGAGGAGGGCACGGCCGACGGCAGCGTCACGGTGACCCACGCCGCGCAGGGGGGTGCGCCGACGGCGACGGCGGTGGTGCCCGGCGCGTGCGCGGGGACGGTCTACTACACCGGGGTGCTCACGGGCTCCTGACGCTCCGCCGGGAGCGGGGTGCGCCGACGCCGTCCGTCCGGGCGAGCGTGCGTCGTAGCGGCTGATCGCGCGCTTCCCCCGCGCCCCCTCGGGGGTGCGGGTCAGCCGCTCGGTACCGGCTCCCGGTCCGGCTCCTCGGTCACCAGGCCCAGCGAGGCGTCCCGCTGGAACTCCAGCTCCCGGCGCAGCAGACGGAACCACATGAAGACCACGAAGCCCGCGAACACGAACCACTCGCCGGTGTAGCCGAGGTTCTGGAACGCCTTGAGGTCCAGCCCCGTACCGCCCGGCGCGCTCGCGGGCACGGCCTTCATCCCGGCGTCCCCCCGGTCCAGGGTGATCCAGGCGTCGTACAGCCGGTACGGCACCAGGTTCACCAGCGACGCCGGGCTGATCGCGGAGGTCTGCCCGGCGGGGAGCCCGCCCTGCGCGCTGACCCCGTTGTCCCCGGGCGTCTCGGGCGCCTGGAGCGCACCGGTGACGGTGACCTCGCCCCGGGGCGGCGCGGGCGCCTTCGCCGCGTCCGCCGTGCCCGGCAGCCAGCCCCGCACCACCGGCAGCGCCTTGCCGGAACCGGTGCGCAGCAGCGTCAGCACGTAGAAGCCGCGCTCGCCGTCCAGCTCCCGTCCGGGCACCAGCAGCTGCTTTCCGTACCGGCCGCTCGCCGTGACCCGCCGTCCCGAGGTGTTCTTGTCGACGGGCAGCAGCGAGTCCAGCGGGCGCGCGGCCTCGCCCCGGTCGGAGGCGGCCTGCTCGGTCGCGGCGCGATGGTCCTGCACCCGCCCCTCGAACCGGCTCAGCTGCCACGACCCCATGAAGACGCAGAACGGGATGGCGAGCAGCACGAAGACGTTGATGCCCCACCAGCGGGGTGTCAGCAGAAACCGGTACACGCCCTCCACGGTACGGCGCCCGCCCCGGCGGCCGTGCCTCGGGTCAGTCCTTGCTCGCCCTCAGGGAGTAGATCAGCGGGATGCGCGGATGGTCCGCCGGGAACCTGTGGTAGTCGTCGCGCACCTCCAAGTTCCCGAAGCGCGGGAAGAGCGACACGTCGTGCTCGTGCAGGAACTCGATGCGCAGCCCGGCCGCGGCGAGCGCGGAGACCACGTCCCCGAGCGTGTGCTGCCACTCCACGCTGCGGTTGTGGACGGTGACGGCGTCCAGGTCGGCGTAGGTGCCCGGTTCGTTCCACACCTGCGCGTCCCGGGTGAAGTAGTCGCGCACGATCCGGGTGCCGGTCTCGTCGTCCAGGGTCTCGGTGATCGGGTGGAACTCGGCGAGGTAGAGGAACCCGCCGGGCGCGACGAGGGAGGCGGCCGTCCGTGCCCAGCGTCCGAGGTCCGGCAGCCAGCACAGGGCGCCGAGCCCGGTGTAGACGATGTCGTACGACGGCTCGGGCACGGCCCCGGCCGCGTCGTACACGTCACTGGTGACGAAGGAGGCCCGGTCGGGGCCGTACCCGAGGTCGGCGGCTAGGGCGCGGGCCGCCTCCACCGCGGGTGCGGAGAAGTCCAGGCCGACGACGCGGGCGGCGCCGCGGTGGAGCCAGGAGAGGGTGTCGGTGCCGATGTGGCACTGCAGGTGCAGCAGCGACTTCCCGGTGACGTCCCCGACCTCTGCCCGCTCGAAGTCCCGCAGGTCGTCCCGGCGGGTGCGGAAGCCGTCGAGGTCGTAGAAGGGTCCGGCGACGTGGAGGGGCACCCTCTCGTCCCACACGGCCTTGTTGTCCTCGCGCCAGCCTTCGGGGACGGACGGGGAAGTGACGGAAACGCTCATGCCGCGGAAGTTATCCACAGGCTGTGCCCTCCCGCCACCCAATTGTCGGCGCGGCCAGGCACTATGGGCGCATGACTGGGGCCATCAACGACGGCGGTACGCCGACCACGCAGCACACAGCGGACATGCCGGACTGGGAGAAGCGCTTCCGGGCGCCGCGGGTGTCGCTGCCCGACTGGGCGGAGGACGCGCCGGACCGCGCCCTGTTCGTGTCGAACGCGACGGGGACGTACGAGCTGTACGCCTGGGACAGGGCGACGGGCGAGCAGCGCCAGGCGACGGCCCGGCCGAACGGCACGACGGACGGCGTGCTCTCCCCGGACGGCGCCTGGATCTGGTGGTTCGACGACAAGGACGGCGACGAGTTCGGCATCTGGCGCCGCCAGCCGTTCACGGGCGGCCCGGACGAGCCGGCCGTGCCCGGTCTCGATCCGTCCTACCCGGCCGGCCTGGCCCTGTCCCGCGACGGCCGCACGGCGGTCGTCGGCCGCTCCACGGACGACGAGGGCACGACGATCCACCTGGCCCGCGAGGGCGCGGACCCGGTCGAGATCTACCGCCACCGCGAGTCGGCGGGCGTCGGCGACCTCGCGCACGACGGCTCCCTGATCGCCGTGGAGCACACCGAGCACGGCGACGCCATGCACGCGGCCCTGCGGGTGCTCCGCCCGGACGGCACGACGGTCGCCGAACTGGACGACACCAAGGGCGGCACCGAGGAGCTGGGCCTGGAGGTGCTGGGCTTCGCCCCGGTCGACGGCGACACCCGGCTGCTCATCGGCCACCAGCGCCGGGGCCGCTGGGAGCCGCTGGTGTGGGACGTGGCCACGGGCGAGGAGACCGACCTGGCCCTCGACCTGCCCGGCGACGTCAGCGCCGAGTGGTACCCGGACGGCTCAGCCCTGCTCATCGTCCACGGCTTCGAGGCCCGCAGCGAGCTGTTCCGGTACGACGTCACGACCCGCGAGCTGACCCGCATCCCCACCCCGCCCGGCACGGTCTCCGGGGCGACGGCCCGCCCCGACGGCAGCGTGGAGTACCTGTGGTCGTCGGCCGCCGAGCCCCCGGCGGTCCGCTCCACGACCGGTGGCGTGGTGCTGGACCCGCCGGGCATGGCGTGCCCGGCGTCGGTGCCGGTGGAGGACGTGTGGGTGGAGGGCCCCGGCGGCCGCATCCACGCCCTGGTCCAGAAGCCGGCGGGCGCCACGGGCCCCCTCCCCACCGTCTTCGACCTGCACGGCGGCCCGACCTGGCACGACAGCGACTCCTTCGCCGCCGGCCCGGCCGCCTGGGTCGACCACGGCTACGCGGTGGTCCGCGTCAACTACCGGGGCTCCACCGGCTACGGCCGCGCCTGGACGGACGCCCTCAAGCACCGGGTCGGCCTGATCGAGCTGGAGGACGTGGCGGCGGTGCGCGACTGGGCCGTCTCCTCCGGTCTCGCCGACCCCGCCCGCCTGGTCCTGACCGGCGCCTCCTGGGGCGGCTATCTGACCCTGCTCGGCGTCGGCACCCAGCCGGAGGCCTGGGCGCTGGGGATCGGGGTGGTGCCCGTCGCGGACTACGTCACCGCGTACCACGACGAGATGGAGTCCCTGAAGGCCATGGACCGCACCCTGCTGGGCGGCACCCCGGAGGAGGTCCCGGAGCGCTTCGAGGCGTCGTCCCCGCTGACGTACGTCGACCAGGTCAAGGCCCCCGTCTACATCTCGGCGGGCGTCAACGACCCGCGCTGCCCGATCCGCCAGATCGACAACTACGTCAAGAGACTGGAGACCCGGGGCGCGGTCCACGAGGTGTACCGGTACGACGCGGGGCACGGCTCGCTGGTCGTGGAGGAGCGGATCAAGCAGGTGAGACTGGAGCTGGAGTTCGCGGCGCGGCACCTGCCGGTCTAGGGTCTTCCGTTCGGATCAGGCCGGATCAGGGCGCGGTGCCAGGGCCCGCGAGCCCGGCGTGATCCGCCCGGGAGGCCCGGGTCAGCGCAGCTCCGCGAGGCCTCTGCGGGTGGCGGCGACGACCACCCGGTCGCCCTTCCCCAGCACATGGGAGGACGCGGTGTCGGCGTGGCCCAGCAGCGCCAGGACCCGCCAGGACCCGGCCCGGAAGGCCTCCCGCACGGTGCGCCCCTCCAGCTGGGGATGCCCGTCCACGTCCACCGCGGCGAACAGCAGCACCCTGCGCTCCACGGCGACGGCCCCGAGCACCTGCCGCCCCAGCATGACCCCGGCGAACGCGGGGGCGGCCAGGTGGGTGACGCTCCGGCTCCGGGTCAGCGCCTGCGGGTAGGCGGTGCGCAGGGTGCGGTACACGGCGGTGGCGAAGTCGTCGTCGTACAGCCGCAGCACCACCCGCAGATCGGGCCGTACGGTCCGCGCGTAGAGCACCGCCTCCAGGTTGGTGGTGTCGGAGCTGGTCACCGCGAGCAGCGCCTGGGCCCGCTGGATCTGGGCGGCCTCCAGGACGCCCTCCTGGGTGACGTCCCCGAGCACCACCGGCACCCGCAGCCGGCGGGCGGTGGCGAGGCCCCGCGCCTCCGGGTCGGACTCGACGCACACCACGGGGACGTTCAGTTCCCGCAGCCGGGTCAGCACCCGGGTGCCGATCTTGCCGAGCCCGAGCAGGACGACGTGCCCGCTCAGGCCGCGCGGCGGCTTGCGCAGGGCGGAGGCGGTGCGGAAGGTGCCGAACGCCTCCAGCGCGGCGGCCAGCAGCACCGGCAGCAGCAGCAATCCGACGAGCGCGGAGAGGAGCTGGAGGAGCTGGCGGCCCAGCGGCTGCCTGAGGGCCGGGTCGTCGATCGCGAACAGGTCGAGGAGGGTGATGTAGAAGGCGCGCAGCGGATGGATGCCGGTGACCACCCACAGGGCGACGGCGAGACCCACCACGCAGCCGGCGAGCACGGCGAGGGTCCAGCGCAGCCGCCGGGAGAACAGGGAGCCCAGCGGGGGCACGCCGGTCATCGCGCGGCGGGAGGGCGCGGCGGACTCGCCGCCGGCCGGGGCGGAGACGTGTTCCAGCACCACGGCCTGCCGTCCGGCGGCCTGCCGGACCTCCTCGTCGTCGGGGAGCAGCCGGGGCTGCTGTTCCCCGGCGTACGGGCCGTCGGCGCCGGCCGGGTCGCCGCCCGAGAGTAGCGCGAGGGTGTGCAGCCCGGTGCCGGGGCCGTCCCCGGACAGCGGCCGTTCCACGGCCCGCAGCAGCAGGCCCTCGGTCTGGACGACCCGGCTCGTGCCGGCGACGGCGGTCGCGGCCAGCGCGGGCGCGGCGGTGTCGGCGTCGGACAGCACGGTGGTGGACGCCTCGGTGGCGGTGCCCGGACCGCCGTCGTCCCCGGCGGCCAACGCGGCGGCCTGGTCGAGGAGTTCCTCGATGTGCTGGCCCAGCCGCCGGTTGTAGAGCCGCAGGACGAGCCGCAGCCGGGGGTTGAGCCGACGGGCGGTCAGGGCGGCCCGGATGTTGGTCTCGTCGTCGTCGTACACCAGGGCCAGCGCGGCGGCCCGGGCCACCCCGGCCTCCGCGAGCACCGCCTCGGTCAGCTCGGCGGCCGCCAGCACCCCCTCGCCGTCCGGGTGTGGGCCGGAGGGCGCGCCGGCGGGCTGCCCGCCCGTGCCGGAGCGGCCGACGCCCACGGCGGCGCTGACCACGCGGTCGAACAGCGCGGCCGACGCGGACCGGGCGCGGCCGACCACGGGGGGCCGGACGGTGCGCTCGTCCGGCGGCACGACGAGCGTGACCTGCTCGCCGTAGACCCCGCGCAACTCGGCGGCCAGCCGGTGCGCGAGGCCGTCGTCCCCGCACACCACCATGTGCGCCGGCGGGGACCCCGGCCCCCCTTGATACGGAACGCTCGCCACGAGGGAGAAGAGTGCACCAAGCGGCCGGGTGGTTCCAGCGGCGGTCTGAACGCCCGCGCCGGGACCCGCGTAGGGAAGGACAGGGAGAGCAGCTGCCGGAGGGAACCGCACGTGGCCATCACCGAAGACGCCCCGCCGGGTACGGACGCGAGCCGTGCCGGGCCCCCGCGGAGCCGGCGGCTCAGCTCCCCGCTGGCGCTCACCCTGACGCTCCTGACGGCCGTGCTCGCGCAGTCGCCGATCCGCGGGGCCCTCGGCACCCCGCTGATGCAGAGCTGGACGACCGTGTTCGTGGCGGTGACCGTCCAGGCACTGCCCTTCCTGGTGCTGGGCGTGCTGCTGTCGGCGGCGATCGCGGTGTTCGTCCCGGCGTCCTTCTTCGCACGCGCCCTGCCGCGCCGGCCCGCCCTCGCCGTGCCGGTGGCGGGGGTCGCCGGCGCGGTGCTGCCGGGCTGTGAGTGCGCGTCGGTGCCGGTGGCGGGCGCCCTGGTCCGCCGGGGCGTGACCCCGGCCGCCGCCCTGGCCTTCCTGCTCTCCGCGCCCGCGATCAACCCGGTGGTGCTGACCGCCACCGCCGTCGCCTTCCCCGGGCACCCGGAGATGGTCCTGGCCCGGTTCCTGGCGAGCCTGCTGGTGGCCTGCGTGATGGGCTGGCTGTGGCAGCGGCTGGGCCGGACGGACTGGCTGCGCACCCCGGCCCACGGCGCGCACGAGGGCGCGACCAAGGGGGAGGCGTTCTGGGGCGCGGTCCGGCACGACGTGATGCACGCGGGCGGGTTCCTGGTGCTGGGCGCGACGGCCGCGGCCACGCTGAAGGCGGCGGTCCCGGCGGACTGGCTGCGCACGGCCGCGGGCACCCCGCCGGTCTCGGTCCTCGCCCTCGCCGTGCTCGCCGTCCTGCTGTCGATCTGCTCGGAGGCGGACGCGTTCGTCGCCGCCTCCCTCACCCAGTTCTCCCCGACGGCCAAGCTGGTGTTCCTGGTGGTGGGCCCGATGATCGACCTCAAGCTGTTCGCGATGCAGGCCGGCACCTTCGGCCGCGGCTTCGCGCTCCGGTTCGCGCCCGCCACCTTCGCGCTGGCCGTCGCGGGCGCCGTGCTGACCGGGGCGGTGCTGCTGTGAACCGCCAGGCCCAGGCGGCCGTCCTGTTCCTGCTCGGCGGCGCGCTGCTGCACGCGGGCACCACCGACCTGTACCTGCGCTACGTCAAGGCGGGCCTGCGCCCGCTGCTGCTGGCCGCGGGCGCGGTGCTGATCGCGGCGGCCCTGGCGACGGCCTGGTACGAGCGCCGGCGCGACCGGGAACGGCACCGGCACCCCGAGCCGCGGGTCGCCTGGCTGCTCCTGCTGCCGCTCCTCGCCCTGATCCTGATCGCACCGCCGGCCCTCGGCTCCTACAGCGCCCTGCGCTCCGGCACGGCCCTGCAGAAGCCGTACGGCTACGGCCCGCTGCCGGCGGGCGACCCGGTGCCGCTGTCCGTCGTCGAATACGCCTCCCGCGCCGCCTACGGCCACGGCCGCTCCCTGCACGGCCGTGCCGTCCGGGTCACCGGCTTCCTGGCCCTGGACCACGCGGGCCGGCCCTACCTGGTCCGCATGGCCCTCAACTGCTGTGCCGCGGACGCCCAGCCGGTGAAGATCGCGCTGACCGGCGCGCTGCCGCCGGTGCTGCGCCCGGACGCCTGGCTGGAGGTGACGGGCACGTACGCCCCCGGGCTGCGCCACGACCCGGTCAACGACGGCCCCATCCCCTACCTGGAGGTCACCGCGACGCGTCCGGTACCGGCCCCGCGCGACCCGTACGACGAGACCTGGAACACCTGACCGGCACCGGTCAACCGGCCTCGGCCACCGGCACCGGTCAGCCCGGCCCCGGCTACCGGCCGGCCGCCGCGCTGTCGAAGTCGAAGCGGGCGAGGTCCCTGAGCCACACCTCCGCGTTGCCGTCCGAGGGGGCCCGCCAGTCGCCGCGCGGGGAGAGGGAGCCCCCCGCCGACACCTTCGGGCCGTTCGGCATGGCCGAGCGCTTGAACTGCGAGAACGCGAAGAAGCGGCGGCAGAACACCTCCAGCCAGTGCCGGATCTCCCGCAGGTCGTACGCCACCCGCTTGGCCTCGGGGAAGTTCGGCGGCCAGGCGCCGGACTTCGCGTCGTGCCAGGCGTGCCAGGCCAGGAAGGCGGTCTTCGAGGGCCGGAAGCCGTAGCGCAGCACCTGGAAGAGGGTGAAGTCGTGCAGCGCGTACGGGCCGATCTTCGACTCGGTGGACTGCATCTCCTCGCCCGGCACCAGTTCCGGGCTGATCTCGGTGTCCAGGATCGCGGCCAGGATGCCGCCGGTCTCCTCGTCGAACTGGCCGCTGTCGATCACCCAGCGGATCAGGTGCTGGATGAAGGTCTTCGGCACCCCGGAGTTGACGTTGTAGTGGCTCATCTGGTCGCCGACGCCGTACGTGGACCAGCCGAGCGCCAGCTCGGAGAGGTCGCCGGTGCCGAGGACGATGCCGCCGCGCTGGTTGGCCAGCCGGAACAGGTAGTCGGTGCGCAGACCGGCCTGCACGTTCTCGAAGGTGACGTCGTACACCGGCTCGCCGGAGGCGAAGGGGTGCCCGATCTCCTTCAGCATCAGCCGCGCGGTCGGCGTGATGTCCAGCTCGGCCGCGGTGACGCCGAGCGCCCGCATCAGCTTGTGCGCGTTGTCCTTGGTGTGGTCGCTGGTGGCGAAGCCCGGCAGTGTGAAGGCCAGGATGTCGCTGCGCGGCCGGCCCGCGCGGTCCATCGCCCGGGCGGCGACGATCAGCGCGTGCGTGGAGTCCAGACCGCCGGACACGCCGATGACGACCTTGGGGCCGCCGATCGCCGCGAGCCGCTGCTGGAGCCCGGCGACCTGGATGTTGTAGGCCTCGTAGCAGTCCAGGGCGAGCCGCTCGGGGTCGGCGGGCACGAACGGGAAGCGCTCCACGCGCCGGCGCAGCCCGAGGTCGGTGAGCGGCGGGTCCAGCTCGAAGGAGACGGTGCGGAAGTCACCGGTCCGGGCGGCGTGGGTCCGGCGGTTGTCGTCGAAGGTGCCCATCCGGTGCCGCTCCTGCCGCAGCAGGTCGAGGTCCACGTCGGCGACCGCGTACCGGTCGCCGAGCGGGAAGCGCTCGGTCTCGGCGAGCAGCACCCCGTTCTCGTAGATCATGGTCTGCCCGTCCCAGGACAGGTCGGTGGTCGACTCGCCGAGGCCGGCCGCCGCGTAGACGTACGCGGCGAGGCAGCGCGAGGACGCCGAGCGGCACAGCAGCTTGCGGTCCTCGGCCCGGCCGACCGTGATCGGGCTGCCGGAGAGGTTGACCAGCACGGTCGCCCCGGCGAGGGCCGCCTCGGCGCTCGGCGGCACCGGCACCCACATGTCCTCGCAGATCTCGGTGTGCAGCACCAGCCCCGGCACGTCCTCGGCGGCGAACAGCAGGTCCACCCCGAACGGCACCTCGGCACCCGCGACCCGGATGGTCCCGCCCCGCTCGTCGTGCCCGTCGGCGATCTGCCGGCGCTCGTAGAACTCGCGGTAGGTCGGCGGGTACGACTTCGGTACGACACCGAGGATCCGGCCGCGGTGCACGATCACCGCGCAGTTGTAGATCCGGTGACGGTGGCGCAGCGGGGCGCCGACGACCAGCACCGGCAGCAGCTCCGCCGACCCGGCCACGACGGTTCCGAGGGCCGCCTCGGCCTGGTCGAGCAGCGCGTCCTGGAGCAGCAGGTCCTCGATGGAGTAGCCGGTCAGGCCCAGCTCGGGGAAGACGGCGACGGCGACGCCCTCGTCCGCGCACCGGCGCGCCAGGCGCAGGACCGCTTCGGCGTTGGCCTGCGGGTCGGCGATGACGGTGTGGCCGGTGCACGCGGCGACCCGCGCGAAGCCGTGGCTGTAGAGCGACCAGAAGTTCAACGGGGCTTCCTTCATGTCAGGAAGCCTAGATCCCGGCCGCGCCGGGGTGCCGGGGCAGCCCCGCGGGCCGGAGGCGTAAGGGTCGCGTCAAGGCCGTACGGGCGGCCGTAAGGGGGGCGTCAACGGGTGATGCGTTCGAGCCGTTACGGAGTTCTCCTCGTAACGTCCGTTTCGCCGAACTCATTCAGGAGTCCGCGATGGCCGATACGGCCTTCGTCCTCACCGTGCTCGTGGCTTTCGCGCTGGTGGCCCTCGTCGCCAAGGGGGTGACGAAGCTGTGACCGCCGAGACCGTCGTCGGCCTGGTCGTGGCCGTCGCCCTGCTGGGCTATCTCGTCCTGGCCCTGGTCTTCCCGGAGAGGTTCTGAGCGCCCCATGGGTCCCGTACCGGCCGGCGTGCTCCAGCTGCTCGCCCTGACAGGCGCGCTCGCGCTCGCCTACGTCCCCCTCGGCACCTACATGGCCCGGGTCTACTCCTCGCCGCGGCACCTGCGCGTGGAGAAGTGGATCTACAAGGGCATCGGTGCCGACCCCGGCACCGAGATGACCTGGCCCGCGTACCTGCGCGCGGTCCTCGCCTTCTCGGCCGCCGGCGTCCTCTTCCTCTACCTGCTCCAGCGGCTCCAGGGCGTCCTGCCCGGCTCGCTCGGCTTCTCCTCGGTCAACCCGGCGCAGTCGTTCAACACGGCCGTGTCGTTCGTGACCAACACCAACTGGCAGTCGTACTACGGCGAGCAGACGATGGGGCACGTCGTGCAGACCGCCGGTTTGGCCGTGCAGAACTTCGTCTCCGCGGCCGTGGGTATCGCCGTCGCCGTGGCGCTGGTGCGCGGCTTCGCGCGGTCCCGCACCGGTGAGCTGGGCAACTTCTGGTCCGACCTGGTGCGCGGCACCGTGCGCGTCCTGGTGCCGCTCGCGGCGGTCGCCGCCGTCGTGCTGGTCGCCTGCGGAGTGCTCCAGAACTTCTCCGGCATCCACGCGGTGGAGCAGTTCATGGGCGGCTCCCAGCAGTGGAACGGCGGCGCGGTCGCCTCGCAGGAGGCCATCAAGGAACTGGGCACCAACGGCGGCGGCTACTTCAACGCCAACAGCGCCCACCCCTTCGAGAACCCCACCCCGTTCACCAACCTCTTCGAGATCTTCCTCATCCTCGTCATCCCGTTCTCCCTGACCCGGACCTTCGGCGTCATGGTCGGTTCGGTGCGGCAGGGCTACGCGATCCTCGCCACCATGGGCGTCATCTGGCTCGGTTTCACCGCCCTGATGATGTGGACCGAGTTCGCCCACCACGGCCCGGCGCTCCAGGCCGCGGGCGGGGCGCTGGAGGGCAAGGAGGTCCGCTTCGGGGTCGGCGGCTCCTCGATCTTCGCGGTGGCCACGACGCTCACCTCCACCGGCGCGGTGGACTCCTTCCACTCCTCCTTCACCGGCCTCGGCGGCGGCATCACGATGCTGAGCATGATGCTGGGCGAGATCGCGCCCGGCGGCACCGGCTCCGGCCTCTACGGCATCCTGGTCATGGCGGTCATCGCGGTGTTCCTCGCCGGCCTGATGGTCGGCCGTACGCCCGAGTACCTGGGCAAGAAGATCGGCGGCCGGGAGATGAAGCTGGCCGCCGCCTACATCCTGATCACACCGGCGCTGGTGCTCGTCTTCACGGCCGCCTCCATGGCGCTGCCGACCCCGCCGCACTCGGTCCTCAACTCCGGCGCGCACGGCTTCTCCGAGGTGCTGTACGCCTTCACCTCCGCCGCCAACAACAACGGCTCGGCCTTCGCCGGGCTCAACGCGAACACCGACTGGTTCAACACCATGACCGGGCTCGCCATGCTGTTCGGCCGGTTCCTGCCCATGGTCTTCGTCCTGGCGCTGGCCGGCTCGCTCGCCGGGCAGCGGCCGATCCCGGTCACCGCGGGCACCCTGCGCACCGGGAAACCGCTGTTCAGCGGCCTGCTGGTGGGCGCGATCCTGATCATCACCGGTCTCACGTACTTCCCGGCCCTGGCGCTGGGGCCGCTCGCGGAAGGGCTCGCGTGATGACCACCCGCACTCGGAAGCCAGAGGACTCCATGTCCACAGTCACACCCACCCGGGCGCCGCACAGCGACGTGCCCACCGCGCACAGGCCCACGGAGGGCCGTGTCGGAGCGGGTCTGTTCGACCCCCGGCAGCTGCTCAGGTCCCTGCCGGAGGCGTTCCGCAAACTGGACCCGCGGGTGATGGTCAAGTCGCCCGTGATGTTCGTGGTGTGGGTCGGCTCGGTGCTGACCACCGCCTTCTCCTTCCAGGACCCCGGCGACTGGTTCGGCTGGACCATCAGCGCCTGGCTGTGGCTGACCGTGCTCTTCGCCAACCTGGCGGAGGCGGTCGCCGAGGGCCGGGGCAAGGCGCAGGCCGACACCCTGCGCAAGGCCAGGACGGACACGGTCGCGCGGCGGATCGCCGGGGACCGTGAGGAGCGGGTGCCCGGCACCGCACTGCGGATCGGCGACCTGGTGGTCTGCGAGGCCGGCGACGTGATCCCCGGCGACGGCGATGTCGTCGAGGGCGTGGCCTCGGTGGACGAGTCGGCGATCACCGGCGAGTCCGCGCCCGTCATCCGTGAGTCCGGCGGCGACCGCAGCGCCGTCACGGGCGGTACGAAGGTGCTGTCCGACCGGATCGTCATCAGGATCACGACGAAGCCGGGCGAGACCTTCATCGACCGGATGATCGGCCTGGTCGAGGGCGCGGCCCGGCGCAAGACGCCGAACGAGATCGCGCTGAACATCCTGCTGGCCTCGCTGACCATCGTCTTCCTGCTCGCGTGCGCCACCCTGCCGCCGTTCGCCACCTACGCGGGCACGCACCTGACCATGGTCGTCCTGGTCGCCCTGCTGGTCTGCCTGATCCCGACCACCATCGGCGCCCTGCTCTCCGCGATCGGCATCGCCGGCATGGACCGGCTGGTGCAGCGCAACGTCCTCGCCATGTCGGGCCGTGCGGTCGAGGCCGCCGGCGACGTCTCCACCCTGCTGCTGGACAAGACCGGCACCATCACCCTCGGCAACCGCCGGGCGTCGGAGTTCGTGCCGGTGCGCGGCACCACCGAGGCCCAGGTGGCCGACGCGGCCCAGCTCTCCTCGCTGGCGGACGAGACGCCCGAGGGCCGCTCGATCGTCGTGCTGGCGAAGGAGAGGTACGGGCTGCGCGAGCGCCACCAGGGCGAACTGGCCGGCGCCGAGTGGATCGCCTTCACCGCCCAGACCCGCATGTCCGGCGTGGACGTCGGCGGGCGCCGCGTCCGCAAGGGCGCCGCCGGTTCCGTCATCGCCTGGGTGGAGGAACAGGGCGGCCACGTCGCCGACGACGCCCGGGAACTGACCGACCGGATCTCCGAGGCCGGCGGCACGCCGCTGCTCGTCGCCGTCGACGACGCCGGCGGGGCACGGGTCCTCGGCGTCATCCACCTCAAGGACGTCGTCAAGGAGGGCATGCGCGAGCGGTTCGACGAGCTGCGCCGCATGGGCATCAAGACAGTCATGATCACCGGCGACAACCCGCTCACCGCGAAGGCCATCGCCGGGGAGGCGGGCGTGGACGACTTCCTCGCCGAGGCCACCCCCGAGGACAAGATGGCCCTCATCAAGCGGGAGCAGGCCGGCGGCAAGCTGGTCGCGATGACCGGCGACGGCACGAACGACGCGCCGGCCCTCGCCCAGGCGGACGTCGGCGTGGCGATGAACACCGGTACGTCGGCCGCCAAGGAGGCCGGCAACATGGTCGACCTCGACTCCGACCCGACCAAGCTCATCGAGATCGTGGAGATCGGCAAGCAGCTGCTGATCACGCGGGGCGCGCTGACCACGTTCTCCATCGCCAACGACGTCGCGAAGTACTTCGCGATCATCCCGGCCCTCTTCGCGGCGGTCTACCCGGGCCTGGACAAGCTGAACATCATGCGGCTGTCCTCGCCCGACTCCGCGATCCTGTCGGCCGTCGTCTTCAACGCGCTGATCATCATCGCGCTGGTGCCGCTGTCGCTGAGGGGCGTGCGGTACCGGCCGATGAGCGCGGACCGGATGCTCCGCCGCAACCTCGCCCTCTACGGCGTCGGCGGACTGATCGCGCCCTTCATCGGCATCAAGATCATCGACCTGATCGTCTCACTCATCCCCGGGATCCGGTGACGGACATGAACCACCCCTTCGCGCACACCGCGCGGCTGTTCGGCGCGGGGCTGCGGGCCCTGCTGGCGCTGACCGTGCTCACCGGCGTCCTCTACCCGCTGGCGGTCACCGGTGTCGCCCAGGCGCTGTTCGCGCACCAGGCGAACGGCTCCGAGACCAGGGCGGACGGCAGGGTCGTCGGCTCGTCCCTGATCGGCCAGCAGGGCTACGGCCTCAGGTACTTCCAGCCCCGCCCCGCCGACGGCCTCGGACAGAACTCCGTCAACACGCAGTACAAGCTGATCCTGTCCGGCGCGACCAACCTCGCCGCGGACAGCAAGGTGCTCCTCAAACAGGTCGAGGACGCCAAGGCCGCCGTGGTGCGGGACAACTCGGTCCCCGGCCACCCGGTCACGCCCTCCCAGGTCCCCGCCGACGCCGTCACCTCCTCCGGCTCCGGCCTGGACCCGGACATCTCCCCGGCCTACGCCGAACTCCAGGTCCGCCGGGTGGCCGCCCGCAACCACCTGCCCGTCCCCCAGGTCGAGCGGCTGGTCAGGGCCCACACCACCGGACGCACCCTCGGCTTCATCGGGGAACCCCGGGTGAACGTCCTGGAACTCAACACCGCGCTCAAGGAGTTGACCGCGAAGGAGTGAGGCAGCCGGCGGCGCCCCGGCGCCGTCCCCGGGCGGCTGAAACCGCGCTGAAACCACGCTGAACCACCCGGGCCGCACGCTCTGCCGCATGACGACGACGAACGCGGACGACCTCGCGATCGCGGCCACCGGGCTGCGCAAGTCCTACGGGGACAAGACCGTCCTCGACGGCATCGACCTCCACGTGCCCGCCGGCACCGTCTTCTCCCTCCTCGGGCCCAACGGTGCCGGCAAGACCACGGCGGTCAGCATCCTGTCCACGCTGATCTCCGCCGACTGCGGACAGGCGCGGATCGCCGGGCACGATCTCACCGCCGAGGCGCAGGCGGTGCGGGCCGCCATCGGGGTCACCGGCCAGTTCTCCGCCGTGGACGGGCTGATCACCGGCGAGGAGAACATGCTCCTGATGGCGGACCTGCACCACCTCTCCCGGCAGGAGGGACGGCGCGTCACCGCCGGGCTGCTGGAACGGTTCGACCTCACCGAGGCCGCGAGGAAACCCGCCTCCACCTACTCCGGCGGCATGAAGCGCCGCCTCGACATCGCCATGACCCTGGTCGGCAGCCCCCGGATCATCTTCCTGGACGAGCCGACCACCGGCCTCGACCCGCGCTCCCGCCACACCATGTGGCAGATCATCCGCGAACTGGTCTCCGGCGGCACGACCGTCTTCCTCACCACCCAGTACCTGGAGGAGGCCGACCAGCTCGCCGACCGCATCGCCGTGCTCGACGGCGGAAGGATCGTCGCCGACGGCAGCGCCGAGCAGCTCAAGCGGCTCGTCCCCGGCGGGCACGTGCGGCTGCGCTTCTCCGACCCGGAGGCGTACGAGCAGGCGGCCACCGCGCTGCGCGAGGCCACCCGGAACGACGAGGCGCTCACCCTGCAGATCCCCAGCGACGGAAGCCAGCGCGAACTGCGGGCCATCCTCGACTGGCTCGACGCCGCCGGCATCGAGGCCGGCGAGCTGTCCGTCCACACCCCGGACCTGGACGACGTGTTCTTCGCCCTCACCGCGACCCCCGTGCCCGCCCGGTCCACCGAAAAGGAGAGCGCCCGATGAGCGCCGCCGGCCAGCCCCTCCGCGACAACCTCACCATGCTGCGGCGCAACCTCCTGCACGCCCGCCGCTACCCCTCCCTCACCCTGAACCTCCTGCTCACCCCGGTCATCCTGCTGCTGCTCTTCGTCTACGTCTTCGGCGACGTGATGAGCGCCGGCATCAACGGCGGACACGCGGACCGCGCCGACTACGTCGCCTACCTGGTCCCCGGCATCCTCCTGCTGACCGTGAGCATGACCTCGCTCGGCACGGCCGTGTCGGTGGCCACCGACATGACCGAGGGCATCATGGCCCGGTTCCGCACCATGGCGATCTCCCGTGCCTCCGTGCTGATCGGCCACGTGCTCGGCAGTGTCATCCAGACGCTGATGGCCTTGGTGCTGCTGCTGGGCATCGGCCTGGCCATCGGCTTCCGGCCCGACGCGACGCCGCTGGAGTGGCTCGCCGCCGCCGGGCTGATGACGCTGGTCAGCCTGGCACTGACCTGGCTCGCGGTCGGCATCGGCCTGGCGAGCCCCAACCCGGAGGGGGCCAGCAACACCGGGACGCCCCTGGTGATGCTGCCGTTCCTGTCCAGCGCGTTCGTGCCGGTGGACGCCATGCCGGGCTGGTTCCGCTGGTTCGCCGAGTACCAGCCGTTCTCGCCCGCCATCGAGACCCTGCGCGGACTGCTGCTCGGCAGCGGGATCGGCACGAGGAACGCCGTGCTCGCCGTCGCCTGGTGCGTGGGGCTGACCGTGCTGGGCTACTGGTGGTCCAAGGCGCAGTTCCACCGGGAGCCGCGGCGTTGAGGCCGGCGGGGCTCAGCCGGCGCTCGGCCCCCCGGGGCTCACCCGGCGCTCAGCTCCCGCAGTGCCGCCGCCCGCAGCTCCTCCCGCCCCAGGGCGGCGTACCTCGACCTCGCGTCGGCGTACGCCGCCCTGTCGGCGTCCTCCGCGGCCCGCCGGGACCGGGCCGAGGACAGGGTCGGGAAGTCCCGCACCACCGGCATCCGTTCCGCCAGCGCCACCAGCCGCACGGCCGCCGTCTCGCCCCTGGCCAGCCCGGCGAGCCCGAGTGCGAGCAACGCCGTGCCGTAGACCGGCAGTTCGACGGGAGAGTCGGTGGGGGTCGAGGGGCTTGGCGAGCCCGAGGGGCTGGAGGTGCCGGGGGAGCCGGATGCGCCGGACGCGCCGGACGCGCCGGACAGCATCCCCAGAAGCCGCTCCCGCAGTTGCCCGGCCAGCCCGGCCACCGGCTCCAGCCGGCCGTGCTGCGCGTGCGCCGCCAGCGCGACCGACTGCACCTGGAGCGACCACGGATGCACGAACGGATCACCGGCATACAGCACGCTGTCCTCCCGTACCCGCTCCACCGCCCGGCGCCACAGACCGAGCCCGACCTCCGTCAGCCCCCGCGCCAGCGCGATCTCCGCCCGGGCCAGCAGGTCGGGGGTGTAGGTCTGCGGCGACTCGGGCGGCTGCTCCAGGGCCGCCAGCCCCAGCCAGTACTCCGCCTCGTCCACCTCCCCGCGCTGCAGGCAGGCCAGCACCAGCCCCCAGCGCACACCCACCGAGTCCGACCACTCGCCGAACCGGTCGAGCGCACCGAGCGCGGCGCGCAGATGGCCGTACGCCTCCGCGCCCCGCTCGGACTGGAGGCACAGCTCGCTGATCCGCCCGTGACAGAGCAGTTGCATGGTGGGGTTGGCGAACGGCTCCAGCGCGTCGAGCATCCGGCGGGCGTACTCCAGCGCGCGCTCCGTGTCGTGCGCCGCGTCCCACACGTAACTGGCGAAGCACGCCGCCACACCCGCCAGCAGGGGTTCCTCCGCGTCGCACAGCTCCCGCAGCAGCGCGTACTGCGGCGGGTGGATGTCCGGAACGGCGCATAGCACGACGGCCAGCGCCCCCGGCAGTGTGTCCGGCCGCGCGGGCGGCAGCCGACGCAGCGTCACCAACTGCCGTACGGCGTGCGGGCCGTGGGCCATGAAGAGGCTGGCCGTGCAGACGGCCGCCGCGGTGCGGGCCGGCTCGACGTCCTCGGGGCCGGGACGGAAGCGGGACAGCGGCCCGCCGGTGTCGGAGATGAGCGCGGAGAGCCGGGTGAAGTGGGAGTCGGTGGCCCACAGGGAGGCCAGTACGGCGGTGAGGGCGGCGGTGGCGGGCCCGTCGGACCGGGCCAGCGCGTGCCGCAGCGCGAGGACGAGGTTGTCCTGCTCGGC
Source organism: Streptomyces sp. NPDC047841 (assembly GCF_040704085.1). Lineage (NCBI taxonomy): Bacteria > Bacillati > Actinomycetota > Actinomycetes > Kitasatosporales > Streptomycetaceae > Streptomyces > Streptomyces sp. NPDC047841. The sequence goes on from NZ_JBEYRP010000006.1 coordinate 234,518, forward strand.
CCGTATGCGGATCCAGGAGGACGCCGGGTCGCTGCTGAACAGCACGCCGTGGTGCTCGCGGCCGAAGTCCCGGGCCCAGCGCAGGAACCGGTCGGTCACCGCCTCCTCCTCGCCGGCCTCGGCCCGCCGGGCGGCACCGAACTCGCGCAGGGTCTCCAGCATGCGGAAACGTATCCCGGACGGGCTGTCGTCCACCCTGATCAGGGACTGCCCGGCCAGTTGCTCCAGCAGGAACAGCGTGTCCCCCGTCCCGCCGAGCAGGTACTCCGCCGCGTCCTCGGCGAAGCCGCCCGGGAACACCGACAGCGCGCGCAGCGCCGCCCGGCCGTCGGGCTCCAGCAGGTTCCAGCTCCACTCGACCACGGCCTGCAGCGTGCGGTGCCGCTCGGGCGCGTCACGGGCGCCGCCGCGCAGCAGCGCGAAACGGTCCCGCAGACGGCGCGCGATGTCGGCCACGGAGAGCACCCGCACCCGGGCCGCGGCCAGCTCCACGGCGAGCGGCAGCCCGTCCAGGTGGCGGCAGATCTCGGCGACCAGGCCGGCGGGCAGGTCCACGCCGGGCCGGGCCGCCCGCGCCCGCTGCTCGAACAGCTCGACCGAGGTGGCGAGGGACAGCTCCGGCAGGGCGTACACGGACTCCGAGGTCAGCCCCAGCGGGGCCCGGCTGGTCGCGAGGACCCGCAGCTCACGCGACCGCGACACCAGCGCCCGGACGAGGTCGGCCACGCCGGCGATCACCTGCTCGCAGTTGTCCAGCACCAGCAGCGTGGGCCCCGTGCCCAGCGCGCCGACGATGCCGCTCACCGTGTCGCCGCCCCCGGTGAACTGCCGGCCCTCGCCCGCGCCCACCGCCGCGGCCACCTCGGCGGCCACGTCGTCGTCGGCGGTGACACCGGCCAGGGGGACGAAGTGCACCACGGGCTGCTCGGCAGCCCGGCTCACCGCATGGGACAGCCGGGTCTTGCCCAGCCCGCCGGGGCCCACGACGGTGACCACCCGGGCCACGCGCAGCATCTCCGCCACGGTGGAGATGTCGGCGCCCCGCCCCAGCAGCGGATTCGGCTCGTGCGGCACTCCCTGCCGGACCCGGGGCGCGTCCGCGTTCAACAGCTCCTGGCAGAGGGCCCTGAGCCCGGGACCCGGATCGGTACCCAGCTCCTCGCGCAACCCCCGCCGGTAGGCGTCGTACCGGGTCAGCGCGGCGGCCCGGCCCACGGTGTCCGCCTCGCACCGCAGCAGCTCCGCCAGCACCTCCTCGTCCCGCGGCAGCTCCCGGGCCAGCTCGGCCAGCGGCGCCGCGGCCTCCTCCCGCCGCCCCAGCCGGGCGAGCGCGAGCGCACGGGAACGCACGAGCGAGCGGTGCGCCCGGAGCCGGTCGGTACGGAGCGCCACCACCGGATCGTGCAGGTCCTCGCCCGCCCCGGCCCCCACGCTCCCGTCCCACAGGGCCAAGCCCGCCTCGGCCTGCGCCAGGGCACCCGCGTGATCCCCGGCCCGCGCCCGCGCGGCGCTCGCCGCCTCGTACAGCAGCAGCGCGGAACTGTCGACCTGCGCCTCGTCCAGCGCGAGCCGGTACCCCGCCGGCGTGCTGACGACCAGCTCCCCGCCCACCTGCGCCCTGAGCCGCGACACCAGCACCTGCACGGCCTTGCCGGGCCGCTCCGGCAGCCCGTCCGGCCACAGCCCCTCCACCAGCCGCCCGGTACTGCACCCGGCCCGCAGATCCCCGGCGAGCAACGCCACCAGCCCACGCAGCCGGGGAGCCGTGATCTCCCGCCCACGACAGGCGACTTCGGACAGCAGAGCCAACTCGGTGGTCACGCGTGCAGACTAGCCACCCACCGCTGTCGCGGGAGAGGCCAGAGCCGGGACCTGCCGCGACGGCCGCAGGCACCCGTACACGTCGGCACCCGGGTAGTTCGCCCGTGGGCGCGGGTCACGGGGGCCGGGGCGCCGGGCTGGGCGGTCCGGCTGAGTCCCGGATGCCCGCTGTCGGCCGTCGGACGGAAACGGCTGCACCGTCCGGGCGGCATCCCGTATCGACCCGGAACTGCCATGCGTCGACGAGGGCAACCCAACACCGTCCCGCGAGACACGGCGCCGCGCCTTCGGTGCCGGGGGTAACCTGCGGACCCGGGACTTCCCAGGGAGTCACTCATTCATGTTCACCCGTAAGTCCTCGGCACTCGTCGCGCAGGCGATGTGTGTCGGAGCCCTCGCTACGGTCGTCGCCACCGCCACTCCCGCATCGGCGCAGACGATCGTCCCGTGCAGTCCGAACGCCCTGTCCACCGCTGTCGCCGACGCCAACACCGCAGGGGGCGGAACCCTGGTGCTGGCGCCGGGCTGCACCTACGGGCTGTCCGCACCGTTGCCGGAGATCGACACCCCGATCATCATGGACGCCCGGCACACACCATCACCCGTGTGTCCACGGCCCGCTTCAGCATTCTGTCCGTGGGTCCCAGCGGCAACCTGATGCTCATGGACGCCACGATCACCAACGGTGACGCGCCGGACTTCGGCGGCGGCATCGCGAACCGCGGTCAGCTGACCGTGACGAACAGCGCCATCCGCAACAACCACGGCAACTTCTCCGGCGGCATCGGCGCCGGATTCGGGACCACCACCCACATCGTGGGAACCTCCATCATGGGCAACAGCGCCAACGTGAACGGCGGCGGCGTCGCCAACGACGGAAACATGACCATCTCCAACAGCCGCGTCATCGACAACACGGCCGGCGCCTCCGGAGGCGGCGTCCTCAACGCCGGCGGCAGCGTCGTCCTGACCTCCTCCCGGGTCAGGGGCAACCAGCCCACCAACTGCGCCGGCAGCGACATCCCCATCCCGAACTGCGCCGGCTGACCCAGCGAAGCGCTCGCCTGGTCCCGCGGACCCTGCGCTTCTCCTCCCCGGCTTCCTTCTCCTCGGCTTCCCGCTCCTCGCGCCGGGCGACCCCGGAAGCGCTCCGCAACGCGTGACTGCGGAGCGCCTGGCGGGGTTCAGCCGGCCATCTGCCCGTCGTACGTACCGCCCTCGGGAAACGGTTCGCACCCGTGTGCCCTATGGTCGGATACCGCGATGGCGAAGGGGGGTTCATCGATGGGCGACGGCAAGGTGCCCCGCAAGGTAGACCGCCGACAGGCAGCGTCGGTCTGGACGTGCCCCCCGGTGTGACGGCACGGTGAGGCGGGGGAGGAACGCGGCTTGAGATTCGTCGAGACCCACTGGGACGGCTCGGGATTCTTCCTGGACCCGTCCGCCTACGTGGCCGAGCTTCCTCGCCTGCGCGGCGTACTCCCGCCGGGCGCCTGGGCGTTCGCCTCCGACCCGGGGCATTACGACATTTCCCGCGCCGACCGGTGCGTCAAGGACTTGGAATTGGCCGCCGTCCGTCCGGCGACCGACAAGAGCGGGCGGCTGGAACTGGACTTCGCGCCCAACAGGTTCAAGCACGACTGCGGCCTGCGCGTCAGCTACTCGGGGGTGACGCACTTCTCCATCGATTATGCGCATGCCATCGACTGGATGCTGGTCGACACCGTGCTCCTCGACGAGATCCTCCCCGACGAGGACGGCGGCTGCGTGCACGAGATCGCGCTCACCGACGCGTCGATCACCGTGCGCTGCGAGGACCTGCACGCCGTGTGGGGGGACGCGAGCTGAGGGGGTGACCGGGATCGTCGCCGCCAGCCCAAGACCGGTCCCGGGAACCCTTGGCGAGTGCACAACCCTTCCGGCAGGAACCGCCTCCCGGGGTGAGGGCGGCGTCGATTCGGCAGCAGCGGACCGGCGACTTTCCGGGCCGTGCTCTCCTTCGGCCGCGAGACGGCGTTCCGGATACGGCACGCGCCCGCGTGTTCAGGCGGAGCCGGCGCCGGAACCGCCCGCCGATTGGCCGGCCGCGCGGCGGTACTCGGCGTTGATGCGCTGCGCTTCCTCGAGCTGGTCCTCGAGGATGACGATGCGGCACGCGGCCTCGATCGGGGTCCCCTTGTCGACGAGCTCGCGGGCGCGCGCGGCGATCCGCAGTTGGTAGCGGGAGTACCGGCGATGTCCTCCCTCCGAGCGGAGCGGAGTGATCAGACGAGCCTCACCGATGGCCCGGAGGAAGGCCGGGGTGGTGCCGAGCATCTCGGCCGCCCGGCCCATCGTGTACGCCGGGTAGTCGTCGTCGTCCAGTCGATCATTCAGAGGGTTGTCCGATGTCATGTCACCTCGCTCTGTAACGCGTCGAGGGGCCCTGGTGCCGTACGGCACCAGGGCCCCGAAGGAAATTGAACACCATCTGTCGGCCCTATTGCTGTGCCGACCTTCTATGTCCGCTACCCGGCCCGGCAGGGCGGAGCGGGGGATCGCAGCTGCGTGACCGAGGACCACCATCCAATCCGGGGCCTTGCGGTACCCGGCCGAGTCTCTCGGGCCGGGCGATCCTGGTGGTGTCTGCTCCTCCGTTCCTCTCGCTCCCACCGCTGAGTGAACCTGTACTGCTGTTGGCAGCTCCTGGACGTGCGAGCCGCCCAGTGCGGCTCCCAGCCCCGTCACCCGTTCTGGGAACACTCCGGCTTCGAGCCACGAGAGCCGCACTGACCTGCGTGTTTCGTATTCAGTCACCCGCCGGTTCGTGTCTGGCGGGTCTCGTTCGACCTTGTCAACGAGAAGAAGCGTACCCATACCGGCACCGAAAATCTACTCCGACAAGAGGAGATTTCACTCCCCCGGAGGAGAAGGAACCTTGCTGCCCTCGGTCCTCACGGGTTGGCGAAACCGCCCCCTGCCGAGCGCAAGCTCCTCAGTCCCGCGGGCGGTACGGGCACGGTGGACCGCATAAACTCTGCTGTCATGTCGAACCCTGATGAGCTGCTCGTCGCCATTTCCGCCGCGGTGGAGTCCGAGCGAAGCAATCAGATGTCGCTGACCGTGATCGTCGGCGGAGCCGTCATCACCGGCCGGCTGGCACCCGAGGCCGTGTGGAGGGAGCGGGTGGCGGAGGTCCTGAAGGACTCGGACCGCCTCGGCCCGTTCTCGGACGTCTTCGCCCGCGCTCCGCGAGAGAACCCTCCCGGCCGCGGCGAGGCGCCCACGCATCTGCACTTCCATCTCGCCCGGATAGTGCAGGGCAGCCTCGGGATCCCGGAGACGGGCGGCATGTACCGAGTGGCGATCGAGGACGTCAGCGCATGGACCGTAGGTGATCTCATCCACTTCGACCGGTGAGACGCTGACTCCGCCCCGTGGCCCGGCCGGCGGTTTCCGAGCGGGGCGGCGACACAGCGGTGGGGGCCCTGCCGACATGTGTCGGCAGGGCCCCCACCGGGATCCTGAGGGCGGTCTCCCGCCCGTCCTCACACGGCCACGGGGCCGGTGCCGCCGAGCAGTGCGGACGCGGTTCGGACACCGGTGGGTCCACCCACGGCCACGGGCGCGCCCTCGGGGCGGTCGTGGCAGGTGAAGCCGAGACGCGTCATGGCCCGCACGACTTCACCGGCGGTGAAGTCACGGGGGTCCTGTCGTGTGATGACCTGGCCCACCTGCTTGACCGGGTAGCGGCGGCGGCCGATGGTCACGGACGCACCCGTGACGATCTCGGGCCTGACGTCCTTCATGGAGGCCAGTACCCCGGTCCTGGTCAGGTCGAACGGGTACCGGGCGATGACACAGCGCATGATGCCTCACAGGAGAGAAGTCGCGGGGAGAAGGAGAACGGGCCGCCCGGGGCGTGACGGATCAGCGCGAGAGGGCGGGTACGCCCGATACCCGGCCGTACTCGCCGACGCCGGGCGAGGGCAGTGGTACGTCGAGAACGTCCCGCAGACGGATCCGGTCCGTGTACGCGGAACTGTTCCGGACAACGGCGAGTCCGCCCCGGGTGACCAGGCCCGTGCTCTCGTCGTCCCCGTCGCACACGGTCAGGTGCTCGACCCGGGCACCCGCCATGACGGCCAGAGCCACCTCGACGGTCATGTCGTCACATACCCGAGGGCCGTGCCCTTCGGTGTCCTCGACCGCGGTCACGGAAGCGGGGTCCGGCGTACGGTGCTGCGTCCGCGCTGGCGTCACGGGTGTCTCCTTCGGTCGGGGATGGTCGGCTTGGCTGTCCTGCGGCCCCTGCGGCCCCTGCGGCCCCTGCGGCCCCTGCGGCCCAGGGAGGCCACGGTGGCTTTCGGGAGGCCGGGGGCGCCGGGGACTGCGCCGGCCTAAGCCGCCGAGTCCTGCCCGGGCAGCCGCTGTGCCCGCCGGCGCGCCCCCTCGCCGACGGGTCGGCCCTGCCCGGTGCGGCCCCGGCGGCTGCGGGACGGCGAAGACCCGCGGCGGGGGCGTTCGGCGACGGGCGCGCTGATGACCACCGGCACACCGGAGGGCGTCTGGGCACCCGTGATGCGGCTCAGCTCCGCCTCGCCCGAGCGGACGGAGGTGATGTGCGGGGTGATGCCGGCCGAAGCCATCAGCCGGGTCATGCCGCGGCGCTGTCCGGGCGTCACGAGCGTGACGACGCTGCCGGACTCCCCGGCGCGGGCCGTACGGCCGCCACGGTGCAGATAGTCCTTGTGGTCGCTGGGCGGATCCACGTTGACGACCAGGTCGAGGCTGTCGACGTGGATGCCGCGGGCCGCGACGTTGGTGGCCACCAGGACGGTGACGTGACCGTCCTTGAACTGCGCCAGGGTCCGGGTGCGCTGCGGCTGGGACCGGCCCCCGTGCAGGGCCGCGGCGCGGACACCGCTGTTCAGCAGGTGCTTCGTCAGCCGGTCCACGGCGTGCTTGGTGTCCAGGAACATGATGACCCGGCCGTCGCGGGCCGCGATCTCGGTGGTCGTGCGGTGCTTGTCAGCGTCGTGCACGTGGAGCACGTGGTGCTCCATCGTGCTGACGGCACCGGCCGACGGGTCGACGGAGTGCACCACCGGGTCGGCCAGGTAGCGGCGGACCAGCAGGTCGACGTTGCGGTCCAGGGTGGCCGAGAACAGCAGTCGCTGACCCTCGGGACGCACCTGGTCGAGCAGGGCGGTGACCTGGGGCATGAAGCCCATGTCGGTCATCTGGTCGGCCTCGTCGAGGACGGTGGTGCCGACGGCGTCGAGCCGGCAGTCGCCCCGGTCGATGAGGTCCTTGAGCCGGCCGGGCGTCGCCACGACCACCTCCGCGCCGGCGCGCAGCGCCTGGGCCTGCCTGCCGAGGGACATCCCGCCGACGACGGTGGCGAGCCGCAGGCTCACGGAGCGGGCGTAGGGAGCGAGCGCGTCCGTGACCTGCTGGGCCAGCTCGCGGGTGGGGACGAGGATCAGGGCCAGTGGCCGGCGCGGCTCGGCGCGCTGGCCCGCCGTACGGGCGAGGACCGCCAGGCCGAAGGCGAGGGTCTTGCCCGACCCGGTGCGGCCGCGACCGAGTACGTCACGGCCGGCCAGGGCGTTCGGCAGGGTCGCCGCCTGGATGGGGAACGGCACGGTCACGCCTGCGTGGCCGAGCGTGGCCAGCAACGGCGCCGGCATGGCGAGATCGGCGAACGACTCGACCGCGGGCAACGCGGGCGTGACCGTCTTCGGCAGAGCGAACTCGCCGCGCGCCGGCTGTCGGTTTCCGTAACCGCCGGAGCGGCCCGCGGCGGTGCTTCCTCCGAAGCGGTCGTATGTGCGATCGGTGCGTGCGCGAGTGGTACGCGTGCGGTTCATGCGGAACCTTCCTCGATGCGGGCACGATCAAGGAATTTCCGCAGCAGAATGAGCGGCGCAGAGAATCGCGAGAACGGGCCGAAAATGACAGGGTCGAAACACCCTGAGAATGACGCGAGCTGGGGCCCGCACCCCAAGGTGCGGGCCCCAGCTGCGAAGTATGCGTCAGTGCCGGTGCGTCAGGCGGGAACGATGTTCTCGGCCGTCGGGCCCTTCTGGCCCTGCGCGATGTCGAACGACACCTTCTGGCCTTCCAGCAGCTCGCGGAAGCCCTGGGCGGCGATGTTCGAGTAGTGGGCGAAGACGTCGGCGCCGCCGCCGTCCTGCTCGATGAAGCCGAAGCCCTTTTCCGCGTTGAACCACTTCACAGTGCCAGTAGCCATGTTTTTTCTCCTTCGGAGACGGTGTCAGGAATACGCCTTGTGCGCGTTCCGTGTCGCCGTGATGATCAGCCGTCGGAAAAAACCTTCTGGCAACCACACCTGCAACTGATGACGACAGTAGCACGCTGCGATCGGCCTTGCACGGTCGATAATTGCGCTCCGCCTGGCGGTCGAGGAATACTCGCCGTACCTCGCGCCAATTTCTCATTTCACGAGCACAGATATTGCTCTCCACGGGCACGGCCTTCCTGTCGTGCACTTCCGTCCGCAACCCTGTGACCTCGCTCGACGGGCCATGTGCCGCGGCCACCGTCGCCAGCGGACGGCACGACGGCGAACGCGCCCGGAACTCCCATGCCGCAATAAAGGTCACATCCCCCGGGAGCACGTGGGAGGGCCGGGGCGAGTCGCGCGTTCGCACCGGCTCCCGAAGGCGGGGGGTCCTCGTGACCGGCTCTGATGCACCCCCTGATTCCCGGCATCTGCCGAGCGGCGTTCACGAGGCGGTCGGCCGGGATGTGCGCTCCTCCGGCTGGCGCCCTCATCGCACATCCGGGTCCCGTGACCCGCGTCGGGGCCGGACACCGCGGCCTGGGCTGGGCTCGCCACGCGGGTCGTCGTCGCCGGACGGGTGGTGCGCATCGACTCCTTCCCGGTGGGCGGGAGCCGTATGACCCGGGAGCCGTATGACTGATGCGCCGCACATCGACCGAGCCCGGTGAGGTCAGCCGCGCCACTCGACCATGAGCAGTGTCGCGTCATCCGTGGTGTGTCCGCCCCGCGCCCGCTTGAGCGTGTGGGACAGGGAGCGCGTCACCGCCCGGATGCCGCGGCCGGTTTTCTCCAGACGGTTCACGCAGTCGATCAGCTGGTCCTCCCCGAACTCCTCCCCGCCGGTCTGGTGCTCCTCGATCAGTCCGTCGGTGAAGCAGAGAACGCGGTCCCCGTGCTGAAGCCCCAGCTCGCTGATCCGCGGCTGCGGACCGCCGAGGCCGACCGGGAGGGTCGTCGGGGCGGCCAGGCGGCCCGCGACCCGGTGGTCACGGACGAGGATCGGCGCCGGGTGCCCCGCGTTGACCCACTGGACCCGTCCCGTCTCCGTGTCCAACTGCATCATCTGGGCGGTGACGAAGTGTTCGGGACCGAACTGCTCGGCCACGGCGTGGTCCATGAAGTCGTAGATCGCCGACAGTCCGACGCCGAGGCGGCGGGCGTGGCGGTAGGCGCCGATGGCCACGGTGGCCATCGTGGCCGCGTTCAGCCCGTGCCCCATCGCGTCGATCATGATCAGGTGGAGGACCTCCCCGTTGAGTGCGTAGTCGAAGCTGTCTCCGGCCACGTCATAGGCCGGTTCCAGGATCCCGGCCACGGCGACCCGAGGCATGATCATCGCCAGCGGCGGCAGCAGGGACCACTGGATCTCCGCGGCGACGCTCATCGCCTCACCGCGTCGGACACGGAAGAACAGGTCGGAATAGCCGTGCTTGGTCACCAGCAGGTCGGCCACCAGGCCGGAGATCCTCGACAACAGGCGGCGGGCGTCGTCATCGGCCCTGTCCAGGGTCACTGCCATGACCCCCACCTGGTCGCCGCCGTCCAGCAGCGGGAGATGAACCCGGAGGCCGTCCTCCTCCGGCAGCTCGACGAGGACCGCGTCGAGAAAGCAGCGGCCCGCCTCGGAGTCGTCGATCACCTGCGGTTCCCCGCCGGTGAGGCCCTCGGCGGCCAGCGGTACGAGCAGCAACTGACCGTAGTCCTGTAGCAGCACCTGCGGACGACGGCCCCCCAACCGCTCCATCACGTCGGCGACCAGCGGTCCGATGAGATGGGGAGGAAGCTCGTGCGCGCGATCGAGAACCGCTCCCAGCAACGCTTCCCCGAAGCTCTCGGAGCGGTCCGCGCGCCGTTCGGGTGTCATCCGCTCACCCGCAGTAACCCGCGTGTATCCGTTGTGGCGGGGCGGGACGACGAAGAGATGGCCCGTGCCATCGCTGCACCGGGGGAGGCCGACGACGGGGGCGGCCGCCGCCGGTCACATGGGCCCGACGCCATGATCGAAGTGGTCCGGACCCTCGCCGCCGAGGCGCACGCCATCACCGCGGAGTGCGGCACGGTGGGTCGCCGGGGGCTGCCGGCGATCCCACCCGACGAGCCGGCCGGAGCGGCCACCCGGCTGCCGGGCGCCGGCACCGAGCACGGGGCATCGGGCGAGGACGTGTTCCCCCCGGTGACGTGGGTGAAGGTGCCGACAGCCGGGTTCACAAGGCCGACCAGCGCGGGCAGTTCCAGTTCCAGCGCCTCGCAGCGCGGCCACCATGGGCCGTTCAGTGAACCGTGGTCGCCATCCGGCGTAACGCTCAGCCGGGGCAAGGGCGTTCGGAAGCCATGCGCGTCACGTGGTGACGTAGCATCGGCGGCGCTGCTGACGGCGTCCATCGTGCGCCCCGTCCCGGGCGGCCTGCGGCTGCCCGCGTCTGTCACTCGCCGGGAACGGCTCCGCCGTGGTCGCGCGGCCGAATAGCTCTCGGTACACATCAGCCTACTCCGGCCGTGGCAGACGGCGCGGCGTTCAACCGTCGTGCGGGCGGCAAGCTGCTCGGCCGTCCCGCCCGCCCACCCGTTGCCTGATCACCGGTCCGCCGGGGACGGCCTTTCCCCAGGCAGAATCAGCACGCACGGGGCGACTGAGCCGGGCAGCCCGACGATTCGTGCGCAGACGGTGAGTCTTTGGATGCTCTCCTGAGGACCCAAGGGAGCGGATCCTGCGGCGACGGCGTCACCGTCATCGACACCGACCTGACCACGGTCAACTCCTGCGACGCCAAGGGCCTGGACGTCTCCCCTCGGGGCGTCCCGGCGGGCCGGCCGGGTGCACGTCTCCCTGCGGCTGCACCGCCCGTGCGCACAGATCAACCAGCTCTTCTCCGCCACCGTGAGTGTCCGCTCCCCTCGCTTCCCCCGGTGCTGGATGAGCATCCGGCGGAGGTCGGCGCCGCCGGAGCGGCAGACGGGGCGGCGGCCGATGTCATCCACAGAGGAGGCCACGGCCACGATCTCGTTGTTCGGGCGCACTGGGCCTCGTACGACGCACACGACGGCCGGGAGCGCGCCCCACCGCTTCTCGTGAACCTGATGCGCGCCACCGGCCGTCGTTCATGCCCGGGTGTAGCCGCCGTCGGCGAAGAGTTCGGCGCCGGTGATGAACGACGAGGCGTCCGAAGCCAGGAAGAGGGCGGCCTCGGCGATTTCCTCGGGGTCGGCCAGCCGTCCCAGTGGCACGACGGCCTCGGCGAACCGGTCGACGTCCGGCCCCGCGGCGCCGAGCAGGGCAGGGGTCCGCGTGGGTCCCGGGCTGAGCACGTTCACCCGGAACCGGCGCTCTCGCGACTGCCGGGCCCAGTTGTGCACGAGGTTGCTCACCGCTGCCTTCGAGGCGCTGTAGACCTCGAGTTGCTCGTTGGGCCGCACGCTGTTGCTGGAGCCGACGACCAGGACGGAGGCGTTCTCCGCCAGCAGCGGAAGCGCCTTCTGAACGGTGAACAGGGGGCCCTTGACGTTGACGGCGAGCGTCAGGTCGACGTTCGCCTCGGTGTGGGCGCCGAGTGCGGCGTCCGCGGCGATTCCCGCGTTGGCCACCAGCACGTCGATGCGGCCGGCCTCCTCGCGGACGCGCGTGTAGAGCGCGTCCAGGTCTGCCAGGACCGAGACGTCGGATCGTACGCCGGTGGCCGCGGGGCCTAGCTCCTTGACTGCCGCGTCGAGGCGGTCGGTGTCCCGGCCGGTCACGAAGACCCGTGCGCCTTCCCGGACGAAGCGGTGGGCGATGGCCAGCCCGATCCCGCTGGTCCCTCCGGTGATCACGGCCACCTTCTCCTGCAGCACGCCTGGCATGTCGAACCCCTTCGGTTGTGGAACGGATCGTCCATAACGTAGGCAGTAATGGACGATCGAGTCAAGAATGGATATGCTGAGACCATGCCGAGACCACGCGCATTCGACGAACGCCAAGTCCTGGATCGGGCCCGGGAACAGTTCTGGGCGACCGGCTACGCGGGAACCCGGATGGACGACATCGCCCAGGCGACCGGCCTGGGCAAGGGCAGCCTGTACGGCGCGTTCGGCGACAAGAGCAAGCTGTTCCACCGTGTGTTCGGCGACTGGTGCACCGCGGTCGTCGATGTGGCCGAAGGGCGACTGGCAGGCGGCCCGGACGCGGAGGCCCTGGCCCGGCTGTCGGAATACGTGCACCTGATGGCGGAGAACACCGCCGCCGACACCGAGCGCCGCGGGTGCCTGTTGGCCAAGGGCGCGGCGGAACTGGCCCAGCACGATCCGACGGTCGCCGGACGGTCGGCCGAGACCATGACGGCACTGCTGGGCCTGCTGCGGACGGAGATCAGCGCCGCCCAGCGCCACGGCGACATCGACAGCGCCGCGGACCCGGAGCGGTTGGCGGCACTGCTGCTGACGGTGGTCCGCGGTATCGAGGCGGTGGGCAAGGCCGGCCTTGACCCGGAGACGGTGCGGAACGTCGCAGACACCGCGCTGGCGGCCCTGCCCAGGCCCGAGGGGCGGAAACACCGCGCGCCCGGGCGCAGTCCGGCCCGCGAGAACTGACAGAAGGTCGGCGAGAAGTACGGGCACAGGCGACCGCGGCCTTTCCCCGTGACGTATCCACCGGCTGACCCTCGACCGGTCTGCGACGATGCCTGGTGCCCGCGCTCTCCGGCCAGGTTGTTGATCTGCCGCGCCGTCTCGCTGTTGTTCCCCCTCGCCTCGGCAAGGGCGAGCGCGAGGGCGTGGTCGGGGGACTTCACCGGGCGCCCTCCCAGCCGGTGTGCCACGGGTGAGCCGTGTGGTCGTGTTGCGAACGTGTCCGCAACAGTGCAGGTCGTAGACGGTTTGCGGCGCCAGAAGGGACGGTTGCCGTGCGCCCCGCAACCGGGGTGCAGGGGTTCCTGGTTGAGGCGGCAAGGGCCGCCTCGAAGGAGGCTGTTCCATGAGGAAACGGCAGTTCCCAGTGTCACGCCGGACCTGTGGGCCGACGGAGGCCGGCCGGTCGATCTGAGCCGACTGCACTGCGTCGGCGCCGGCGGGGCGGCATGCCCCCGGTGGCTCCGGTGTGCGCCGGGCGGGGGTTCACCGTGTCCGGCAGCGACGTGCGGGCGTCGGAGGCACTGAAGGCGCTGGCGCGCCTGGACGTGCGGGTGCATACCAGGCATGCGGCCGGGAATGTGCCGACGGACGCGACCGCCGTCGTCTTCACCCACGCCATCGGTCCGGACGACCCGGAGATCCCGGCGGCGCGAGCCCTGAACGTGCCGGTCGTGCACCGATCGGCGGTCCTGAACGCGCTGATGGCAGAGAAGAACAGGTCGATCGCCGTCATGGGGACACACGGCAGGTCGAGCACCGCGGGGACGCTGGCCTTCGTGCTGGCCCGCGCCGGGCAGGAATCGGTGCGGACCTCGACGTGCTGGGCAGCGGCGGTCACACCGGGCGCGGTGACTACTTCGTCGCGGAGGTGGATGAGTCGGACCGTTCGCACGTCGGGTGGGCATGAATGTGGCGTCGTCACGAACATCGCGCACGACCACCCGGAGAACTACGCCGGGGAGAAGGATGTCGTCGACGCCTTCGAGGACTGCCTCGCGCTTGGCCTGCGCGGAGGCGGCACGCTGGTGCTCGGCGTCGACTCGTCGGGCGGGCGGGAACTCGCCGCCCGGATGGTCACGGCGGAGGACGGACCGCGGGTCGTGACCTTAGGCGTATCGCCGTCCGCGGACTGGCGGCTGACCAACGTCTCCACTGGGAGTGGGCGCAGCAGCGCGGTCCTCGTCGGGTCGGGCGGTGTGGAGTACGACCTCGCGCTGCGCACCGAGAACGTGCACCAGCTTCTGAATGCGGCTGCCGCGATCACCACCCTGCACACCCCCGGGCCGGGACTGCGGCGGCGGGGGAGGAACTGCGGTACTTCGACGGCGGGGTGCGGCGCGTGACGCCTGCCTTCTAGGCGGCCGGGGTCCGGGTGCACGACTCGTTCGCCCACCACCCCGACGAGGTCCGCGCGGACCTCGCGGCGGTGCGCTCCCTGGCTGGGGAGCAGGGCCGGGTGACCACGGTGTTCCAGCCGTCCGGTCGCACCCGGCTGACGGCGACACCTTGGGAACTGCGGCACAGCTTCGTCTCGCTGCTCTCCGACCGGGGCGTCCCCCTGGAGGAGATCTCTCGGCTCGTCGGGCACTCCGGGACGGCTGTGACCGAGGATGCCTACCGGAAGCAGATCCGGCCCGTGATCCAGACCGGGGCGACCGCAATGAACGAGATATTTCGGGGCGGGCAGGTGAATCGATCGTGGTCGGGGCCACGTTCTGCCCCGGCCGCGACCTGTTGTGTTCATCTCCAGTCAGGGGTTACCGAGATGATGCCCTGTATCTCAGCAGGAAACCAGTTACCCCTGTCGCTACTGATAGAGTCGCGGGGAGAATGGCCCATAGGTTTTGGGAAACAGTGAGGATTACTCCCATAGCGGCGGTTGCCAGCACACTGACCACTAATGCACCGCGTGTCCCGGGCGTTTCCTGTTGAATTCTCTGTACCTGGTTGGTCAGGTATTCGTCGGTCACTCTTTCGGCCTCGGCGCTAGCGATGTAGTACGTACTCGCAGGAGTCAGGCTCTGCTGTACGGATTCTTCGTCGTATGAGTCTTCATTTCGACGCCCAGGAGTCCGGAAGTCGGGGTCACCGGGATCATCGTCGGGCCGGATAGGGCTACGCCTTCGCGCGGCGGCCATCGCCCCTACCTCCTTAGATCTCAGATCAAGCCGGCGGCCAGCGTGTCTGCATACAGCAGCACTTGTCGAACTTCACGCTGAGAAAAGTCCTTATCCCCAGAGTTCCACGTGTCATGACTTGCGTCAACGGCAAGCACCCCTAGCGCAGTTGAGTCGGCCACCACGCGTACTAGAACAAGTGCCTGGTCTGGGTCGGTGGGAGTGGGGCGACGCAAGGGACTTCTCGTGGCTGCTCGATGGAAGACGCTTCCGCTGTTAACGACAGCTCGGAAGGCACTGTGCCCGTGATCTCCAGGAGATATTTTTTCTGCGGCCCCTAGAGGTCTTTCCGCTGTAAGGATGAAGTCTCCGGTGGAAGCATCCCAACGATAGAAGGCTGCGTGCGCGCCCGAATGTATCTCCGATGTGGCGAAGACGATGGATTGATCTAATCGTCCTCGTGCGGCCGCAATTTCTGTAGGACTTGCCCCGCCCGATAGGCCGCTGATTCTGGCCACATGTCGAACGCTTAGAGTGATGCCTGAGAGGAGTTGCTCTTGGCTGCGCCCAACCTCGCGAGTCAGTTCGAGTGTTCGTCTTTGCACCAACTCGGTCTTTCTGCTCTCATACCTAGCGTTCATAACGGGGATAGCAGTCGACAGAACGCCGATTGCAATGAGCCGCCATTTCCATGAGCCGTGGGCGTCTCCGGCAAGTGTGCCAGTAATGAACGCCCCGACGGCTCCAGCCGCTGATAGGCCGAAGAGCGTCCACTCTATAAATTTCTCCCGACCTGGAGTCACCCCACCCCCCGTGCGTTGACTGTGTGAATTCGCTGCCAAGGCGACAGTGATGGCCAGCTGAGCTTTGGCCTCTTGTGCCGAGCATCTACTTCAGCATGTCTTGCGGTGCCGCGTGGGCAGATCCGTCAACTCTGCTCTACCGGTCGGAGGCGTAGCGATCACGCGGCACTGGTGAGTCGGAATCGATCGAGCACGCGGTGCGCTGAGGCTCGTTCAGTCGGGCGCTCGGCGCTCCTCGACGTCGAAGCGTGACGCTCGTGCTCATCGGGGGTCGCGCAGATAGTCACGCAAACGGGTCAGGGGCCCCACCCACTAAGCGGATCGAGCCCCTGACCTGGTACTACGGCGTCGGGGTGGCGGGATTTGAACCCACGACCTCTTCGTCCCGAACGAAGCGCGCTGCCAAGCTGCGCTACACCCCGGTGTCGCTGCTTCCCGCGGCGACGTCGTTTACTTTAGCCCACCGGTGGCTGTAGACGAAATCCGGTTTCAGGCGGGGTGGCGGACCGGGGTCGGGCGGGCGTGGTCGAGGGCCACCAGGAGGACGGCCAGGGCGTAGATCGCGAGGCCGATGAGGAGGGCGTTGGCCAGGGTGCTGCGGTAGCCGTGGGTCGCCACGTCCAGGAAGGGATAGAGGTACCGGGACGGGTCGGCCGGTGGCAGGAACGCGGGCCTCGTGAGGGAGAAGACCAGATAGGCCAGGGGGTAGAGGAGCCAGGCCGCGGCCTGGCGCAGGTGCAGGCGGCCCGCGGGGGTCAGGAGGAGCCAGTCCAGCAGGGCCGCCACCGGGACCACGAGGTGGAGGACCTGGAGCGCTGCCCACTGGGCGTGCCAGCGCTCCGGGGGTGCCGTCGCCCCGGTCATGGAGAACGGGGGCGTCGTGTGGGCCAGGAGCAGGTGGTAGACCAGGGCCGAGGTCACGACGTAGAGGAGCGTGGCGCCTGTCACGGCCGACGGGAGCGGGCGGCGGGCTCTCCAGGCCCTCGACGCGGACAGGAGCATCACCACGGTCAGCAGGATGCCGGCCTGGACGCTGAAGTAGCTCAGGATGTCGGCCGGGGGGCCCAGCAGCAGTTCCAGCGCGACGCCGGCGGCCGCCGCCACGGCGGTCACCAGGCGGAACACCGCGGCCCGGGGGCGGCGGACCGGGGCCACCACCGCCGTGGCCGGGACCGGGGCGGGCAGCAGCACGGGCGGGGCCGGGACCGCGGGCAGGTCCGGGATCTCCCTGGGTATCGGGGCGGTCATGCCCTCACGCTAGGAGCGGGGGAGGGGGGCGGCCATGTGGACTCGTCCGTATGGGGGAGGGCGGGGAAGGTACGGGGGAGAGTGGGGAGAGGCTGGGCCGGGCGAGGGACCCCTTCGCGTGGGCGCCGGCAGGCTCGGGCCTCTGTCGCTCGGTGCCCCCGCGGCCTTATCCCTCCCTCTTACTCACTCCTCCCCGCCCATCAGTCCCCGCCCATCACACGCCCCAGCCCCCACCTCCCTTACTCCCTCCCCACCAACGTCAGCAGCGTCGCCTCCGGTGGGCAGGCGAAGCGGACCGGGGTGTAGCGGCTGGTGCCGCAGCCCGCCGAGACGTGGAGGTAGGAGGTGTGGCCCTCCGCCGTGTGCGTGGAGAGGCCCTTCACACGGTCCGTGTCCAGGTCGCAGTTGGTGACCAGGGCGCCGTAGAAGGGGATGCACAGCTGGCCGCCGTGGGTGTGGCCGGCCAGGATCAGGGGGTAGGCGTCCGCCGTGAACGCGTCCAGGACCCGCAGGTAGGGCGCGTGGACCACGCCGAGCGAGAAGTCGTACGAGCCGGAGGGGCCGCCGGCCACCTGGGCGTAGCGGTCGCGCTTGATGTGCGGGTCGTCCAGGCCCGTCAGCTCGATCGAGACGCCCTCGACCTTCAGGACGCCTCGCGTGTTCGTCAGGTTCAGCCAGCCCGCCTCGTCGAAGCCGTCCCGCAGGTCCTGCCACGGGTTGTGGATCGCGCCGACCACCGGCGGGTTGCCGTTCAGGCCGTGCCGGCCGCTGGTCTTCTCCAGCAGGTAGCGGGCGGGGTTGCGGGGCCTGGGGCCGTAGTAGTCGTTGGAGCCGAAGACGTACGCGCCCGGGAACTCCATCAGCGGGCCCAGGGCGTCCATGACCTCGGGGACGCCCTCGGGGTCCGACAGGTTGTCGCCCGTGTTGATCACGAAGTCGGGCCGCAGCCCGGCCAGCGACTGCAGCCAGCGCTGCTTCTTGCGCTGCCCGCTCACCATGTGGATGTCGGAGACCTGCAGTACGCGCAGCGGGCGCATGCCCGGGGGCAGGACGGGGACGGTGACCCGTCGGAGGCGGAAGGAACGGGCCTCGAAGCCCGCCGCATAGACCAGGCCGGCGGCGCCGGCCGCCACGATTCCCAGGGGGATTCCGTATCGCGCGCGCATGTGCCCATCGTGTCAGACGCGTTGGCGGTGGTGAGACCCGCCGCCCGGTAAATCGGCGGGCGTGCCGGGCGGTGCACCTGCGACAATCGGGCCATGACCACCACGCTCAAGTCGAAGCTGCACGACGACCTCAACGCCGCGATCAAGGAGCGCGACGAGCTCCGCTCCTCGACCCTCCGGCTGACGCTCTCCGCGATCACCAAGGAGGAGGTCGCGGGGAAGGAGAAGCGTGAGCTCTCCGACGACGAGGTGCTGAAGGTGATCACCCGCGAGGCCAAGAAGCGCCGTGAGGCCGCCGAGGCCTTCGCGCAGGGCGGCCGTCCGGAGCAGGCCGAGCGGGAGAAGGCGGAGGGCGAGGTGCTCGCCGGGTACCTGCCCAAGCAGCTGTCCGACGAGGAGCTGGACGCGATCGTCGCCGAGGCCGTCGAGGAGGCGAAGGCGGCCGGTGCCGAGGGGCCGCGGGCCATGGGCGCCGTCATGAAGATCGTGAACCCGAAGGTGGCCGGCCAGGCCGAGGGCGGCCGGGTCGCCGCCGCGGTGAAGAAGCTCCTTCAGGGCTGAGCGACCACCTCGTACGTCAGGGCAGCACGGCGTACGTCAGCGGGGCCGCACCCGGGTGACGGGTGCGGCCCCGCTGACGTGAGGCGACGGCGGTTACCTCCGCCCGCCCCCGCCCCCGCCCCCGTGCCCGTGGCCGTTGTTCCCGCCGTTCACCTGGCCCTGGATGAAGTTGCCGGGGAGGGAGATGGTCGGGGTCGGGAACGTGCCGCCGAGGGTGCCGCCGGTCGCGTCACCCGTGGTGCCGTCCGTCGCTCCCCCGTCCGTCGGGCCGCCGGTCGGTCCGCCGGTCAGCCGTCCCGTCGTGTCCCCGTTGTTGCCGTCCTCCGTCCCCCCGTCGCCTTTTCCCGGATCATCACCCTCGTGGGTGTCGTCGGGGATGTCGACCAGGTGGAAGTCCTCGACGGGCTTGTTCTCCAGCGCGCCGCTCATCATGTCGCGCCAGATCGGGCCCGGGACCTCACCGCCGTAGACCTTGTCGTGCGGGACGCCGCCGATGGTGATGTTGGTCATCTTCCGCCTGTGCTGGGGGTCGCCGACCCAGACCGCGCCCGCCATGTTCGGGGTGTAGCCGACGAACCAGGCCGCGAAGCGCTCGTCCGTCGTACCGGTCTTGCCCGCGCTCGGGCGGCTGCCGAGACCGGCCTCCTGACCCGTGCCGTCCTCGACCACGCCCTTCAGCAGGGTGCTGACCGTGTCGGCGGTCTGCTCCGACATCGCTCGCGAGCAGGTCGACTTCGGCACCGGCAGGGACTTCCGCTCGCTGCCGGCCTTCTTGGTGACCGACTCGATGGCGATCGGGGTGCAGTACATCCCGCGCGAGGCGAAGGTGGCGTACGCGTTCGCCATCGTCAGCGGGGACATCTCCTGGGTGCCGAGCGCGATGGAGGGGGCCTGCTGGATGTTGCGGCCGTCGGCGCGCTGCACGCCCATCTTCTTGGCCATGTCGATGACCGGGCAGATGCCGATGTCGCTGATCAGCTGCACGTAGTAGGTGTTGACCGACTTGGCGGTCGCCTCCTTCATGCCGTACGGGCCGTGCTCGGACTCGTTCTCGTTGGTCAGCTTGGTGGGCTTGTTCGGGTCGTCGTGCCAGGTCTTGCCGTCGCACGCGGAGACCGGGCTCGGGTACGTCATCTCGTACGGCGACGAGTACTCCTGCGTCGGAGGCTTGCCGCCCTCGATGGCCGCCGCGGCGACGATCGGCTTGAACGTGGAGCCGGGCTGGTAGCCGGCGCCGCCGCCCATGCCCCCGTTGACGGACAGGTTGATCGTCGTCTCGTCGTTCTTGACGTTGACGCCGTACGGGCGGGACTGGCCCATGGCGAGGATCTTGCCGGTGCCGGGCTCGACGATGGTCGCGGCGGTCGCCACGGCGTCGCTCTTGTAGACGTGGTCCTTGATGGAGGCCTGCGCGGACTGCTGGGCCTGCGGGTCGAGCGTCGTACGGATCGTCAGGCCGCCCCGGTTCCAGAGCTTGGCCCGGGCCTCCTTGCTCTTGCCGAAGACCGGGTCGGTGAGGACGACCTGGCGGACGTAGTCACAGAAGAAGCCGGCGCCCTTCACCGCGGTGATGCAGCCGTTCTTGGGGCGGCTGGTGTGCAGGCCGAGCGGCTTCTCCTTGGCCTGGTCGGCCTCCTTCTGGGAGATGTCGCCGAGCTCCGCCATGCGCTGGAGGACGGTGTTGCGCCGCTTGGTGGCCTCCGCCTCGTCGTTCACCGGGTCGTAGCGGCTCGGGGACTGCACGATGCCGGCCAGCAGGGCCGACTCCTGGAGGTTGAGGTCCTTGGCGTGCTTGGAGAAGTAGCGCTGGGAGGCGGCCTCGACGCCGTAGGCCTGCTCGCCGAAGAAGGTGATGTTCAGGTAGTTCTCGAGGATCTTCTTCTTGCCGAGCTTGTCCTCGATCTGGATCGCGTACTTCAGCTCGCGGATCTTGCGGCCCAGGGTCTGCTGGGTGGCCTCGGCGACCTTCGTCGGGTCGTCGCCGGCCTCCTCGATGAAGTAGTTCTTCACCAGCTGCTGGGTGAGCGTGGAGGCGCCCTGGGCGACCCCGCCCTCCTGCGCGTTCTTGTTCAGGGCACGCAGCACGCCCTTGAGGTCTACGGCGCCGTGCTGGTAGAAGCGCGAGTCCTCGATCGCGACGATCGCCTTCTGCATGTACGGCGAGATGTCCTTGAGGTCGACCACCGTACGGTCGCGGGAGTAGACGGTCGCGATCTGTTTGCCCTGGTTGTCCAGGATCGTCGTGCGCTGGCTCAGCTGGGGGCTCTTCAGATTGGCCGGGATCTCGTCGAAGCCCTGGACCGAGCCCTTGGCCGCGAGGCCGAGCGCGCCGGCAGCGGGCAGCGCGATGCCCGCCATCACGGCTCCGGCGAGCACACTGACACCGAGGAACTTGGCGGCCTGCTGCATGGGCGACAGACCGCCGCCCGGGCGCTTCTTTGGCATGGGGGCAGCCTAATCCGTACTGTTGAGCGTTCCTAAGGAGCGACCGCGTCACGGCACGGCAAAGCGGAGGGGGCCGGCGTTCTCATTCGCCGGACACATGCCCAGGCCTTGGCCTAAGCTGCTCTCAACTGTCACAGCTGAGCGGTCATGCGGCTATACGTCCGGCGAACCCGAATCGTTACGGACGGGGCCCGGACTTCCCAGGGACGGCTCGTTCCCTGAGGAGGGCGAGCCCGATTCCGCCTCGTGTGTCACCTGGCGCCCGATGTGACGCACCACCACTGTCCCGCTTTGCCGGGATGGTCACGCATGTCGCCAGCTCACTCCCGCGGGTGATCTGCCGCTTACCCATAGTCCGTTCGGACCATTCAAGATTGGGCCCGCAGGGGGTGTTGCGCTGTCCCCACCTTCCGTAACGTCCTCAACTGGCGGCGGTGAATATGCCGCTGCCGCCGTGGGGGAGCCTCGATTCGGGAGAGGACGGCGCCGGTATGGGCTGGGTAACCGACTGGAGTGCGCAGGCTGCCTGCCGCACTACCGATCCGGATGAACTGTTCGTTCAGGGAGCAGCGCAGAACAGGGCCAAGGCGGTGTGCACCGGATGCCCGGTACGCACGGAGTGCCTGGCGGACGCGCTGGACAACCGCGTCGAGTTCGGCGTGTGGGGAGGCATGACGGAGCGCGAGCGCCGCGCACTGCTGCGCCGGCGGCCCACCGTGACCTCCTGGCGGAGACTGCTGGAGACCGCCCGCTCGGAGTACGAGCGGGGCGCGGGCATCGTGCCCCTCGAGAACGACGAGGTGTACGAGAACTACGCGGCGGTGAGCTGAGGGCACCCTCCGGGGCGCGCTCCTTGAGCACATCACGGGCACCTGGTCCGGTGACGGGCACCTGGCCCGGTACCGCTTCGGCAGCCGTCCGCCCGCGTCTTCCGCGCGCGTGCGCGGAGCCTGGCGCGTGTGACGGCGCGTGACTGCCGTTCCTGTGGTCCGCCGCGCCCTGTGATGGGCGGCATCCGGTGGTGAGCGGCCTCCTGTCTGCCGCGCCTGGTCCACCGCGTGCTGGTCTGCCGCGCCTGGTCTACCGCGTCCTGTGGTCCGGCCACCTGCCCCCTGGTTCGCGTGCGTTCGGCTTACGTGTGGTCCGGCCGCCCCGCCGCCAGGCGGTCACCGATGTCGCGCAGGCCCACGAGGTCGTGGACGTCACCGGGCAGCGCCGGTACCTCCGCCACCGCCACCTCGGGGTGACGGGCGGTGAAGCGGTCACGCGTGCGCTGCTCGCGCGAGAGCAGCTGCATGCGGTCGGCGTGCAGCCTCAGCAGTCCCGCCGTGAGCCGGTCGACAGAGCGCTCCGTGTCGGCGGGGGAGCCTTCCTCGGAAGCGGCGGCATCGGGAGTTCGTGAACTGCCGTATGTGTCGGGAGAGTTACGAAGTCCAGCTTTCCCGTCCCCCTGATCGACAATGCGGGGGTCCTCAAGATTTTCCGCGGCGGCGAGCGCCCGCTCGGCCGACAGTCCCCCGGCGCCGCTGCCGTGGACCCGGTTGAGCACCAGGCCCATCAGAGGCATGTCCTCCGCGGCCAGCCGCTGCACGAAGTACGCGGCCTCGCGCAGGGCGTCCCGCTCCGGCGCCGCCACCACCAGGAACGCCGTGCCGGGCGCCTGGAGCAGCTTGTAGGTGGCGTCCGCGCGTGTGCGGAAGCCTCCGAAGGTGGTGTCCATCGCGGCCACGAACGTCTGCACGTCCTTCAGCAGCTGACCGCCCAGCAGCTTGCCCAGCGTGCCGGTCATCATCGACATGCCGACGTTGAGGAAGGCCATCCCCGCGCGGCCGCCCAGCTTGGCCGGGGCGGTCAGCAGCCGGATGAGCCGGCCGTCCAGGAAGGAGCCCAGCCGCTTGGGCGCGTCCAGGAAGTCCAGCGCCGAGCGGGAGGGCGGGGTGTCGACCACGATCAGGTCCCACTCGTCCTTCGCCCGCAGCTGGCCCAGCTTCTCCATCGCCATGTACTCCTGCGTGCCCGCGAAGCCCGCCGAGAGCGACTGGTAGAAGGGGTTCGCCAGGATCGCGGCGGCCCGCTCCCGGTCCGCGTGCGCCTCCACGACCTCGTCGAAGGTGCGCTTCATGTCGAGCATCATGGCGTGCAGCTCGCCGTCGCCCTCCGTGCCCTTCACCCTGCGCGGCACGTTGTCGAGGGAGTCGATGCCCATCGACTGGGCCAGTCGCTTGGCCGGGTCGATGGTCAGCACGACCACCTTGCGGCCCCGCTCGGCCGCGCGGAGCCCGAGGGCGGCCGCGGTCGTCGTCTTGCCGACCCCGCCCGCGCCGCAGCACACCACGATCCGCGTCCGCGGGTCGTCGAGCAGCGGATCGACGTCCAGCACGCGCGCGGGGGAGAGCCGCGGGCGTGCCGCGTCCTGGTGGGGGGCGGCGTCCTGCGCGCCGGCCGGGTCCGCACTCATGACAACCCCTGCTTCCGCAGCTCGGTGGCGAGTTCGTACAGGCCCGCGAGGTCCATGCCCTCGGCGAGCAGCGGCAGTTCGTGCAGCGGCAGGTCCAGCTCGCCGAGGACCGCGCGCTGCTCCTGCTCCAGCGCGTACCGCTCGGCGTACTCCGCGGCCTGCTCCAGCAGCGGGTCCACCAGCTTCTCGGCGTTCCCGCCGCGCCGGGCCCCGCCCAGACCGGCCGCCGAGAGCGCCTGTGCGACCGATGAACGCTCCACGGTCCGTACGAGTTCCAGATCGGCCGCGTCCAACACCTCCGGCCGGACCATGTTCACGATGACCCGGCCCACCGGCAGCCGTGCCGCGCGGAGCTCGACGATGCCGTCGGCGGTCTCCTGGACCGGCATCTCCTCCAGCAGGGTCACCAGGTGCACGGCCGTCTCCGGTGACTTCAGCACCCGCATGACGGCCTGCGCCTGATTGTGTATCGGGCCGATCTTCGCGAGGCCCGCCACCTCGTCGTTGACGTTCAGGAAGCGGGTGATGCGGCCGGTCGGCGGGGCGTCCATGACGACGTAGTCGTAGGCGAACCTCCCCGACCTGTCCTTGCGGCGCACCGCCTCGCACGCCTTGCCGGTCAGCAGGACGTCCCTGAGACCGGGCGCGATGGTGGTGGCGAAATCGATCGCGCCCAGCTTCTTCAGCGCCCGGCCCGCGCCGCCGAGCTTGTAGAACATCTGGAGATAGTCCAAAAGGGCCAGTTCCGGATCGATGGCGAGGGCATACACCTCCCCGCCGCCCGGAGCGACCGCGATCTTCCGCTCCTCGTACGGAAGTGCCTCCGTCTCGAAGAGCTGCGCGATGCCCTGCCGGCCCTCGACCTCCACGAGGAGCGTGCGCTTCCCCTCGGTGGCGAGGGCCAGCGCGAGTGCGGCGGCGACCGTCGTCTTTCCGGTCCCGCCCTTGCCGCTGACGACCTGGAGCCTGCTCACATCTTCGAGACTAACCAGTCCGGGCGAAACTCACGCGGGAGGCTGTGGACGACGGGGGCCGTGGTGGGCCGCCGGACCCCCCGGTCACAGCGGCTACAGTCGCCCCCATGACCAAGAAGTGGGAATACCAGACCGTGCCGCTGCTGATCCACGCCACGAAGCAGATCCTGGACAGCTGGGGCGACCAGGGCTACGAACTCGTCCAGGTCGTGCCCGGGCCCAACCCGGAGTCGCTGGTGGCGTACCTGAAGCGGGAGAAGCCGGAGGCGGACGCGTGAGCGCGGTCGAGGCCAAGCTGGCCGAACTGGGCCTGACCCTGCCGGACGTCGTACCGCCGCTGGCCGCGTACCAGCCGGCCGTGCGGTCGGGGGTGTACGTCTACACCGCCGGCCAGCTGCCGATGGTGGAGGGCAAGCTGCCGGTCACCGGCAAGGTGGGCGCCGAGGTCACGGCGGAGGAGGCCAAGGAGCTGGCCCGCACCTGCGCGCTGAACGCGCTCGCCGCCGTGAAGTCCGTCGTCGGCGACCTGGACCGCATCGCGCGCGTGGTGAAGGTCGTCGGCTTCGTCGCCTCGGCGGCCGACTTCACCGGTCAGCCCGGTGTCGTCAACGGCGCCAGCGAACTGCTCGGTGAGGTGCTCGGGGAGAAGGGCGTGCACGCCCGCAGCGCGGTCGGCGTCGCGGTGCTGCCGCTGGACGCGCCCGTCGAGGTGGAGATCCAGGTCGAGCTGGACCGGTAGACCCCCGGCAGGCCCGCTGACCTCGGGCACCTCTCGAACATTCGCCCTACACGGGATAGCCTCCGGCCATGGCGAACGGTCAGTGGTACCCCCCGGAGTGGCCCGACCGCATCCGCGCGCTCGCGGACGGCACCCTCACCCCGGTGACCCCGAGGCGCGCGGCCACGGTGCTGCTCCTGAAGGACACCCCGGACGGGCCGGTCGTCCACATGCTGCGCAGACGCGCCTCCATGGCCTTCGCCGGAGGCGCGTACGCGTACCCCGGGGGCGGTGTCGACCCGCGGGACGACGACCGGCAGATCCGCTGGGCGGGCCCCACGCGCGCGTGGTGGGCCGAACGGCTCGGCGTCGACGCGGCGGGCGCCCAGGCGATCGTCTGCGCGGCCGTGCGGGAGACCTACGAGGAGGCCGGCGTGCTGCTGGCCGGCCCCGGCCCGCGGTCGGTCGTCGGCGACACCACCGGCGACGACTGGGAGGCCGACCGCGCCGCCCTGGTCGCGCGCGAGCTGTCCTTCGCCGAGTTCCTCGAACGGCGCGGCCTGGTGCTGCGCTCGGACCTGCTGGGCGCCTGGACGCGGTGGATCACCCCGGAGTTCGAGGCACGCCGCTACGACACCTGGTTCTTCGTGGCCGCCCTCCCCGAGGGGCAGCGCACCCGGAACGCCTCCACAGAGGCCGACCGCACGGTGTGGATCCGCCCCGAGGAGGCCGCCGCCGGGTACGACAAGGGCGAGCTGCTGATGATGCCGCCCACCGTCGCCACGCTGCGCCAGCTGCTCCCGTACCGCACCGCCGCCGAGGCGCTGGCCGCCGCCCCCGCGCGCGACATGACCCCGGTGCTCGCCCGGGCCCGCCTCCAGGACGGCGGGATCGTCCTGTCCTGGCCCGGGCACGACGAGTTCACCAAGCACGTCCCGACCGCCCCGACGCCCGCCGGGACACCCGTGCCGGCCTCGGCCGAGACGGCCGTACCGGCGCCCGCTGACACGACCGGTGGAGGCCCCGCATGACCGACGCAGCAGCCCTGCCGGGCCAGCCCCGGGGCGGAGCGCTCTCGGGCCCGGCCACCGAACGGGCCGTCAACGTGCTGGCGCCCAACCCCTCGGCGATGACCCTGGACGGCACCAACACCTGGATCGTCGCCGAGCCCGGCTCCGACCTGGCCGTGGTGATCGACCCCGGGCCGCTGGACGACGGCCATCTGCGCAACGTCGTGGACACCGCCGAGAAGGCCGGCAAGCGCATAGCCCTGACCCTGCTCACCCACGGCCATCCCGACCACGCCGAGGGCGCCGCCCGCTTCGCCGAACTGACCGCCACGCGCGTGCGTGCCCTCGATCCGGGCCTGCGGCTGGGCGACGAGGGTCTGGCCGCCGGAGACGTCATCACCGTCGGCGGCCTGGAGCTGAGGGTCGTACCGACTCCCGGGCACACCGCGGACTCGCTGTCCTTCCACCTCCCGGCCGACCGGGCGGTGCTGACCGGCGACACCGTCCTCGGGCGCGGCACGACGGTCGTGGCGCACCCCGACGGCCGGCTCGGCGACTATCTCGACTCCCTGCGCCGCCTGCGGTCCCTGACGGTGGACGACGGCGTGCGCACCGTCCTGCCGGGCCACGGGCCGGTCCTCGACGACGCCCAGGGCGCCGTCGAGTTCTACCTCGCCCACCGCGCCCACCGGCTCGCCCAGGTGGAGACGGCGGTCGAGAACGGCTACCGCACCCCGGCCCAGGTCGTCGCCCACGTGTACGCCGACGTCGACCGCTCGCTGTGGCCGGCGGCGGAACTGTCGGTCCGGGCCCAGCTGGACTACCTCAGCGAACACGGGCTGATCCAGGCCGGGAACGACCTGCCCTAGGGTCGCGGGGCCTTCTCGCCGTGCACGCGCGTGTACTCCGCCGCGAGCCAGGGGCCCAGGTCGTCGACGTACGACCGCAGGACGTCCGGGTCGCCGGCCGGTTCGCAGCCGTACTCGGCCGCCGCACGCACCTGTGCGGCCCGCCCCGGGTAGTACGCGCCGAACACCGCGGCCATCTCGCGCAGATCGCTGGTCCAGCCCTGCCAGCGGGGCATGACGAGCGTGAAGGCGGTGCGGACGAGATGCCGGGACATGAAGCGCACGAGCGGCCGGCGGGCCTCCTCGGTGTCCTGCGCCCCCGCGATCCGCTC
Organism: Streptomyces sp. NPDC047841; assembly: GCF_040704085.1. NCBI lineage: Bacteria > Bacillati > Actinomycetota > Actinomycetes > Kitasatosporales > Streptomycetaceae > Streptomyces > Streptomyces sp. NPDC047841. The sequence goes on from NZ_JBEYRP010000006.1 coordinate 261,910, forward strand.
CCGCCAGCGCGGCAGGAGCCGGGCGAGGTCGCCGTTGGTCTCGCGGGCCAGCAGCGAGTCGGGGCGGTAGCGGGGCAGGTGCGCGGCGAGGTCGTCACCGAGCAGCGGGGTGCACAGGCAGGCGACGAACCACCCCATGTCATGGCGTTCCAGGTCGCTCAGCAGCCGCTCCCGGCCGTAGAGCAGTGTGCCGACGCCGTCGATCTGCGGGAACTCCCGGTCGACCGCCTCGCCGAGGAGGCGCAGGGCGTCCCGGTCGGCGTCGGTCGGCTCCTCGCGCAGCGCGACCAGGAGGTCCAGGTCGCTGCGCCCCACGCGCGCGGTGCCGCGCGGGACCGACCCGAAGAGGTAGGCGCTGTGCAGGCGGGTGCCGAGGGCGGCCGGCAGCCGGTCGCGGACGGCGGCCACGACCGGGCGGAAGGCGGGCCGCACGCGCGCGAGGGAGCCTTCGCGGACGAAACGGCCCTGGGCGTCGACGCCACCGGGGGCGGGGAGCACGGTCATGGACCTACTGTGCCGTCCGCCCACGCGCAGGGGCAGCCGGGTTTTCCGGCGGCCGGGACCCGCGTCAGCGCGACCGCTTCGCCAGCCTCTCCACGTCCAGCAGGATCACGGCCCGCGCCTCCAGGCGGAGCCAGCCGCGCTGGGCAAAGTCCGCCAGCGCCTTGTTCACGGTCTCGCGGGAGGCGCCGACCAGCTGGGCCAGCTCCTCCTGGGTGAGGTCGTGGACGACGTGGATGCCCTCCTCGGACTGCACGCCGAAGCGGCGGGAGAGGTCCAGCAGGGCGCGCGCCACGCGGCCGGGGACGTCCGAGAAGACCAGGTCGGACATGGCGTCGTTGGTCTTGCGCAGGCGGCGGGCGACGGCGCGCAGCAGGGCGCCGGCGACCTCGGGCCGGGCGTTCAGCCAGGGCTGGAGGTCGCCGTGGCCGAGACCGAGCAGCTTGACCTCGGTCAGCGCGGTCGCGGTGGCCGTGCGGGGGCCCGGGTCGAACAGCGACAGCTCGCCGATCAGCTCGCCGGGGCCGACGACGGCGAGCATGTTCTCGCGGCCGTCGGGGGAGGTCCGGTGCAGCTTGACCTTGCCCTCGGTGACGACGTACAGCCGGTCTCCCGGGTCACCCTCGTGGAACAGGGAGTCGCCGCGTGCGAGGGTCACCTCACTCATGGAGGCGCGAAGCTCCGCGGCCTGCTCGTCGTCGAGAGCCGCGAAGAGCGGGTTGCGCCGCAGAACGTCGTCCACGAGTTCTCTCCTTGTCGACCTGCTCAGGGGATCTTGCTCCCCTGTGTGCCAGGGGTCCGTGTTCCCCATTTTGCCGGACGGTCCAAACAGTGTGATCTGTCACAAGGATGCCGCACAGGGGTCCCGGGGTAAGCGTCAGGGGTCCGATCGGGGGCCGCTCAGCGGGGCCCGGCGCGGATGTCGGTGCCGGGCTTTAGGCTGGCCGGGTGTCCAAATCGCCGGTGAGAGCACAGGGCAAGGGGGCTGGGCGGGTGGTTGCACGTCATGATTCCGCTGTGGGCGAACAGGATTCCGGTGGAAGTAGTAAAACAGGCAAATCGGCTAAAAAGGCTGCCGCTGCCGTGACGGAGACATCGGCGGCTGAGAAGGCGTCGGCAGCCGGGAAGACACCCGCCGCCAAGAAGGCACCGGCCGCCGCGAAGACCGCGGCCGACAAGGAGACCGCGGCCGTCGAGAAGGCCCCTGCCGCGAAGAAGGCTGCGGCGAAGAAGGCCCCTGCGGCGAAGAAGACCGCCGCCGCGAAGAAGACCGCCGCCGGCAAGAAGACCCCGGCGCTGAAGAAGGCCGCCGTCGTGAAGGAGGCCGCGTCCGTCGGGAAGCCCGCCGGGAAGGCCGCCCCCGTCAGGAAGACCGCCGTCGCGCCCCCGTCCGGCGAGTCCCCCACCGCCCTGGTCCGCCGCGCCCGCCGGATCAACCGCGAGCTGGCCGAGGTGTACCCCTACGCCCACCCGGAACTGGACTTCGAGAACCCCTTCCAGCTGCTGGTCGCCACCGTGCTGTCGGCCCAGACCACCGACCTGCGCGTCAACCAGACCACCCCGGCGCTGTTCGCCAAGTACCCCACCCCCGAGGACCTCGCCGCCGCCAACCCGGAGGAGGTCGAGGAGATCCTGCGCCCCTGCGGCTTCTTCCGCGCCAAGACCAAGTCGGTCATAGGGCTCTCCAAGGCGCTCGTCGAGACCTTCGGCGGCGAGGTGCCCGGCAAGCTGGAGGAGCTGGTCACCCTGCCCGGCGTGGGCCGCAAGACCGCCTTCGTCGTCCTCGGCAACGCCTTCGGCCGGCCCGGGATCACCGTGGACACCCACTTCCAGCGGCTGGTCCGGCGCTGGCGGTGGACCGACGAGACCGACCCCGACAAGATCGAGGCCGCCGTCGGCGCGCTCTTCCCGAAGAGCGACTGGACCGACCTGTCCCACCACGTGATCTGGCACGGCCGCCGTATCTGCCACGCCCGCAAGCCCGCCTGCGGCGCCTGCCCGATCGCCCCGCTCTGCCCGGCCTACGGCGAGGGCGAGACCGACCCGGAGAAGGCGAAGAAGCTGCTGAAGTACGAGAAGGGCGGCTTCCCGGGGCAGCGGCTGAAGCCCCCGCAGGCCTACCTCGACGCGGGCGGCCGGCCGGCGCCGCCGCTGGGGGCCGCGTGACGGAACGATCCCGGGGCCTTCGGCGTTGGAGAGGACGGAGCGACGGGGGTGGCGATGACGTGGGCCAGTGAGGCACAGGGCGATCGGGTGACGCTCAGCAGGGAAGGGCTGCCGGACTGGCTGGAGCCCGTGGTGCGCGCCGCCGAGACGGTCCAGCCGCTCCAGCTGAGCCGCTTCCTGCCGCCGGAGAACGGCTCGGGGCGGCAGTCGGCCGTGCTCATCCTGTTCGGCGAGGGGGAGCGCGGCCCGGAGCTGCTGCTCATGGAGCGCGCGGGCTCGCTGCGCTCCCACGCAGGGCAGCCGTCGTTCCCGGGCGGCGCGCTCGATCCGGAGGACGGCGATCCGCAGGGCGACGGGCCGCTGCGGGCCGCGCTGCGCGAGGCCGAGGAGGAGACCGGGCTCGATCCGTCCGGCGTGCAGCTCTTCGGCGTGCTGCCGAGGCTGTACATCCCGGTCAGCGGCTTCGTCGTCACCCCCGTGCTGGGCTGGTGGCGCGAGCCCAGCCCGGTCGGCGTCGTCGACCCGAACGAGACCGCGCGGGTCTTCACCGTCCCCGTGGCGGATCTCACGGACCCCGCCCACCGCGCCACCGCCGTCCATCCCCGTGGCCACAGCGGCCCGGCATTCCTGGTCGAATCGGCCCTGGTGTGGGGCTTCACGGCCGGCGTGATCGACCGCCTGCTGCACTTCGCGGGCTGGGAGCGCCCCTGGGACCGCGGCAAGCAGGTCCCGCTCGACTGGCACGCATGACAGGGTGATCCCCGTGAACGTGCTGGACATCCTGCTGCTGGTCGCGGCCGTGTGGTTCGCGGTGGTGGGCTACCGCCAGGGCTTCGTCGTCGGCATCCTGTCGGTGATCGGGTTCCTGGGCGGCGGCCTGGTCGCCGTGTACACGCTGCCCGTCATCTGGGACGCCGTGACCGGCAAGGCGGAGGTCGGCACCACCGCCGCCGTCGTCGCCGTGGTCGTCGTGATCGTCTGCGCCTCCGTTGGCCAGGCCCTGACCACCCACCTGGGCAACAAGCTGCGCCGGCACATCACCTGGTCCCCGGCGCGCGCCCTGGACGCCACCGGCGGCGCCCTCGTCAACGTCGTCGCGATGCTCCTGGTCGCCTGGCTGATCGGCTCGGCCCTGGCCGGCACGACGCTGCCGACGCTCGGCAGGGAGGTGCGCGGCTCCAAGGTGCTCCTCGGGGTCTCCCGCGCGCTGCCCGCGCAGGCCGACACCTGGTTCGCGGACTTCTCCTCCGTGCTCGCGCAGAACGGCTTCCCGCAGGTCTTCAGCCCGTTCGCCAGCGAGCCGATCAAGGACGTGCAGCCGCCCGACCCGGCCCTGGAGAGCAGCCCGGTCGCCTTCCACGCCCAGCGCTCCATCGTCAAGGTCACCGGCACCGCGCAGAGCTGCGGCAAGGTCCTGGAGGGCAGCGGGTTCGTCTTCGCCGACCGCCGCGTGATGACCAACGCGCACGTCGTCGGCGGGGTCGACGCGCCGCGCGTGCAGATAGGCGGGGAGGGCCGCAGGTACGACGCGAAGGTCGTCCTGTACGACTGGAAGCGCGACATCGCGGTACTCGACGTACCGGACCTGAGGGCGACCGCCCTGCGGTTCACCTCGCGGGACGCGACCTGGGGTGACGGCGCGATCGTCGCGGGCTTCCCGGAGAACGGCTCGTACGACGTGCGCGCCGCGCGCGTGCGCGGGCGCATCACGGCCAACGGCCCCGACATCTACCACCGCGGTACGGTCCGCCGCGACGTCTACTCCCTCTACGCCACCGTCCGCCAGGGCAACTCCGGCGGCCCCCTGCTCACCCCGGACGGCAAGGTGTACGGCGTGGTGTTCGCCAAGTCCCTCGACGACGCGGACACCGGCTACGCCCTGACGGCGGACGAGATCCGGGCCGACGTCGAGCGGGGGCGTACGGCGAACGAACAGGTGGGCACGGACAGCTGCGCCCTGTAGAGCGACGCGGCGCGTTCAGCCCCGCGGGTGACGCAGGCGCACCGAGACCCAGCGTGCCCGGCGGCGCAGGATGCGCGGGATTCCCACCCGCAGGTCCGCTTCCGCGAGTTGCGGGGTGCCTCGCTGAGGCGTGCTCAGGCCCGTGGCCGAGCGGCGGTTGCGGGGTGCGTCACTGTAGTCGTGCGTCCAGCCCATACCCCGACGTGTGCCCCCGCCCCAAGGTCGATAACCGCGTGTGCGCCCCCCAATTGGCCTATGCGGCGGGCATGTGGCCGTTCGGGGGACAACTGTTCAGGAAATCGGATACTCCGCGCATCGAACCTTCACCGCACGGTCACCGGTCGGGCGCCTGACGCCTCATCGGTCGGGCTCGGGATCCTTGAGCCAGTTGATCAGTTCGGTGGAGAACGCCGCCGGGTCCTCCTCGTGCGGGAAGTGCCCGAGCCCGTCGAACAGCCGCCAGCGGTACGGCGCTTCGACGTACTCGCCCGAACCGGCCGCGCTGCGCGTCCGGGTGACCGGGTCCAGCGAGCCGTGCAGGTGCAGCGTCGGCACCCGTACGGGCCGCTTCATCCGGCGGTAGAACTGAACGCCGTCCGGCCGGGCCAGCGAACGCACCAGCCAGCGGTACGGCTCGATCGCGCAGTGCGCGGTGGACGGGATGCACATGGCCCGCCGGTACGTCTCCACGGCCGCGTCCTCCGGCGGCCGCGGCCCGGACCAGTCCCGGATCAGCCGGCCCGCCAGCGCGCCCCCGTCGGCGGTCAGTTGGCGCTCGGGGATCCAGGGCCGCTGGAAGCCCCAGATGTAGGAGTTGGCGGCCGTCTGCCGGGCGTCCCGCAGCATCGCCGCGCGCCAGCGCCGCGGATGCGGCATGGACGCCACCGCCAGGCGCCGTACGAGCTTGGGCCGCATGGCCGCCGCCGTCCACGCCAGGTAGCCGCCGAGGTCGTGGCCGACCAGCGCGGCGTCCGGCTCGCCGAGGGACCGGATGACCCCCGTGACGTCCAGCGCGAGGTTGGCGGGGTCGTAACCGCGGGGCGTGCGGTCGCTGCCGCCGACGCCCCGCAGGTCCATCGCCACCGCCCGGTAGCCCGCCTCCGCGAGCGCGGTCAGCTGGTGCCGCCACGTCCACCAGAACTGCGGGAAGCCGTGCAGGAGCAGGACCAGCGGGCCGTCGCCGAGTTCGGCGATGTGGAAGCGCGCGCCGTTCGCGGCGACGTCCCTGTGGCTCCAGGGACCTTCGATCCGTACGGCCGAGGGAGCGGCGGGGTCCGTCATGACGACGAGCGTGCCACAGCCTCGATGGCCGCGGGAGCCCGGTCCTCGGGCAGCTCCGGACGCGGGTGCGGCTTGGCGTTCTGCAGGACGCCCGCCGACTGCTTCATCGAGGCCGCCACCTTCTGCGGGCCCTGGCCCTTCTTGGCCTTCTTCGCGAACACCGTGCCGATGAGCGCGAGGAGGCCGGCGACCAGCACGTTGGCCGCGAAGGAGAGCACGAAGCAGATCGCCAGGTTCCAGTGGCTCCAGGTGCGGATGCCGTAGGCCAGGGCGAAGTTGAGCATCGGCAGGGAGAACACCAGGACCGCGCCCGCCATCGAGAAGGCGCCGCCGCTGACCGCGCCGCGCTTCACGTCCTGCTTGAGCTGGGCCTTGGCCAGCGCGATCTCGTCGTGCACCAGCGCCGACAATTCGGTCGTCGCCGAGGCGAACAGCTGGCCGATGCTGCGTTCGGCGCCGACCGGGCTGCCGTCGGGTGCGCTCATCGCGTTCTCCCTCAGAGGTCTCTCGTGGGTCTTGCGTACCGTCTTGATTTGTACCGTCTCGTCAGATCATGCCGGACGGCCGTCCTCCTCGCCTGCCCCGCCCGGCACTTCCTGAAGCCCGTGGCGCGCTTCGGCGGCCAGCCGGCGGTGTTCGGCGGCCTTGCGCTCGTGGATCTCGGCCATCCGGAGGTGGTACGCCGGGTCGTCCTGCTCGTAGACGTCCGGGATGCCGTCGAGGTCCTCATCGCGCTCCTCCTCCTCGCACATCCCGCGGTACTTGGCGTTGCGCAGCTTCAGCAGCACCGTCGCGCACGACGCCGCGATCAGCGACCCGGTGAGGACGGCCGCCTTCACCTCGTCGGTCAGTACGGCGTCGCCCTCGAAGGCCAGCTCGCCGATGAGCAGCGAGACCGTGAACCCGATCCCGGCGAGCGTCGCCACCGCGAAGACGTCGGCCCACGCCAGGTCTTCGCTGAGCTGCGCGCGGGTGAAGCGGGCGGTCAGCCAGGTGCCGCCGAAGATGCCGACCGTCTTGCCCACGACCAGGCCGAGCACCACGCCGAGCGTCTCGGGCCGCGTGAACACGTCCCCGAGCGCCCCGCCGGATATCGACACCCCGGCGCTGAACAGCGCGAACAGCGGTACGGCGAGCCCGGCGGACAGGGGGCGCACCAGATGCTCGACGCGCTCGGCCGGTGAGCCCTCCTCATCCTCGCGGGTGGTGCAGCGCAGCATCAGGCCCATCGCCACGCCGGCGATGGTGGCGTGCACGCCGCTGTTGTACATCAGCGCCCAGACGACGACCCCGAGCGGCACGTACACGTACCAGCCGCGTACGCCCTTGCGCAGCAGCAGCCAGAAGAGCGCGAGGCCGGCGGCGGCCCCGCCGAGGGCGGCGAAGTCCAGCCGGTCGGTGAAGAAGACCGCGATGATCAGGATGGCGAAGAGGTCGTCGACCACCGCGAGGGTGAGCAGGAAGGCGCGCAGGGCGCTGGGCAGTGAGGTGCCGATGACCGCGAGGACGGCGAGCGCGAAAGCGATGTCGGTGGCGGTGGGCACCGCCCAGCCCTGCGTGGAGCCGTGCCCGAAGACGTTGGTGAGGGTGTACACCAGTGCCGGTACGGCCATCCCGCACAGCGCCGCCACCACGGGCAGCACGGCCGCCCGGGAGTCGCGCAGGTCACCGGCGACCAGCTCGCGCTTGAGCTCGATGCCGGCGACGAAGAAGAACACGGCGAGCAGGCCGTCGGCGGCCCAGTGGGCGACGGAGAGGTGCAGGCCGAGGGCTCCGGGGCCGACGTGGAAGTCGCCGGCCGTCTGGTAGCCGTGGCGGATGCCGGGGACGTTCGCCCAGACCAGCGCGGCCACGGCGGCGAGGAGCAGCAGCACACCGCCGACGGTCTCGGTGCGCAGGGCGTCCGCGACGAAGGAGCGCTCGGGCAGCGACAGGCGGCCGAGGACCTTGCGGGAGGCGGTGCGGGGGCGGGTGGGGGGCGCGGTCACGGGGGAACCTCCGGGGCAGGCGGGACTCACATGCCGACCAGACTTCCCGGCGCACCTGGAGTGCCGCTCCGCGCGGCGCTTTGCTGACCCTACCCATAGTGCCGCACGCCCGGGCCAGGCGATCCGCTGATCTTCACCGTGGACGCCCGAGGGGCACCCGGCGCGTTCGCCGCCCGGGTGCCCCTCGGGGTGCCGCTCACTCCTCCCGTACCGCTCGGACCTGGTCCGCTCAGTCCTCGCTGGGCGACGCGGGCAGCTTGGCCTGGATGAGGTCCATGACGGTGGAGTCCGTCAGCGTGGTCACGTCACCGAGCTGGCGGTTCTCGGCGACGTCCCGCAGCAGACGGCGCATGATCTTGCCGGAGCGGGTCTTCGGCAGCTCCGCCACCGGCAGGATCCGCTTGGGCTTGGCGATCGGGCCGAGCGTGGCGCCGACGTGGTCGCGCAGCTCCACGAGGAGCGCCTCGTTCTCCGAGGCCGTGCCGCGCAGGATGACGAAGGCGACGATGGCCTGGCCGGTGGTCTCGTCCGTGGCGCCCACGACGGCGGCCTCGGCGACCGACGGGTGCGAGACGAGCGCCGACTCCACCTCGGTGGTGGAGATGTTGTGCCCGGACACGAGCATCACGTCGTCCACCCGGCCCAGCAGCCAGATGTCGCCGTCGTCGTCCTTCTTCGCGCCGTCACCGGCGAAGTACTTGCCCTCGAAGCGCGACCAGTAGGTGTCGATGAACCGCTGGTCGTCGCCCCAGATGGTGCGCAGCATCGACGGCCACGGCTCGGTCAGCACCAGGTAGCCGCCGCCGCCGTCGGGCACCTCGTTCGCCTCGTCGTCGACGACAGTCGCGCTGATGCCGGGCAGCGGACGCTGCGCCGAACCGGGCTTGGCCTCGGTGACCCCGGGCAGCGGCGAGATCATCATGGCGCCGGTCTCGGTCTGCCACCAGGTGTCCACGACCGGCGTCCTGTCGGCGCCGATGTGCTTGCGGTACCAGACCCAGGCCTCGGGGTTGATGGGCTCGCCCACCGAACCGAGGACCCGCAGGGAGGACAGGTCGAACTTGGCGGGGATGTCGTCGCCCCACTTCATGAACGTCCGGATCGCGGTCGGCGCCGTGTAGAGGATCGTGACCTTGTACTTCTGCACGATCTCCCAGAAGCGGCCCTGGTGCGGGGTGTCCGGCGTGCCCTCGTACATCACCTGCGTCGCGCCGTTGGCCAGCGGGCCGTACACGATGTACGAGTGCCCGGTCACCCAGCCGACGTCGGCCGTGCACCAGTACACGTCCGTCTCCGGCTTCAGGTCGAAGACCGCCCAGTGGGTGTAGGCCGTCTGGGTGAGGTAGCCGCCGGAGGTGTGCAGGATGCCCTTCGGCTTCCCCGTCGTGCCGGAGGTGTAGAGGATGAACAGCGGGTGCTCCGCGTCGAACGCCTCCGGGGTGTGCTCGGCCGACTGGCGGGCGACGACGTCGTCCCACCACAGGTCCCGGCCCTCGGTCCAGGCCACCTCCTGGCCGGTGCGGCGGACCACGAGGACGTGCTCGACGTTGTCCACCTTGCCGATCGCCTCGTCCACGGCGGGCTTGAGCGCGGACGGCTTGCCGCGGCGGTAGCCGCCGTCGGCGGTGATGATCACCTTGGCGTCCGCGTCCTTGATCCGGGTCGCGAGCGCGTCCGCCGAGAAACCGCCGAAGACGACCGAGTGCGCGGCGCCGATCCGGGCCGAGGCCAGCATCACGATCGCGGTCTCCGGGATCATCGGCATGTAGATGGCGACGCGGTCGCCCTTGCGCACGCCCAGCTCCAGCAGGGCGTTCGCGGCCCTGGAGACCTCGTCCTTCAGCTCCGCGTAGGTGATCGCACGGCTGTCGCCGGGCTCACCCTCGAAGTGGATGGCGACGCGGTCCCCGTGCCCGGCCTCCACGTGCCGGTCCACACAGTTGTAGGCGACGTTCAGCTCGCCGTCCTTGAACCACTTCGCGAACGGCGGGTTCGACCAGTCCAGCGTCTCGATCGGTTCCTTGGCCCAGGTCAGGCGGCGAGCCTGCTCGGCCCAGAAGCCGAGCCTGTCAGCCTTGGCCTGTTCATACGCCTCCGCGGTGACGTTGGCGTGCGCTGCCAGGTCGGCGGGCGGCGCGAACCTGCGTTCTTCCTTGAGCAGGTTGGCCAGGCTCTCGTTGCTCACGACATCTCCCTTTCGAAGGGTGTCCGTTGTGTCCCAGGCCACAGCTCATCAGACCCGGGGTCCGATGACAAGGGTCGACCGGAAAATTGGTTTAGACCTGTCGGCCGCTCGTGGCCCGCACCGCTTCGTGTGCCCCCTCACCTCCACCGATGCCTCCCGCGACGTCCTCGAACACCGCTTCCTCCTCCGTCCCCGCGAGCAGGTACGCCTGTGCCTCGCCCACGTGGAAATACATGCCGTGCAGCTCCAGCGCCCCCTCGGCCAGCGCCCGGGCCACCGGTCCGTGCGCCCGCAGATGCGCCAGTTGCTGGATCACGTTGGTCAGGCACAGCAGCTCCACCGCGTCCGTGGGCTCCCGCCCGGCCAGCCGGGGCCGTCCGGGCTGGTCACCGGCCGTCCGCGCCAGGCTCGGCAACCCGTGCCGCAGCCACCGCTGGAGCGGGGTGCCGTCCCCCTGGCCGGCCCCCGAGGCCAGCAGTGCCTGCATCGCCCCACACCCGGAGTGCCCGCACACCGTGATCGAGCGCACCCCGAGCGCGTCCACCGCGTACTCGATGGCGGCGGCCACCGAGTCGTCGCCGTGCTCCTCGCCCGGTGGCGGCACCAGGTTGCCGACGTTGCGGACGACGAACAGGTCGCCGGGACCACTGGCGGTGATCATCGACGTGACGAGCCGGGAATCGGCGCAGGTCAGGAAGAGCTGGGAGGGCCGCTGGCCCTCCCGGGCGAGCCGCGCCAGCTCCTCCCGCACCAGCGGCGCGGTGTTCCGCTGGAACGAGCTGATGCCACGGGCCAGTTCCCGGCCGGGCCCCTGGCCCGCCGGGGCGGCGGCCGCGGCGAAACAGGCCTGGTGGTTGCGCCAGGGGGTCCAGGGGCGGCACCGGCACTCGGTGGCAGGGGCCTGCCCGGCGGTCCGGACTCCGTCGCGCCGGCCCGACAGCTCGGCCGTGCCTCCCCGCGCGGTGTGGGAGCTGCGCCAGTCCTGCAGCGACTCGTACGCCGCGTGGTCCATGAACGAACCGTCCAACTCCACGACGGCACGGGCGCCCTGGGGCACGAGGTGCAGGGTTCTGCTGAGCCGGGGCACCGCGAGGAAGGTCAGCTGACCCCGGACGCGTACGTGATGGACCCCTTCCTTCTCGTGGTGGGTGATGCGGGTGCGGGCGAGGCGGTGCAGGGCGACGGCGACCGCCACGGCGACTCCGAGGAACACGCCCTGGAGGACGCCGAGGACCACCACGCCGAGCGTGGTCACGGCGTAGACCGGCACTTCGCGGTGGCGCGTCACCGTGCGGATGTGGTGCAGGGACACCATCTGGATGCCGACGGCCATCACCAGGGCGGCGAGGGAGGCGAGCGGGATCTCCTCGAGGACCGGGACCATCAGCAGCGCGGCGACTACTACGAGAACGCCGTGCGTCATCGTGGAGTTCCGGCTGACCGCACCTGATTTCACATTCGCGGTACTGCGCACCGCCACGCCCGCGATCGGCAGTCCGCCGAGGGCCCCGGAGACGATGTTGGCGGCGCCCTGGCCGAGCAGCTCCCGGTCCAGGTCGGAGCGGCCGATGCGGGACTGCGGTCCGGTGCGGGCGGCGACCAGCTTGTCCACGGCCACCGCGCCGAGCAGCGACTGCACGCTGCACACCAGGGTGGTGGTGAGCACCGCGGCCACCAGGCCGAGCACGGGGCCCTCGGGCAGTCCGGCCAGGGCGTGGCTGTGCCAGGACGGCAGCTCGACGCGGGGGAGGCTCAGTCCCGTGAGGGCGGCGGTCGCGGCGGCTCCGGTGACGGCGACGAGGGCGGCCGGCACCCTGCGCAGCAGCCGGCCGGCGCGGCCGGGCAGGCGGGGCCACGCCAGCAGCAGGGCCAGGGTCAGCGCGCTCATCGACACGGCGGCCGGGTGCAGACCGGCCAACTGGGCGGGCAGCTGCCGCACGTTGGCGAGGACGGAGCTGTCCGGGTTGCCGCCCAGGACGATGTGCAGCTGGGCGACGGCGATGGTGATGCCGATGCCGGCCAGCATGCCGTGCACCACGGCCGGGCTGACCGCGAGCGCGCCGCGCGCCACCCGCAGGCAGCCGAGGCCTAGTTGGGCGAGGCCCGCGAGCACGGTGATGCCGCAGGTGGCCCGCCAGCCGTAACGGTGGATCAGGTCGGCGGTGACCACGGTGAGTCCGGCGGCGGGCCCGCTGACCTGGAGGGGGCAGCCGCCCAGCCGACCGACGACGATCCCGCCGACCGCGGCGGCGACGAGTCCGGCCTGGAGCGGGGCGCCGGTGGCCAGGGCGATGCCGAGGGAGAGCGGCAGGGCGATCAGGAAGACCGCGACGGCCGCGGACAGATCGGCGCCCGCGACCGGGAAGCGGCGGCGGGTCGGTGCGGGGTCGTGCGGGGGGTGGGGCTGCTGGGTGTGAGGGGGTGCGCAGGCGGACATGTTCCCGTCTCCTCCGGGGCGGCGCGGTCGCGGACTGGGTGGGAGCCGCGGCGATGGGCGGGCTCGGTCGCGGCCGTGGGTCACGGCGTGCAGCGGCGGGATGGATCAACGCTCGGTAAAAGAACTGTAATGCAGAGTAAAGCCAAAGCATAACCTTTTGGCGCAAATGGGGTGAACAATCGCCCGCTTGAGTGAAGTGAGCATTTGATCGGCTTGTCGTACTAATTCCTTCTCGGTCGCGTGCGACCTTGGCGGCGCTGCCGGTGCGAACCCGGCGCATCACTCGAAAACGGCCCTCGTCAGCGTGTGCCTGGAAGAAGGAAGAAGGTGGGCGGAACATGGCCGCCACCCAGAGGATCGCCGTCGGCGCCATGGTCGCCGCGGCCTGTGCGGCGTCGTTGGCCGGTTGCGCGACCGGCCCCAGCGGCACCAAGGAAGGGGCGCCCGGCCCGGTGCAGGGTGCGCCGGCGCCCGGCAGCGTGCTCCGGCTGATCGGCGACGGTTCCACCGCCTACACCGGATCCCAGCCGCACCTGCCCCGGCCCGAGCGGCTGAGCCCCGGTCAGAAGCCCCCTCAGTTCGTGGTGTTCTCCTGGGACGGCGCGGGCGAGGACAGCCAGAAGCTGTTCTCGCACTTCCGTGAGGTCGCCAAGGAGAACAACGCGACCATGACGTACTTCCTCAGCGGCGTGTACCTCCTGCCGGAGGAGAAGCGCGAGCTGTACAAGCCCCCGCAGCACTCGCCGGGCCGCTCCGACATCGGCTTCAACGACGAGCAGGGCATCACCGACACCCTCAAGCAGGTACGGCTGGCCTGGCTGGAGGGCAACGAGATCGGCACCCACTTCAACGGCCACTTCTGCGGGCCCGACGGCGGGGTCGGCACCTGGTCGGTGGAGGAGTGGAAGAGCGAGATCGCCCAGGCCAAGAACTTCGTGAAGTCATGGCGGACCAACACGGGCATGAAGCGGACGGCCCCGCTGCCCTTCGACTACGACAAGGAGCTGATCGGCGCCCGCACCCCTTGCCTGGAAGGCCGGAAGAACTTCGTCAAGGCCGCCCGCCAGCTGGGCTTCCGCTACGACTCCAGCGGAGTCGACAACCAGGTCTGGCCCAAGAAGAAGGAGGGCCTGTGGGACCTGTCGATGCAGCTGGTGCCCTTTCCCGGCCACAGCTATGAGCAGCTGACCATGGACTACAACTTCATGGTCAACCAGTCCGGCACCAAGACCCAGGGCGACCCCGACAAGTTCGACTACTGGGGCGGCCAGATGCGCGACGGACTCATCCAGGGTTTCTACCGCGCCTACGACGGCAACCGCGCGCCCCTGATCATCGGCAACCACTTCGAGTCCTGGAACGGCGGCACCTACATGCGCGCCGTGGAGGACGTGGTCAAGGCGGTGTGCACCAAGCCCGAGGTGCGCTGTGTCTCCTTCCACCAGCTGGCCGACTGGCTGGACGCCCAGGACCCGGCGACCCTGGCGAAGCTGCGCACCCTGAAGGTGGGCCAGGCCCCACGGCAGGGCTGGGCGTCCTTCCTGTCCGGCCACCCGGCTCCCGCGCCCAAGGGCGTGCCCGGGGCGCCGGCGCAGGAGCCGTAGACGTCAGGCCGGCGCCGCCACGCTCTCGCCGAGCACGAAGTGGGGGTCGACCTGCGCCGCCAGGTCGGCCCCGGTGCGCTCGTTGCCCCAGGACTCGGCGTTCTTCAGGTGGAAGTGCACCATCTGGCGGGTGTAGCGCTCCCAGTCGCGCTGCTCGTAGGTGGCGTCGACGGTGGCCCTGAGCAGGTCGAGGGCGTGGGCGTTGGCCTCCTCCAGGAGGGCGAACCGGGGCGGCCGGCCCTTCTCCATGGCGCGCACCCAGTCCGACCGCCCGACCGTCACGAGCAGGTCGTCCCCGACCTCCTCGCGCAGGAAGTCGAGGTCGTCCGGGTCCTGGATCTTGTTGCCGACGACCTTGAGGGCCACGCCGAAGTCGCGGGCGTACTCCTTGTACTGGCGGTAGACGGAGACCCCCTTCCGGGTCGGCTCGGCGACGAGGAACGTCATGTCGAAGCGGGTGAACATGCCGGAGGCGAAGGAGTCCGAACCGGCCGTCATGTCGACCACGACGTACTCGCCGGGGCCGTCGACGAGGTGGTTCAGGAACAGCTCCACCGCTCCCGTCTTGGAGTGGTAGCAGGCGACCCCCAGGTCGGCGTCGGTGAAGGGGCCCGTGACCATCAAACGGGCGGCGCCGCCGTCGAGTTCCACCGGGCGCGCGCAGGCGTCGTAGACCGGGTTGGGCTCGCGCACCCCGACCAGCCGCGAGCCCTCGCCGGGCGGGGTCGTCTTGATCATCGTCGCGGCCGAGGCGATGCGCGGGTTGGTGCCGCGCAGGTAGTCCTTGATCAGCGAGAGCTGTCCGCCCATGGCGGGCAGCGCCGCAGCCTCCTCCTCGCCGAGGCCGAGCGCGGGGCCGAGGTGCTGGTTGATGTCCGCGTCGATGGCGACCACCGGGGCGCCGGAGGCGACGAGATGGCGGATGAGGAGGGAGGAGAGCGTGGTCTTGCCGCTGCCGCCCTTCCCGACGAAAGCAATTTTCATGTTCACCAAGGGTAGTCGGGTCATAGCTGTGCGTGTCACGCGGCAGTGAAGAAGACCACTCCTTCGTGGGGCGGGCCGACGGGGTGCGTAGTGTCGTACTCATGAGTACGACAGGCGCGACCGCCGATCCGCTCGCGGCCCTGGGCTCGCTGCCCGGTGTGGCCGAGTCCGTTGAGTCCGTGCGCAAGGCCGTGGACCGGGTCTACGGCCACCGGATCATGCGACGTCGCAGCAACGAGATCACCTCCGAGGCGGCCCTGCGCGGCGCCCGGGGCTCGGCGGCGCTGTCCGGCGCGGACTGGGCCCTGGAGGAGGTGCGCCGGCGCACCGACTTCGGCGTCGACACCGAGGCCCGGGTCATGGGCGCGGCCCTGCGGCTCACCGCCGAGGCGGGGCAGCTGCTGTCCATCTGGCGCCAGTCGCCCCTGCGGGTGCTGGCCCGGCTGCACCTGGTGGCCGCGGCGAGCGGTGAGGACCAGGTCGGCAGGCCGCGGCTGGCCGGCGAGCCGGTCGACGAGCCGCTGGTCGAGCTGCCGCTGCCGGACGCCGGGGAGGTCTCGGGCCGGCTGGAGGGGCTGGCCGACCTGATCATCGCCGGGACCTCCGCGCCCGCGCTGGTCACGGCCGCCGTGGTGCACGGCGAGCTGCTCGCGCTGCGCCCCTTCACCTCCCACAACGGCCTGGTCGCGCGCGCGGCCGAGCGGATCGTGCTGATCGGCAGCGGACTGGACCCGAAGGCGGTCTGCCCGGCCGAGGTGGGCCACGCCGAACTGGGGCGCGCCTCCTACCTGGCCGCTCTGGACGGGTACGTCTCCGGCACCCCCGAGGGCATGGCTGCCTGGATCGCCCACTGCGGCCGGGCGGTGGAGCTTGGCGTACGCGAGTCGACGGCGGTGTGCGAGGCGCTCCAGCGCGGCGCGGCCTGAGAAGACGAAAAGGGTGCGGCGGTACGAGTGCTCGTACCGCCGCTGGCATGATCACCGGGTTACCAGGCGTCCTCGATATGTCGCCCATCAGGCCGGGATCTTTGCCCGTCACCTGGTGCGGCTGGCCCGTAATCGACGGGTCGACGTCGCGTGGGTGCCCGGTGTTCATGCTGGGTCCGTGGGGCCAATGCGTAGTGGTAGGGGATCCTCGCGGATGTCCTTTGGTCTCGCGGGCCTACGTTCTTTGTACCGCGCGCCGGGGGGAAGCGGAACCCCGGCCTGCACTTCTTTACTTTCAGGTTCAAACAGGGTGAAACGGGCGCCGGTTCAGGCGGTGCCACGGCGCCGGTTCGTGTACCAGACGAGGCCGGCGGTCGCCGCTGCCGCGCCTATGGCCGCCGCGGCGACCAGCGTCGGGCGGGCCGGCACGGAGAACGCGGGCAGCCGTTTCTTCAGGCGGACCGGGTGCCGGAACTCCAGGATCGGCCAGCCGCGCGCGCATGCCTCGCGGCGCAGTGCGCGGTCCGGGTTCACCGCGTGCGGGTGCCCGACGGCCTGGAGCATCGGCAGGTCGGTCGCCGAGTCGCTGTAGGCGTAGCAGCGGTCGAGGTCGTAGCCCTCGGACGCGGCCAGCTCCCTGATGGCCTCGGCCTTCGTCGGGCCGTAGGCGTAGTACTCCACCTCTCCCGTGAAGCAGCCGTCCTCGCCGACGACCATCCGGGTGGCCACCACCCGGTCCGCGCCCAGCAGTTCCCCGACCGGCTCGACCACCTCGGCGCCCGAGGTGGACACGATCACCACGTCCCGGCCGGCCGCGTGGTGCTCCTCGATGAGCGAGGCGGCCTCGTCGTAGATGATCGGGTCGATCAGCTCGTGCAGGGTCTCGGCGACGATCTCCCGCACCTGCCGGACGTTCCAGCCGCGGCACAGCGCGGAGAGATACTCGCGCATGCGCTCCATCTGGTCGTGGTCCAGACCGCCGGCCAGGAAGACGAACTGGGCATATGCGGTACGCAGCGCGGCCCTGCGGTTGATCAGCCCGCCTTGGTAGAAGGACTTGCTGAAGGTGAGGGTGCTGGACTTCGCAATGACCGTCTTGTCCAGGTCAAAGAAGGCCGCCGCGCGGGGCAAGGAGTGGTTTTCCACGTCCCTGAGCATAGGCGCCCACCATTCGGCGTAAGGTGGGGCGCGTGGGTTTGCCTGAGAGGGCTCTCGGGTACACCATGGAAGTCACGGATCGTTCGCGACCGTGCTAACCCGGTCCGACTCCTCCCCCCCCGAGTCGGCCGTGGGGACGACCCCCGCTCTCCCCCCCGGCGGGGGTCGTCGCATGTCCGGATGGGTTTTCTCCCTCCGCTCCTTCCCCCACGCGGCCGTACGGCCGGCAGTCCGCCGCCGTGACCGCGGCGTTGCCATGCCCATGATCGGTTACCGACGGTAATCGTCGGGCTGCACTGTGGATATCACACACGCGCTGGCACGGGGGTCACCGGTATGGGTGACCGAGTTATTCACAGGGCCCGGGTTGTCCACAGTTATCGACCAAGATCCACATTATTTCGCGGATCACTGCACCGTGATTCCAGCGCACTCCGGCCGAGGCGAGTTCATGGCCGGGTCCCATTGCCGGAGCGCGTATGGCCGGTTCCTATCGGCCGTTCATATGGAGGCCGCTTGCCGGTTCTTCACATCTTCGGGAATCGCGTGGTCGCAGGGGCTGCGCGGCCCGCCCAGCGAAGGGGGAACACCCGTGACCGGAACCGTCACCCACGACCCGCCGCCCGGCCCCGCGGAGCGGCCCGGACGGCCGCTCATCGTCACCGAGGACGCCGTCCTCCTGGACGATCTGCTGCGCCTGTGCGCGGCGGCGGGAGCCACACCCGAGGTCCACCACGGCGTACCGGAATCCGGCGACGGCTGGGCGGCCGCCCCGCTGGTACTCGTCGGCGACGACGCCGCCCACCGGATGCGCGGCGTGGCGCGCCGGCCGGGGGTGGTGCTGGTGGGCCGCGACCAGGACGACCCGGGGGTGTGGAAACGAGCCGTCCAGATCGGCGCCGACCACGTCCTGATGCTCCCCGACGGCGAACCGTGGCTGGTCGACCGCATCGCCGACGTGGCCGAGGGCATCGGCCGCCCGGCCCTCACCGTCGGGGTGATCGGCGGTCGCGGCGGGGCCGGCGCGTCCACGCTCGCCTGCGCGCTCGCCGTCACCTCCGCGCGTGAGGGACTGCGCACCCTCCTCGTGGACGCCGATCCGCTGGGCGGCGGACTCGACGTACTCCTCGGCGGCGAGAGCGCCGAAGGGCTGCGCTGGCCCGCCTTCGCCGCCTCCCGGGGCCGGGTCGGCGGCGGCGCCCTGGAGGAGTCGCTGCCCGAGCTGCACTCCCTGCGCGTGCTCAGCTGGGACCGCGGCGACTGCGTCGCCGTCCCGCCTCCCGCGGTCCGCGCGGTGCTGGCAGCCGCCCGGCGGCGCGGCGGCACGGTCGTCGTGGACCTGCCCCGGCGCCTCGACGACGGGGTCGCGGAGGCCCTCGCCCAGCTCGACATGGCCCTGCTCGTCGTCCCGGCCGAGCTGCGGGCCGTCGCCGCCGCCGGCCGCGTCGCCTCCGCCGTCGGCATGGTCGTGCGGGACCTGCGGGTCGCGGTCCGCGGGCCGTACGCGCCCGGCCTCGACGACCAGGAGGTGGCCCGGCTGCTCGGCCTGCCCCTGGCCGGCGAGGTACCCGTCGAACCGGCGTTGCAGCGCCCGCGGGGCGGCACGAAACCGCCGGGCGCCACCGGGCGCGGACCGCTCGCCCGTTTCTGCGCGCACTTCTGGGAGCGCGCGCTGGTCGAGACGGGAGGTGTCCGATGACGCTGCCCGGACTCGACCGGGCCGACGGCGCGGCCCTGCTCGACGGCGTCCGCCGCCGGCTCGCCGAGAGCGGCGCCGAACCCACCCCCGCGCGTGTGGCCCAGGCCCTGCGCGAACAGGGCCGGGTGCTCGGCGACGCGGAAGTCCTCGGCGCGGCCGCGCACCTGCGGTCCGAACTCGTCGGCACCGGCCCCCTGGAACCCCTGCTCGCCGACCCGGACGTCACCGACGTCCTGGTCTCCGCCCCGGACCGGGTCTGGGTCGACCGCGGCGGCGGCCTGGAGCTGACCCCGGTGACCTTCCCCGACGCGGCGGCCGTACGGCGTCTCGCGCAGCGGCTGGCCGCCGTGGCCGGACGCCGGCTGGATGACGCCCGGCCCTGGGCGGACGCCCGGCTGCCGGACGGCACCCGGCTGCACGCGGTGCTTCCCCCGGTCGCCGTCGGCTGCACCTGCCTCGCCCTGCGGGTGGTACGGCCGCGGGCCTTCACCCTCGGCGAGCTCGTCGCGGCCGGCACCGTGCCACCGGGCGGTGACCGGATCCTGCGGGCGCTGCTCGAGGCCCGGCTGTCCTTCCTCGTCAGCGGGGGCACCGGGTCCGGCAAGACGACCCTGCTCAGCGCCCTGCTCGGGCTCGTCGGACCCGGCGAGCGGATCGTGCTCGCCGAGGACTCGGCCGAGCTGAGGCCGGACCACCCGCACGTCGTCCGGCTGGAGACCCGGCCCGCCAACCAGGAGGGCGCCGGCCTGGTCACCCTGGAGGACCTGGTACGGCAGGCGCTGCGGATGCGGCCGGACCGGCTGGTCGTCGGCGAGGTACGCGGCCCCGAGGTGGTGCATCTGCTCGCGGCCCTCAACACCGGGCACGAAGGCGGCTGTTGCACCGTTCACGCCAACGCGGCGGCGGATGTACCGGCCCGGCTGGAGGCGCTGGCCACGGCCGCCGGGCTGGACCGTGCCGCCCTCCACAGCCAGTTGGCGGCGGCCCTCTCCGTGGTCGTGCACCTCGTACGGGACCGGTCCGGGCGGCGCCGGATCGCCGAGGTGCACGTGCTGGAACGGGACACCACGGGGCTGGTCCGGACGGTACCGGCCCTGCGCTGGGGCGAGCGGGCGTTCGTGCGGGAGCGGGGGTGGGGGCGGTTGCGGCAACTCGTGGGGGACGCGGGGGAGCTGGAGGGTGAGTGAGCGGGGGCGCGGGGTCGCGCCGGGCCGGCTCGTTCGGCGGACCAGCGGTGGTCAGCCGGTGAGGTTCGGCGGCTCGGTGCGTGTGGTGGTCGGTGGCGGATCAGCGCGGTACGGCCGATCGATGCCTTCGGCGGCCAGTGGCGCGTCGGTGAGGTTCGGCGGGTGGGCCCAGGCCGACGGTGAGGAGAGGGGTGAGGAGAGGGGTGACGGAAGTGATGGGTGAGACCTCCATGGTGGCCGCTCTGGTCTGTCTCGGCGCGTTGGTGTGGCTGCTGGGCGGGCGGCACTACGGGACGCGGCGGGCGCGGCTGCTGCTGGCCGACGCCGGGGTGGTGACGACGGGACCGCCGGTCTGGGAGGAGTTCCGCGCGGAACTGCGGCGGCGGCGCGGCCGATGGGGCGCCGAGTGGTGGGTGCTGGTCGCCGGTCTGGGGATCGCCCTGCTGGGTGCCTCGGTGATCCCGGTGGTCGCGGGGGCCGCCGGTGTCCCCGTGGTGCGCCGGACGAGGCAGGCCCGGCAGGCCCGGCGTACCCGGGAGCGGCGGGCCGACGCGGTGATCGACCTGTGCGGTGGGCTCGCCGGGGAGGTACGGGCGGGACGGCAGCCGGGGGAGGCGCTCTTGCGGGCCGCGCGGGACTCCGGAGGGCTGGGCGAGGCACAGGCCGCCGTGGTGGCCGCGGCACGGTTCGGCGGGGATGTGCCCGGCGCGCTCGCCGTGGCGGCTCGGCAGCCGGGGGCGGAGGGCCTGCTCGGGCTCGCCGCGTGCTGGCGGGTGGCCGTGGACCAGGGCGCCGGGCTCGCCACCGGCCTGGACCGGCTGGACGCGGCCCTGCGCGCGGAGCGGGACCAGCGATCCGACGTGAACGCCCAGTTGGCGGGCGCCCGGGCCACCGCGGTGTTGCTCGCCGCACTGCCCGCCCTCGGGCTGCTCCTCGGCACGGCCATGGGCGCCGATCCCCTGCGGGTGCTGCTGCACAGCGGCGCGGGCCTCGGCTGCCTGACGGCAGGCGCGGTGTTCGAGACGGCCGGGCTGTGGTGGGCGATGCGGATCGTGCGGGGGGCGGAGGCCGTGTGAGGTGCGCCGTGCGTGTTTGGCGAACCGTGCGGGTGGCCGGGGGACCGGTGGCCGAGTGGCCGAGTGGCCGAGTGATCGGGTGACCGAGTGAGTGATTGCCGAATGGCCGAGTGGCCGAGTGGCGGGGAAGGGGCGTGCGGGGTGAGTGGGGAAACCATCCACAGGCTGGGGACGGCGGTGGTCGTTGCGCTGGTCCTCGGCTGGGGTGTCCGGTGGCTGGAACTGGCGCGGCGGCGGCACCGGGCGCGGCGCCGGGTGGCCGAACTGCTGGGCTTCGATGTCCCCGAGCGGACAGGTCGGCTGACGATTTCGGACATCGTTCGGCGGCGGTGGGTGTCGACGGCCGGTGCGGCGTGCGGTGTGTGGGTGCTGGTCGGCGGGATCACCGGTGTGGCACTGGGGCTGGGTGTGGGCGCGGTGCTGTGGCGGTGGCGGGGTCGTCAGACGGCGGCGGTGCGGCAGGAGGCGGTCGATACGGCCGGGGCCGCGCGCCAGCTTCCGCTCGCCGCCGATCTGCTGGCCGCCTGTATCGCGGCCGGTGCCGGCCCGGTGATCGCCGCCCAGGCGGTGGGGGAGGCCCTTGGCGGACCCGTCGGGCAGGCCCTGGCGCGGGGCGCGGCGGAGGTCCGGCTCGGTGGCGGACCGGCGGACGCCTGGCGGAGCTTGGCGGCGCTGCCCGGTGCCGGTGCGCTGGCGCGGCTGCTGGAGCGGGCCGACGAGTCCGGGTTGCCCGCGGCCGGCCCGGTCGCCCGGCTCGCGTCGGACGCGCGTGCGGAGTGGGCGCGGGCGGCGACGGCCCGGGCACGCCGGGCGGGCGTACTGATCTCCGCGCCGGTCGGCCTGTGCTTCCTGCCCGCGTTCATCGCGGTCGGTGTGCTGCCGGTCGTGATCGGGCTGGCGGGCGGGGTGATGGGAGGGAGGTGAGGCGACGAGCGCAATGAGAGCGGACCTGCACGCAGACGTCGGGTGAGCGCGAGGCACGGTGACAGAGGACGAGCGGCGACAGAGGACGAGCGGCGACAGACACGCACGACGACAGACACGCACGACGACAGACGACCACGAGCCACAAGACCAGGAATCTCACGGGGGTTGAAATGTTCGAGAAGATCAGGAAAGCGGCGGTCCGGGTGCGCGGGGCCTGCCGTCAGGACGGCGGAATGGTGACGTCCGAGTACGCCATGGGGATCATCGCGGCCGTCGGTTTCGCGTTGCTGCTCTACAAGGTCGTCACCAGCGGCCAGGTCCAGGCGGAGCTGCAGGCCATCGTGAAGAAGGCCCTCAGTGCGCGGATGTGAGCGAGGTGGGGACCGTGGGTTCGTGACCGCGGAGGCGGCCGTGGTGCTGTCCGTGCTGGTGGCGTTCACGATGGCGCTGGTCTGGGGGCTGCTCGTGGTGGCGGCGCAGATCGAGTGCGTGGACGCGGCCCGCGCGGGCGCCCGGGCCGCCGCCCGGCAGGATCCGGCCGAGGCGGTGGTGACGGTGACCAGGGACGCGGCGCCGAGGGGAGCGCGGGTGACCGTCGCCCGGGAGGGCGACCATGTCCGGGTGACGGTGGCGGCCAAGCCGCCGGTGCTGAGCGGTCTGCCGTTCGAGGTCCGGGAGGAGGCCGTGGCCCTCGCCGAGGACACGGTGGGACCGAGGGAGGCGGGGCCATGAGGCGCCGGCGTGGGCCGACCGACGGACGAGCGCGTACCGAGCGCACCGACGGACGACGGGAGGCGCGGTCCTACGGACGGCGGGAGGCGCGGTGCGGTGGGCCCGCTCAGCCGGATCGGCTGTCCGGTTCCGACCGCGGATCGGCCACCGTCTGGAGCCTGGGGGCGATCGCCGTGCTGTGCGTGGTGTTCGGCGCCGTGCTGGCTCTCGGGCAGGCCGTCGTCGTACGGCACCGGGCGGCCGGTGGCGCCGACCTGGCCGCGCTCGCGGCGGCGAACCACTGGGCGGAGGGCGGCCCGACGGCCTGCGCGCGGGCCGGGCGGCTGGCGGCGGCGCAGGGAGTACGGCTGGTGCGGTGCGCGATCGTGGGCGACACGTCCGAGGTGACGGCGGCCGCGGGAAGGGGGCCGTTCACGGCGGAGGTCGGGGCGAGAGCGGGACCGGCGGGCCCGGTACCGCCCGGGGTGCCGGACGGGTCCTCGGTTTCCGGCGTCCAGCCGGCCCCTTCGCCTACTCTCCCCGCGGTTCCGCCGCACCCGCACCCGCCTCCTCCGGCGCCCCCCGCAGCAGCGCCGTGAGCAGGCGTACCGCGCCCCTCTTGTGCAGGGGGTCGTTGCCGTTGCCGCACTTGGGGGACTGGATGCAGGACGGGCAGCCGGCCTCGCACTCGCAGGAGGCGATGGCCTCGCGGGTGGCGGTGAGCCAGGCACGGGCGGTGTGGAAGGCGCGCTCGGCGAATCCGGCGCCGCCGGGGTGGCCGTCGTAGACGAAGACCGTGGGCAGGAGGGTGTCGGGGTGCAGGGGCACGGACACGCCGCCGATGTCCCAGCGGTCGCAGGTCGCGAAGAGGGGCAGCATGCCGATGGAGGCGTGCTCGGCGGCGTGCAGGGAGCCGCCGAGGATCTCCGGGGTGATCCGGGCCTCGTCCAGCTGGTCCTCGGTGACCGTCCACCACACCGCGCGTGTGCGCAGCGTACGAGGAGGGAGGTCGAGTTTCGTCTCGCCCAGCACTTCGCCGGTGATGAGGCGCCGGCGCAGGTAGGAGACCACCTGGTTGGTGACCTCCACCGAGCCGTAGCACAGGCGGCCGGCGCCCCACGGGATCTCGGTGTCCGTCTCCAGGATGGAGATGGACGTGGTGTCGCGGGCGACCGTCGAGTACGGCGGGTCCGCCTGCTCGACCAGGGCGACGGAGTCCTCCAGGTCCAGGGAGCGCACCAGGTAGGTGCGGCCCTGGTGCAGGTGGACGGCGCCTTCGTGGACCGTGGAGTGCGCGGCGCTCGCGTCGACCGTGCCGAGCAGACGGCCCGTGGTGGCCTCGACGACCTGCACCGGACGGCCGCCGGCACCGCGGATGTCGGTGAGGTCGGCGGCCCGCTCCCGGCGGGTCCAGTGCCAGGCCTTGGTGCGCCGGCGCAGCAGCTTGGCGGCCTCCAGCTGCGGCAGCACGTCCGCGCAGGCCGGGCCGAAGAGGTCCAGGTCCTCCTCGGTCAGCGGCAGCTCCGCGGCGGCGGCGCACAGGTGCGGGGCGAGGACGTAGGGGTTGTCGGGATCGAGGACCGTCGATTCCACCGGCTGGTCGAACAGGGCCTCGGGGTGATGGACGAGGAAGGTGTCCAGCGGGTCGTCGCGGGCGACGAGGACCGCGAGGGCGCCCTGGCCGGAGCGGCCCGCGCGGCCGGCCTGCTGCCACAGGGAGGCACGGGTGCCCGGGTAGCCGGAGATCACCACGGCGTCCAGACCGGAGACGTCCACGCCCAGCTCCAGGGCGGTCGTGGCGGCGAGGCCGAGGAGTTCCCCGGAGTGCAGGGCGCGTTCCAGGGCGCGGCGCTCCTCGGGGAGGTAGCCGCCGCGGTAGGCCGCGACACGCCGGGCCAGGGAGCGGTCGACCTCGGCGAGCCTCTCCTGGGCGATCACCGAGATCAGCTCGGCGCCGCGCCGGGAGCGCACGAAGGCGACCGAGCGCACGCCCTGCACGGTGAGGTCGGTGAGCAGGTCGGCGGTCTCGGCGGTGGCGGTGCGCCGAACGGGTGCGCCTCTCTCGCCCCTCAGTTCGGTGAGCGGCGGCTCCCAGAGGGCGAACACCAGCTCTCCGCGCGGGGAGGCGTCGTCGGCGACCTCGACGACCGGCAGGCCGGTCAGCCGCCGGGCGGCGACCGCGGGTTCGGCGGCGGTCGCCGAGGCCAGCAGGAACACGGGGGAGGAGCCGTAGCGGGCGCACAGGCGGCGCAGCCGGCGCAGCACCTGGGCGACGTGCGAGCCGAAGACACCCCGGTAGGTGTGGCACTCGTCGATGACGACGTACCTGAGCGACTTCAGGAAGGAGGACCAGCGCGGGTGGGAGGGGAGTATCCCGCGGTGCAGCATGTCCGGGTTGGTGAGGACGTAGTTGGCGTACTGGCGGATCCACTCCCGTTCCTCGAACGGGGTGTCGCCGTCGTACACGGCCGGCCGTACCGCGGTGCCGAGGGGTTGTGAAAGTTCCTTCACCGACCGGCACTGGTCCGCCGCGAGCGCCTTGGTGGGGGACAGGTACAGAGCGGTGGCACCACGGCCGTTCGGGGCCTCCGCGCCGTCCAGGAGGGTGGACAGGACGGGCACGAGGTAGGCGAGGGACTTGCCGGAGGCGGTGCCGGTGGCGACGACCACCGAGTCGCCGTCCAGGGCGTGCTCGGCGGCCAGCGCCTGGTGCGCCCAGGGGTGCTCGATGCCGCACTCCTGGACGGCCGCGATCACCTCGGGCCGAATCCGGTCAGGCCAGACGGCATGGCGGCCCGCACGCGGGGGCAAGTGCTCCGTATGAGTGATGCGCGCAGCCCGGCTCGGCCCGGAGGCGAGCCGGTCCAGGACCGCGCCCGGAGACGGGCGGGAGGCCGGGCGGGCCTGGGTTCGATCGGATCGGTGATTCTTGGCCATCGGCACCGAGTGTGTCACTGGCGTGACGGACAATGGAGCCAAGGCGTCGTGCACGCCTGCCGGTAAGTGATCGAATGCCATCGCGGCTGGCGAAACGTCCCGGGGGCCGCAAGCGAGGTGCCCAAGGGGCGACCGCTCGATAGCAAGGTGCTGGAGGATCCGTGGACCTGTCCCTGTCGACCCGTACCGTCGGCGATCGTACGGTCGTCGAGGTCGGTGGCGAAATCGACGTATATACCGCGCCCAAGCTGCGCGAGCAGCTGGTCGAGTTGGTGAACGACGGGAATTTCCACCTCGTCGTCGACATGGAAGGCGTGGACTTCCTCGACTCCACCGGGCTCGGCGTGCTGGTCGGCGGCCTGAAGAGGGTTCGTGCCCACGAGGGCTCGCTGCGTCTGGTCTGCAACCAGGAGCGCATTCTGAAGATCTTCCGCATCACCGGCCTCACCAAGGTGTTCCCGATTCACACCACGGTCGAGGAAGCGGTGGCGGCCACCGACTGATCGGCGACTGACCGATCCCGGACCGCTCGCCGGCACCGGGCTCCTGCCGGGGCCCGGTCGCCGGCCGGTCCCGTCCTGGGCAGCTGCCGACGCGGCGGCCCGGGACACAGATGTATGTACACCGGGGGGTGTGGGCGCTCGGCGGCCCCGCCCCCGACCGCACGCCCGTAGTCGCGAGGGGGATGCATGGCCACCGTCGAACTCCGCTTCAGCGCGCTGCCCGAGCACGTCAGGACCGCCCGGCTGGTGGCGGCAGCGGTGGCGCGCAGGGCCGGAGTGGACGAGGCCGTCCTGGACGAGGTGCGGCTCGCCGTGGGCGAGGCCTGCTCCCGCGCTGTCGGACTCCACCAGAACAGCGGCGTCACGGCACCGGTGAAGGTGGCGCTGATCGAAGAGGAGAAACAGTTCTCCATCGAGGTCGGCGACGAGGCGCCGCATGCCGCCCCGGGCGGCGACACGCCCGGCGCCGGGCAGGAGGCCGAGGCGGAGGTCGAAGAGGACGAGATGGGCCTCGCGGTCATCAGCGGTCTCGTCGACGACGTGGAGGTCAGCACCGGGCAGAACGGGGGCCTGATCCGCATGACCTGGCCGACCGCGCCGCCGGCCGCCGCGCTCGCCTGAACCTCCGCCCGCCCGACCCGCTCGCCTGATCCCGCCGGCCTGATGTCGGGCGCCGGATTGCACCCGCCTGGTCGGCCGACCGGTCACACCTGACCCGTCTCACCCGACTGGCCGTAGCCGCCACAACCACCCGACAAGCGCACAGGGGCCCTGCCGAGCAGGGCCCCTGCCGCGTTTTCCTGGCACTATGGAATTCGTGAACGAATTCACGATCAAAACCGTGGTAATTTGATCAAGTGCTCGGGTGGCCGACAATGGCTTTGGGGCATTACATCGTTCTGGTCCGCTGTATGTACACGCAGGCCAATTCCGTTTACCGTCACCGTCACCTGTTTAGATCACACGGCGGTACCTACAATCCGTCCACATCTTGAGCTCAGCCCAAGCGTCAAGGAGGACGAATGGCGGGGCTTTCCATTCCTCAGTCGGGTCACCCCACGTCCCTCGCGGCCGCGGTCCTGACCGACGACAACCGGATCATCGTGGCCGTCATCGCGGCGGTCGCCCTGGCTGCGCTGGTGGTCGCGGGAATCCTGGTCCGCCAGGTGCTGGCGGCCGGCGAGGGCACCGACAGCATGCAGAAGATCGCCGAGGCGGTCCAGGAAGGCGCCAAGGCGTATCTCGCCCGGCAGTTGCGCACGCTCGGCGTATTCGCCGTCGTCGTCTTCTTCCTGCTCATGCTGCTGCCCGCGGACGACTGGAATCAGCGGGCCGGTCGCTCGGTGTTCTTCCTGATCGGAGCGGCGTTCTCGGCAGCCACCGGCTATATCGGCATGTGGCTCGCCGTACGCAGCAATGTGCGGGTCGCCGCGGCGGCCCGGGAAGCGACCCCGGCGCAAGGCGAGCCGGAAAAGGATCTCACCACCGTCTCCCACAAGGCGATGAAGATCGCATTTCGCACGGGCGGTGTCGTCGGCATGTTCACGGTGGGGCTCGGCCTGCTGGGCGCCTCCTGTGTGGTGCTGGTGTACGCGGCCGACGCGCCGAAGGTACTGGAGGGCTTCGGCCTCGGTGCCGCCCTGATCGCGATGTTCATGCGGGTGGGCGGCGGCATCTTCACCAAGGCCGCCGACGTCGGCGCCGACCTGGTCGGCAAGGTCGAACAGGGCATCCCGGAGGACGACCCGCGCAATGCCGCGACCATCGCCGACAACGTGGGCGACAACGTCGGCGACTGCGCGGGCATGGCGGCGGACCTGTTCGAGTCGTACGCCGTGACCCTGGTGGCCGCGCTGATCCTCGGCAAGGCCGCCTTCGGCGACTCGGGGCTGGCGTTCCCGCTGCTGGTGCCCGCCATCGGGGTGATCACGGCGATGATCGGCATCTTCGCCGTCGCCCCCCGCCGGGCCGACCGCAGTGGCATGTCCGCGATCAACCGCGGCTTCTTCATCTCCGCGGTGATCTCGCTGGCGCTGGTCGCGATCGCCGTCTTCGTCTACCTGCCGTCGAAGTACTCCGCCCTCGACGGCGTCACCGACGCGGCGATCAAGGGCAAGGACGGCGATCCGCGCATCCTCGCGCTGGTCGCGGTGGCCATCGGCATCCTGCTCGCCGCCGTCATCCAGCAGCTGACCGGCTACTTCACCGAAACCAGCCGCCGTCCGGTGCGGGACATCGGCAAGACCTCCCTCACCGGCCCGGCCACCGTCGTCCTCTCCGGCATCTCGGTGGGCCTGGAGTCCGCCGTCTACACCGCGCTGCTCATCGGGCTCGGGGTGTACGGCGCGTTCCTGCTCGGCGGTACGTCGATCATGCTGGCGCTGTTCGCGGTCGCGCTGGCCGGCACGGGCCTGCTCACCACGGTCGGCGTGATCGTCGCCATGGACACCTTCGGGCCGGTCTCCGACAACGCGCAGGGCATCGCCGAGATGTCCGGCGACGTCGAGGGGGCGGGCGCGCAGGTGCTCACCAACCTGGACGCGGTCGGCAACACGACCAAGGCCATCACCAAGGGCATCGCCATCGCCACCGCCGTCCTCGCCGCGTCGGCGCTGTTCGGGTCGTACCGCGACGCGATCACCACCAACGTGCAGGACGTCGGCGCGAAGCTCACCGGGCCGGGGTCGCCGCTCAGCCTGTCCCTGGACATCTCGCAGCCCAACAACCTCGTCGGCCTCATCGCGGGCGCCGCGGTCGTCTTCCTCTTCTCCGGCCTGGCCATCAACGCGGTGTCGCGTTCGGCGGGTTCGGTGGTGTTCGAGGTGCGGCGGCAGTTCCGCGAGAAGCCCGGGATCATGGACTTCAGCGAGAAGCCCGAGTACGGCAAGGTCGTCGACATCTGCACCAAGGACGCCCTGCGGGAGCTGGCCACGCCCGGTCTGCTCGCCGTCATGGCGCCGATCTTCATCGGGTTCACGCTCGGGGTCGGCGCGCTCGGCTCCTACCTCGCCGGCGCGATCGGCGCGGGCACGCTGATGGCGGTGTTCCTCGCCAACTCCGGCGGCGCGTGGGACAACGCCAAGAAGCTCGTCGAGGACGGCCACCACGGCGGCAAGGGCAGCGAGGCCCACGCGGCCACGGTGATCGGGGACACGGTCGGCGACCCGTTCAAGGACACCGCCGGACCCGCGATCAACCCGCTGCTGAAGGTCATGAACCTGGTCTCGCTGCTCATCGCACCGGCAGTGATCAAGTTCTCCTACGGCGACGACAAGAACCTCGGCGTGCGGATCGGGATCGCCATCCTCGCGCTGCTGGTGATCGTCGTTTCCGTCTACATCTCCAAGCGGCGCGGGATCGCCGTCGGGGACGACGACAGCGCCGGTCGGGTCGCCAACCCGCCGGACGCCGCGGTGGTTTCGTAGACGGGCGGCTCCCGACCGGGCCGAGACGGCAAGGCCCTGCTCGAACGGGTGGGCGGGCGGCGTGTACTGACGCCGCCCGCCCACCCGTCGTCTGTGGGCTCGCCCACGCCGTGAGCCTTCTCTCCCATGGCGCGAAAGATCACAAAACCCGACTTATGCCTCCCCCGGCGAGGGGAGTGAGTGCGTCCGCCGTGTAGATTCCGGGGGCCGAGAGCCATGGAAGGGACCAATCCGGTGAACAAGAAGCTCGCGGCCGCACTGTCCGGCGGTGCGGTACTGATGGTGGCGGTGTCCGGGTGCAGCGACGGCGGTGACAAGGGGCCCGACCCCAAGCTGGTGTCCTGGGCCAAGACGGTCTGCGACGCGGTGCCCGCGCAGGACGCGAAGATCAGGTCGGCCAACGCTTCCATCGCGGCCATCGCCACGGACACCAACCTCCCGCCCAAGGACGCCCAGAAGACGTACGCGGCCGCCTTCCAGGACATGGCCGAGGGCTACAAGGCGCTCGCCGACGCCCTCGACAGCGCCGGAGCGCCCCCCGGCATCGACGGCGGCGCCAAGCTCCAGCAGGACGCGGCCAAGAACCTCGCCGGCCTCTCCACGTCGTACGCCGACCTGAAGAAGAAGGTCGACGGGCTCAACACCAAGGACCAGGGCAAGTTCGCCAAGGGCCTGAAGGAGGTCGCCCTGCAGACCAAGGAGGTCGGCAAGCAGAGCGACAGCGGCACGCAGGCGCTGAAGCGGCTGGAGAGCGGCGACGTCAAGGCGGCGATGGCCGAGCAGCCCAGCTGCAAGGTCGCCGCGTCCGGCTCCGCACAGCCGACGGCGTCGACGACGGCCGGCTGACGCCGGGACGGCCGGCTCGCGGCTGCGGTGCGCGGCGGACACCGGTGAGTGGCCGGCTGCCGCCGGAGGGTTCTTGACGCAGGTCAGGGACGGCCCTTTGACGTCGGCGGCAACAGGCTGGCGTCGGCGGCAACCGGCTGAGAAGTCGGCCCGCGCAGCCGTTCCCGCGTGGGCCCACGCGGCCCGTCAGGAGCCGGCCCGCGCAGCCGCCGCCGGTCGGCCCCGCGCGGGCGTCGCGGGCCACAATGGGGGCGTGACTGACTCCGGACCCGCTCCCCTGCCCGTTTCCGACCGGCCCGACATCGCCGCGCGCCTGAGGGACGCCCTGCTGGCCGCCTCCTTCACCGCCGACGGGCTGCTCGACCTGCTCGGCGCGCCCGCGTACGCGGCGCTGGCCCGCAGCGAGACCGTGCCCGCTCTCCGGGCCACCCGTGGCGACACGCCGCTGGAGACGCTCGTGCGGCTGTTCCTGCTCCAGCAACCGGTGCCCCACGCGCGCGTGGCGGCCGTGCTGCCGGTCGAGGAGGCGGTGGAGGCCGGGTGGCTCCGGCGCGTCGGCGGGGACGAGGTGGCCGCGACCGTGGACGTACGGCCGTACGGCGGCCCCGGGGGCGAGGACTGGTTCATCGTCTCCGACCTCGGCTGCGCGGTCGGCGGGGCCGGCGGCATCGGACAGCGCGACGAGGGCGTCGTCCTGGGCGTCGGCGGCGCCTCGACGACCCTCGCCGGCATCACCGTCCGCACCCCCGTCGCCGCCGCACTGGACCTCGGAACCGGGTCCGGGATCCAGGCGCTGCACGCCGCACAGCACGCCACGCGCGTGACGGCGACCGACCTCAACCCGCGCGCGCTGCACATCACGGCGCTCACGCTGGCGCTCTCCGGGGCGCCCGCGGCCGACCTGCGCGAGGGCTCGCTGTTCGAACCGGTCCGGGACGACGAGACGTTCGACCTGATCGTCTCCAACCCGCCGTTCGTGATCTCCCCGCGCGCCCGGCTGACGTACCGGGACGGCGGCATGGGCGGGGACGATCTGTGCCGCTCGCTCGTTCAGGGAGCGGGGGAACGGCTGAACGAGGGCGGGTTCGCGCAGTTCCTCGCGAACTGGCAGCACGTGGCGGGGGAGGACTGGCAGGACAGACTCAGGTCGTGGGTGCCGCGCGGGTGCGACGCCTGGATCGTGCAGCGCGAGGTGCAGGACGTCACGCAGTACGCCGAGCTGTGGCTGAGGGACGCCGGTGACCACCGCGGGGACCCGGCGGAGTACCAGGCGCGCTACGACGCCTGGCTCGACGAGTTCGAGGCGCGCAAGGTCAGGGCGGTCGGCTTCGGCTGGATCACCCTGCGCAGGACAGGATCCGCCGAGCCCGTCGTCACCGTGGAGGAGTGGCCGCACCCGGTCGAACAGCCGCTCGGGGAGACGATCCGGGCGCACTTCGAGCGGCTCGACTACCTCCGTGAGCACGACGACGCGGCGCTGCTGGACAGCCATTTCAAGCTCGTCCCCGAGGTGGTCCAGGAGCAGGTCGGGCTGCCCGGCGCCGAGGACCCGGAGCACGTGGTGCTGCGCCAGCACCGCGGGATGCGCCGGGCGACGAAGGTGGACACGGTCGGTGCCGGGTTCGCGGGGGTGTGCGACGGCACGCTGAGCGCGGGCCGCATCCTGGACGCCATCGCGCAGCTCGTCGGCGAGGACCCGGTGGTGCTCCGCGACCGTACGCCCGCGCAGATCCGGCTGCTCGTGGAGCAGGGCTTCCTGGAGCCGGCGGGCTGAGCGGGCGCGGGCGGTCCGGGAAGGCCCTGCTCCGGGCGGTGCAGGCGTCGGGGGGGGGCGCCCTGCCCCGGGCGGTGCCGAGGCGTCTGGTGGGGCGCCCGGTGAGAGGCCGGGCGAGGAGCGGTGCCGGTCAGGTGCCGTACGCCGGGTGCCGGTGCCGTCGTAGGCGCCGGGTGCCCGTGCGGTCGTAGCTACGGTCGGATCATCTTCCGATCGCGGCGCGCCCATCGTCGTATGCCGGGGGCACGGGCCCGGAGGGGTTGCCGGTCGGGGGCGGCGCCGAGCCGCTTTTCCGAAAACGGCCGGAAAAATATCCGCACCGGGTTCGCGGCCCCCTCATTCGAGCGTGCGTTCGAATGGTCGCAGGTCTTCCGTTCACCGCGATGTCGCCCGCCCGCCTCCCGGGCGTGCCACCCTCCCGGCGCTGGGCACAGCCGATGGCAGGGAAGGGGCGCTCGGGCGATGGAGAGCGGACCGGCGATCTTCGCGGGAGTGGTGTTCGCCCTGTTCGGGGCCGGTCTGCTGGCGTGGACCGGCACCCGTCTGCGACGCCGGGAACCGGTGGCCCTCGGTGTGAGTCGGGTCGCATCCGCCGCCGTCGCGAGCCTGGCCGGAACGCTCGCGCTGAGCCTCGCCGTGTACTGCCTGACCCGGCTCTGAGACGGGTCGCCGCCCTGCCCGGCGGGTAAGGGGAGCGTCACGCTCCGGACATGATCGCGAGGGTGACCGGGCACTCCGGGCGGCAGGAATGGCGGTAGTCGGGTTACCGTTCGAGTGGCCGTTGTGGGCTTTTCCCGTTTGACACGGGGGCGGGATGTAGCGTCACACTCCGCAGCGTCACACGTGCCAGCAGTACGCCGCGACCCCGGGAACAAGGCCTGGGGAGGCCCCAGCGTCGACCGGAGAGAAGAGCGAAGTTGTCCCCGACCAGCGAGACCGCACAGGGCGGCCGCCGACTCGTCATCGTCGAGTCGCCTGCCAAGGCGAAGACGATCAAGGGCTACCTCGGCCCCGGATACGTCGTCGAAGCGAGCGTCGGGCACATCCGCGACCTTCCCAACGGCGCCGCCGAGGTGCCCGAGAAGTACACCGGCGAGGTCCGGCGCCTCGGTGTGGACGTCGACCATGACTTCCAGCCGATCTATGTCATCAATGCTGACAAGAAGGCCCAGGTCAAGAAGCTCAAGGACCTGCTGAAGGACTCCGACGAGCTGTTCCTCGCGACGGACGAGGACCGGGAGGGCGAGGCGATCGCCTGGCACCTCCAGGAGGTCCTGAAGCCGAAGATCCCGGTCAAGCGCATGGTGTTCCACGAGATCACCAAGGACGCGATCCGCGCGGCCGTCGCCAACCCGCGCCAGCTCAACCAGAAGCTGGTCGACGCCCAGGAGACCCGCCGCATCCTCGACCGCCTCTACGGCTACGAGGTCTCCCCGGTGCTGTGGAAGAAGGTCATGCCCCGGCTGTCGGCCGGCCGCGTGCAGTCCGTCGCCACCCGACTCGTCGTGGAGCGGGAACGCGAGCGCATCGCTTTTCGTTCCGCCGAGTACTGGGACCTGACGGGCACCTTCGCGACCGGCCGCGCGGGAGATCCGTCGGACCCGTCGTCGCTGGTCGCCCGCCTGCAGACCGTCGACGGCCGGCGGGTCGCGCAGGGCCGCGACTTCGACTCCCTGGGACAGCTCAAGAGCGAGAACACCCTCCACCTCGACGAGGCGACCGCCCGCGCCCTCGCCGCCGCCCTGGAGGACACCCGCTTCTCCGTGCGGTCCGTCGAGTCCAAGCCGTACCGCCGCTCGCCGTACGCCCCGTTCCGTACGACGACGCTGCAGCAGGAGGCCAGCCGCAAGCTGGGCTTCGGCGCGAAGGCGACCATGCAGATCGCCCAGAAGCTGTACGAGAACGGCTACATCACGTACATGCGTACGGACTCCACGACCCTGAGCGACACGGCGGTCTCCGCCGCCCGCGCCCAGGTCACGCAGCTGTACGGCGCCGACTACCTGCCGCCGCAGCCGCGCACCTACGCCGCCAAGGTCAAGAACGCCCAGGAGGCGCACGAGGCGATCCGCCCGTCGGGTGATCGTTTCCGCACGCCCGCGGAGACCGGCCTGACCGGCGACCAGTTCAAGCTGTACGAGCTGATCTGGAAGCGGACGGTCGCCTCCCAGATGAAGGACGCGACCGGTAACAGCGTGACCGTGAAGATCGGCGGCACCGCCGCCGACGGCCGGAACGTCGAGTTCAGCGCCTCCGGCAAGACGATCACCTTCCACGGCTTCCTGAAGGCCTACGTCGAGGGTGCCGACGACCCGAACGCCGAGCTGGACGACCGCGAGCGCCGGCTGCCGCAGGTCGCCGAGGGCGACGCGCTGTCCGCCGAGGAGATCACGGTCGACGGCCACGCCACCAAGCCCCCGGCCCGCTACACCGAGGCCTCCCTGGTCAAGGAGCTGGAAGAGCGGGAGATCGGCCGCCCGTCGACGTACGCGTCGATCATCGGCACGATCCTGGACCGCGGCTACGTCTTCAAGAAGGGCACGGCCCTGGTGCCGTCGTTCCTGTCGTTCGCCGTGGTGAACCTCCTGGAGAAGCACTTCGGACGGCTCGTCGACTACGACTTCACCGCCCGGATGGAGGACGACCTCGACCGCATCGCGGCGGGTGAGGCCAAGGCCGTGCCGTGGCTGAAGCGCTTCTACTTCGGCGAGGGGACGGCCACGGGCGGCGCGGCCGACGCCGGCAACGGCGACGGCGACCACCTCGGCGGCCTCAAGGAGCTGGTGACCGACCTGGGCGCGATCGACGCGCGCGAGGTGTCGTCGTTCCCGGTCGGCAACGACATCGTGCTCCGCGTCGGCCGTTACGGCCCGTACATCGAGCGCGGCGAGAAGGACACCGAGCAGCACCAGCGCGCCGACATCCCGGACGACCTGGCACCGGACGAGCTGACCGTCGAGCTGGCGGAGGAGCTGCTGGCCAAGCCCAGCGGCGACTTCGAGCTGGGCACCGACCCGGCCACCGGCCACACGATCGTCGCCAAGGCCGGCCGCTACGGCCCGTACGTCACCGAGGTGCTCCCCGAGGGCACCCCGAAGACCGGCAAGAACGCGGTCAAGCCGCGCACTGCCTCGCTGTTCAAGTCCATGTCGCTCGACACGGTGACGCTGGACGACGCGCTGAGGCTGATGTCGCTGCCGCGTGTCGTCGGCACCGACGCGGACGGCCAGGAGATCACCGCGCAGAACGGCCGCTACGGCCCGTACCTGAAGAAGGGCACGGACTCGCGCTCGCTGCAGTCCGAGGACCAGCTCTTCACGATCACGCTGGAAGAGGCGCAGGCGATCTACGCCCAGCCGAAGCAGCGGGGCCGGGCGGCCGCCAAGCCGCCGCTGAAGGAACTGGGCGAGGACCCGGTCTCCGGCAAGCCGGTCGTGGTCAAGGACGGCCGCTTCGGCCCGTACGTCACCGACGGCGAGACCAACGCGACGCTGCGCTCCGGCGACAGCGTCGAAGCGATCACTCCTGAGCGTGGTTTCGAGCTGCTCGCCGAGAAGCGCGCGAAGGCGCCCGCCAAGAAGACCGCGAAGAAGGCGGCGGCCAAGAAGACCGCCCCGGCGAAGAAGACCGCCGCCAAGAAGACGGCCGCGAAGAAGACCACGGCCGCCGCGAAGAAGACGACCGCCAAGACGACCACCGCCAAGAAGGCGACGGCGTCCAGGGCGACGGCTTCCGGCGCGGAGGACTGACACGCCGTCGGGTCACCGACGTGACGTCGCGTCACTGACACGCCGTCGCGACGGGCGGTCGCCCCCCGGTGCGCACGACGGACGCCCCGGCACCTCCCGGTGCCGGGGCGCGCGCATGCCCGGACACGCGAGGTGTGGTGTCAGCGGCTGCGGATAGGCTGAACGCATGACGCGAGCCGAGCAGCCGACGGCCCACCCCACAGCACCGGACGACGCCCTGGTCGCGGACTCCCGCGAGCGAGCCGTCCGCTCCCTGCTGCGCCGACCGCAGCTGAGGCGCCTGTGGAGCGCGCAGCTGGTGAGCGGTGTCGGCGACACCCTGTCCCTCCTCGTCCTCGTCCTCCTGGTCCTCCAGTCGGCGATCGCCGAGGGGGCCTTCGGCGGCGGCTACCGAGGCGTGGCGTTCGCGGTGGCGACGGTGTTCGCCGCGCGCGTCGTCGCCGCGGTGCTCTTCGGGGCCGTCCTCCTCGGCCCGCTGGCCTCCCTCACCGCCCCGGAGGGCCCGCTCGACCGCCGCTGGACCATGGTCGGCGCCGACGGCCTGCGCGCGGCGCTGCTGATCGTCGCCCCCCTGTGGATCGACTGGACGCCGGACAACGCGCTTGCCGTCCTGCTCGTCACCGCCTTCGTCACCGGCGTCGCCGAGCGGCTGTGGACCGTCTGCCGGGAGAGCGCCGCTCCGGCCCTGCTGCCGGCTCCGCCGCCGGAGGGCGCGACGGTACGGCCGCTGCCGGACCACCTGGACGCCCTGCGCCGCCTGTCGCTGCGGACGACCTTCCTGGCGGTGCCGCTGGCCGCCGCCGCCCTGGTCGTCGCCGCCCTGCTGAACAACCTGCTGGGCACCGGCGTGGCCTGGTTCGACCAGCACCAGGCGGCCCTCGCGTCGTACGTGGCGGCGGGCCTGTTCGCGGCCTCGCTTGCCGTGCTGACCTACCTGGAGCTGCCCGGCACGCGCACCCCGCGCGCGCGGTCCCCGCTGGAGGGGCTGCGCCGCCCGCGCACCGGCACCGGCGTCGACAAGGGCCGCACGGGCGCCATCCCGCTGCTCGTCCCGGCCTGCGCCGGGGTCGCCGGCGCCATCGCGGCGGCCGTCTCGGTGTGCGTGCTGCACGCCAAGGACCTGGGCGGCGGCCCCGTGCTGTACGGCCTGCTCGTGCTGGGCCTGACCGGCGGTGTCGCCCTCGGCATCCGCACCGCCCCCACACTGCTGCCCTCGCTCTCCCGCCGCCGTCTGCTGGCCCTGGCCATCGCCGTCACGGGCATCGCGCTGCTGGCCGCCGGGCTGGTCCCGGACGTCACCACGGTCCTGCTGATCGTCACGCTCGCCGGCGTCGGCGCGGGCGTGGCCGCCAACACCGGGCACACCCTGCTCGACCAGGAGACCGAGGACTCCCGCCGGGCGCGCACCACCGAGCACCTGCACGCCATGGTCCGCGTCTTCATAGCGCTCGGTGCCCTGATCGCGCCCCTGATCGCGGCCCTGATCGGCCCGCACCGGCTGGAGAACGGCAGGTTCGTCTTCGCGCACGGCGGTGCGGCCTTCACCCTCATGCTGGTCGGCGCGCTGCTGCTGCCGGTGGCCGCGCTGGTGCTCGCCAAGGTCGACGACCGCTCCGGCGTGCCGCTGCGGCAGGACCTCAGGGACGCCCTGCTGGGCGGCGACGACCCGGACACGGCCCCGGCGGCCAACGGCTTCTTCATCGCCCTCGAGGGCGGCGACGGCGCGGGCAAGTCCACCCAGGCCGAGGCGCTCGCCGAGTGGATCCGCGCCAAGGGTCACGAGGTGGTGCTCACCCGCGAGCCCGGCGCCACCCCGGTGGGCAAGCGGCTGCGCTCGATCCTGCTGGACGTGTCGTCGGCGGGCCTGTCCCACCGCGCGGAGGCGCTGCTGTACGCCGCCGACCGCGCCGAGCACGTCGACACCGTCGTACGACCCGCCCTGGAGCGGGGCGCGGTGGTGATCACCGACCGCTACATCGACTCCTCGGTCGCCTACCAGGGCGCCGGCCGCGACCTGTCCCCGACCGAGATCGCCCGCATCAACCGCTGGGCCACCAACGGACTCGTCCCGCACCTGACCGTGCTGCTGGACGTCTCCCCGGAGACCGCCCGCGAGCGGTTCACCGAGGCACCGGACCGGCTGGAGTCGGAGCCCGCGGAGTTCCACGCGCGCGTGCGGGCCGGTTTCCTCACGCTGGCCGCCTCCGACCCCGGGCGGTACCTGGTCGTGGACGCCGGGCAGGAGCCCGAGGCCGTGACCACCGTGATCCGGCACCGGCTGGATGTGGTGCTGCCGCTGTCCGAGGCCGAGATCAAGGCCCAGGAGGAGGCCCGCAGGAAGGCCGAGGAGGAGGCCCGCCGCAAGGCCGAGGAAGAGGCCGCCCGCAAGGCCGAGGAGGAGCGCCTGGAGCGCGAGCGCCAGGAGCAGCTGGCCAAGTTGCGCGCCGAGGAGGAGGAGCGCAAGCGGCGCGAGCTGGAGGAGGCGCAGCGGCGCGAGGCCGAACGCCAGGCGGAGGAGGCCCGGCAGCGGGCCGAGGAGGCCCGCCGGCGCGCGGAGGAGGAGCGGCAGCGGCTGCTCGCCGAGGAGAAGGCGCGCGCCGAGGAGGAGGCCCGCCGCCAGGCCGAGGAGGAGCGGCGCCGCAAGCAGGCCGAGGAGGAGGCCCGCCGGCGTGCCGAGGAAGAGGCCCGGCAGGCACGGCTGCGCGCCGAGGAGGAAGCCCGGCGTCTGGAGGCCCAGCGCAAGGCCGAGGAGGCGCTGCTGCGGGCCGAAGAGGCCCGCCTGCGGGCCGCCGAGGCCGCGGCGGCGGCCGACGCGGCGGCCCGCAGGCCCAGCACGCCTCCGCCGGCGGCACCGCGGGTGGTCCCGGACGCGGCCACGGTGCCGACGCCGGCGGTGCCGGCGGAAGCGGCCGCGCGCGGCACGGACACACGGGGCACGGACACGCGGGGCACGGACGAGGAAACGACGGTGCTGCGCCCGGTGCGTGAGGATCGTGACGCCCGCGACTTCCGTGACTCCCGCGACGTTCGCGACTCCCGTAAGGGTTGGGGGGTCCACTCCGACTCCGAGGTGACCGCAGAGCTGCCGCAACCGCCGGCGGCCACCGGGCCGGCCGACGAGACCGCGGTGCTGCCGCGGGTGCCGTCGGCTGCGGCGGAGGAGACGGCCGAGCTGCCGGCGGTGGCTCCGGGCGCGGTGGACGACACCGCGGTGCTGCCGCCCGTACGGGACGACGCGCCGTCGGACCGGGTGCCGCCCGGTTTCTTCCGGGACGAGCGGTCCGCCGCGGGCCCCGACGGCTCCGAGCCGCGCACGCGCGAGATGCCGCAGCTCGGCGCCGACGGCACGCCCCGCCGCCGACCGCGCCCCGACTGGGCCGAGGAGACCCCGCTGGACGACCTGCCCACACTGGCCGACGAACTGCTGGGTTCCTACGACGAGGGGCAGCAGTACGCGGACCAGGGCGACGGCGAGGAACAGGGCCGCAAGGGCCGCGGTCGCGGGCGCCGCGGCTGAGCCGTGCGCCGGTGAGGGCCGGGCCCCGGGGCGTCGGTAAGGGCTGGTCTGCGGGCGCTGGTGTGAGCCGGTCTCCGGGCGTTGGTACCGGTGCCGGCAGGTACCGGGACCGGCCGGACAGGTGCGGCGCCCCGTCTCCGGAGGCGCGGCCCACTGGTGCCACAGCCTCCGCCTCCGCCTCCGCGACCTCCGTCCGCCCCCGTTGTCAGTGCCCACCCGCACAATGGATGCCGGAACGCGGAGTGTGACGGAAGGGCGGCGTGACCCATGACCGTGTGGGACGACCTCGTCGGGCAGGAGCAGGTGAGCGCGGTGCTGGACGCCGCCGCGCGGGACGCCGACGCCCTCGTCACGGCCGCCGCGGCGGACCAGCCGCTGCCCGAGACGTCGAAGATGACGCACGCCTGGCTCTTCACCGGCCCGCCCGGCGCGGGCCGGAACCAGGCGGCCAGGGCCTTCGCCGCCGCCCTGCAGTGCGTGAGCCCCGACCGCGCGCTCGGCGGCGCCCCCGGCTGCGGCTTCTGCGACGGCTGCCACACCGCGCTGCTCGGCACCCACGCGGATGTCACGACGGTCGCCGCGGTCGGCTCCGAGATCCTGGTCAAGGACATGCGGGACACGGTCCGCAAGTCGTTCACCTCCCCGGCGAACGGCCGCTGGCAGATCATCCTGGTCGAGGACGCCGAGCGGCTGAACGAGAAGTCGGCCAACGCGGTGCTCAAGGCGGTGGAGGAGCCCGCCCCGCGTACGGTCTGGCTGCTGTGCGCCCCCTCCGTCGAGGACGTCCTGCCGACCATCCGCTCCCGTTGTCGCCATCTGAACCTGCGCACGCCGTCCGTCGAGGCGGTCGCCGGCATGCTCATGCGACGCGACGGCATCGAACCCGAGCTGGCCGCGTCCGCCGCCCGCGCCACCCAGGGGCACGTGGACCGGGCCCGCCGCCTGGCCACCGACCCGGCGGCCCGCGAGCGCCGGGCCGCCGTGCTGAAGCTCCCGCTGCGGCTGGACGAGGTCGGCGCCTGTCTGAGGGCCGCCCAGGAGCTGGTCGACGCGGCCGCCGAGGACGCCAGACAGCTCGCCGAGGAGATGGACGGCAAGGAGACCGAGGAGCTGAAGGCAGCGCTCGGCGCGGCGCAGGGCGGTCGCATGCCGCGCGGCACGGCGGGGGTGATGAAGGATCTGGAGGACATGCAGAAGCGCCGCAGAACCCGTACGCAGCGCGACAGCCTGGACGTCGCCCTCGGCGATCTCACCGCGTTCTACCGCGACGTCCTCGCCCTGCAACTCGGTACGCGCGTGGCGCTCGCCAACGCCGACGCGGAGGACGCCCTGGAGCGGCTGGCCCGGGCCGGAACCCCGGAGTCCACCCTCCGCCGCATCGAGGCGATCGCCGCGTGCCGCGAGGCCCTGGACCGCAATGTGGCTCCGCTGCTGGCGGTGGAGGCGATGACGATGGCGCTGCGCGCGGGATGAGGGGCTTCGTCCCTGAGGGCGCCCGGCGGGCAGGGCTGGGGCCGTCGGGGCAACCTGTCCGTTGAGGGTGACCCGGCGGGGCAGGGCTCAGGCCGTCAGGGTGACTGGCCCAGCGGGGGAACCAGCGGGGGGCCGGCCCAGGGAGGGCGACCGTGCAGCGCTCGGCCCGGCAGGGCGACCGGCTGACGGGGGAGAAGCCCACGTGTCCCCCGTACGAGCCACAATTGACACGCACCGCACACATCCCGTCGCACATGGTTAGGCTCGCCGGATGCACACCAGGCCCTCCCCCCGCACCCGCCGCACCCGCCGGACCCGGGGCACCCGCGCCCGGACGACGGCCCGCCTCACGGCCACCCTCCTGACGGCCGCCGCACTGCTCGTGTCCGCCTGCTCCTCCGGGAGCTCGACCACATCCTCCGCGGGCGGGACGGTGCAGGCGGCGCTGGCCGCGCTGCCGCATGCGACGCCGTCGGCGCTGACGCCGTACTACGGCCAGCGGTTGAGCTGGCGCGACTGCGGTGTGCCCGGATTCCAGTGCGCGACGATGAAGGCCCCGCTGGACTACGCCAGGCCCGACGCGGGCTCCGTCCGGCTCGCCGTGGCCCGCAAGAGGGCCACCGGCAAGGCCGGGCGGCTCGGCTCCCTGCTGGTCAACCCGGGCGGACCGGGCGGCTCGGCGGTCGGGTACCTCCAGCAGTACGCGGGCATTGGCTACCCGGCCCAGGTCCGGGCCCGCTACGACATGGTCGCGGTGGACCCGCGGGGCGTCGCCCGCAGCGAGCCCGTCCAATGCCTCGACGGGCGGCAGATGGACGCGTACACACAGACCGACCTGACCCCCGACGACCAGCGGGAACGGGACGCGCTGGTCGCGGCGGACCGGAAGTTCGCGGAGAGCTGCGGGGCCCGCTCGGCCCGGCTGCTGCGGCACGTCTCCACCGTCGAGGCGGCACGGGACATGGACATCCTGCGGGCGGCGCTCGGGGACCGGAGGCTCAACTACGTCGGGGCGTCGTACGGCACGTTCCTCGGCGCGACGTACGCCGGACTGTTCCCCCGGCGGGTCGGCCGGATGGTCCTGGACGGCGCGATGGACCCGACCCTGGACGCGCGCAGGCTGAACCTGGACCAGACGGCGGGCTTCGAGACGGCGTTCCAGGCGTTCGCGAAGGACTGCGTACGGCACTCCGACTGCCCGCTCGGCGGGAAGGGCACGACGCCGGCGCGGGTCGGCGCCAACCTGAACGCGTTCTTCCGCAAGCTGGACGGCCACCCCGTCCCGGCGGGCGACGCGGACGGCCGCAAGCTCGGGGAGCCGCTGGCCACGACCGGGGTGATCGCGTCGATGTACGACGAGGGGTCCTGGGAGCAACTGCGCGAGGCGCTGACCTCGGCGATGAAGGAGAACG
Source organism: Streptomyces sp. NPDC047841 (assembly GCF_040704085.1). Classification (NCBI taxonomy): domain Bacteria; kingdom Bacillati; phylum Actinomycetota; class Actinomycetes; order Kitasatosporales; family Streptomycetaceae; genus Streptomyces; species Streptomyces sp. NPDC047841. Next base: position 304,339 of record NZ_JBEYRP010000006.1, read on the forward strand.
ACGGCGCCGGCCTGCTGTCCCTCGCCGACAGCTACTACGAGCGGGACGCGAACGGCCACTACAGCAATCTGATGATGGCCAACGCCGCGGTGAACTGCCTGGACCTGCCGCCGGCCTTCTCCGGTCCCGAGGACGTCGAGAAGGCGCTGCCCGCGTTCGAGAAGGCGTCCCCGGTCTTCGGCGCGGGGCTGGCCTGGGCCTCGCTGAACTGCGCGTACTGGCCGGTGCGGGCGACGGGCGAGCCGCACCGCATCGAGGCGAAGGGGGCGGCGCCGATCGTGGTGGTCGGCACGGTCCGCGACCCGGCCACCCCCTACCGCTGGGCCCGTTCCCTGGCCCGCCAGCTCTCCTCGTCCCGCCTGCTGACCTACGACGGCGACGGCCACACGGCGTACGGCCGGGGCAGCGCCTGCATCGACACGGCGATCGACACCTACCTCCTGCGCGGCACCCCGCCGGCCGCCGGAAAGCGCTGCTCATAGCCCCTGCCACCCACCCCGGAACCACCCCCTCCGGGGTGGGTGCGAAGCACTCCCGGAAACTGTGTAGACTTACCGACGTTGCCGATCGCACCATGGTGCGGGCAGCACGCCGCTTTAGCTCAGATGGCCAGAGCAACGCACTCGTAATGCGTAGGTCTCGGGTTCGAATCCCGAAAGCGGCTCGGTGAGAGGCCAGGTCATGTCGTTCATGACCTGGCCTTTTCTGTTGTCCGTGGGGGAGCGCGGGGCGGCGCCGGGGCGCAGGCGGGCGGCCAGGAGGGCGATGTCGGGTCCGACGCATCCCGGCTGAACCGGATCAAAGACGCGGCAAAGTGAATCGGTGTCCGGTGAACCCGGGGACCTGAGGCAACATCTTGGTGAATGGCGGGCAGCGCGCGCTCGGGACGCGGTGCCGCCGTCGGCCGGACGGGGTGAGGGACGTGGTGGAGCCGAGGATCGCCGTCGCCGTGGTGACCATGGGCAACCGGCCCGCCGAGGTCGACGCCCTGCTGGAGTCCGTGGCCAAGCAGGACCTCGCCCCCGCCCGCATCGTGATCGTCGGCAACGGCTGCCGGCTGCCCGAGTTCGCCCGCCGGCTCTCGCTGCCCGGCGAGGTCACCACCATCGACGTCGAGGAGAACCTCGGCTGCCCGGGCGGCCGGAACGTCGCCCTCGCCCGGCTGCGGGAGTTCGGGGACGTCGACGTCGTCGTGGAGCTGGACGACGACGGACTGCTCGTCGACCCCGACGTGCTGCGCCGGGTGCGTGACCTGTACGCCGCCGACCCGCGCCTCGGCATCGTCGGCTTCCGCATCGCCGACGAGCGCGGCGAGACCCAGCAGCGGCACGTGCCGAGGATCGGCGGGTCCGATCCGCTGCGCGGCGGCTACGTCACCGGTTTCCTCGGCGGCGGGCACGCCCTGCGCATGGCCATGCTGGCCGAGACCGGTGACTGGCCCGCCGAGTTCTTCTTCGCGCACGAGGAGACCGATCTGGCCTGGCGGGCCGCCGACGCCGGCTGGAAGATCCTGTACGCCCCCGAACTGCTCCTCCAGCACCCCAGGACCTCGCCGGCCCGGCACGCCATCTACTACCGGGTCAACGCACGCAACCGCGTCTGGCTCGTCCGGCGCCGGCTGCCGTTGCCGCTCGTCCCGGTGCACCTCGGGGTGTGGACGCTCCTCACCCTCGCCCGCGCCCGTTCCGCTGCGGGACTCAAGGCATGGTTCGGCGGGTTCGCGGAGGGGCTGCGGGAGCAGGCCGGCGAGCGGCGGCCGATGCGCTGGCGGACGGTGTGGAGACTCACCCGGCTGGGACGCCCGCCGGTGATCTGAGCCCGGGAGCCCAGGAAGCGCCGGAGCGCAGGACGCTCCCGAGCCGAGGAAGCCCCGGAGTCCGGGACAAGAAACGGGACGGGGCCCCGGTCGTTCACCTCCGCCGGCCGGGGCCCTTGTCGTCCCCGGACCCAGCCTGCGGCGACACTCCCCCGAGTTACGCGTGCTACGCGCGCGCCGTCGGGCCGAATCCGATGGAATGATCACATCAGGACGCGCCAACGGATCGCTAACATGTGGCCAACGGCTCGTCAGCGGACCGTGTGGAGCGGTTGGCCGGAAGTTCTCCGGTGGCAGCGGGAACTGCCCCTTCGGGTGGGCGGTTTCGGGCTGCCGGACCGGCGGGGGGCTGGTGGGTCGTCCGACGGTCGGCCCACCGGCGGAGGGTGGCGGGAAACCGCTGTGGACAGGGCGGAATTCCGCCAGGCGACGGCGGGTACCCACCCGCGGCGGAGCGCGGTCGGGCCGACCGCGCGGGAAGGCAGTGGAGCGGCGTGATGCGGCGGTGCGAGCTGCGCTTCGGACTGCTGGGACCGCCGGTCCTCTACGACCGTCCGCGGTACGGGATGTCGTACGACAGCTCTTACGCCGCCGCGCCTCCGGAAACCCCTGGCACGTCTTCGGGGACCTCCGGTACCGGAACCGGATTCTCCGGTGCCGGAGGTGAATCCTCCGGTACCGGAACCCAATCCTCCGGTGCCGGATCTGATCCCTCCGGTGCCGGACCCGAATCCACCGGTGCCGCGTCCGAATCCTCCGGCCCCCTCACCCCCCGCCGTCCCGCAGGGAAGGCCGGCCACGACGCCACCGACCACGGTGTCCGGGCCATCGGCAGCCCCAAGGTCCGCGCCCTGCTCGCCGCGCTGCTGCTGGAACCCGGCCGGGTCGTGTCGGTCGAGGCGCTGAAGGACGCGCTGTGGGGCGGCGCGCCGCCCGTCTCCGCGCAGGCCTCCCTGCACAACCACGTCACCCGGTTGCGCCGGCTCCTCGACGACCCCGAGCGGCTCAGGGCCGTACCGCCGGGTTATGTGCTGCGGGTCGACCACGGCGAACTGGACGTGCACGTCTTCGACGCCCGGGTCGCCGAGGCGCGCGCCGCGCACGCCCGGCGCGACTGGCCGGGCGTCGTACGCGCCTGTGCCTCCGCACTCGCGCTGTGGCGCGGCACGCCCCTCAGCGGGCTCCCCGCCGACATCGGCGGCTACGCCCTCGTGCAGCGCCTGAGCGAGGCGCGGCTGCTCCTGCTGGAGTTGCGCTACGACGCCGAACTCGCCCTCGGCGGTACCCGTTTGGCCGCGCTCGTGCCCGAGCTGGCGGCGCTGGTCGCCGAACATCCGCTGCGCGAGGCGTACCACCGTCAGCTGATGCTCGCCCTGCACCGCACCGGCCGCCAGGCCGAGGCCCTCGCCGTCCACCGTGATCTGCGTGCCCGCCTGGTCGAGGAACTCGGCATCGAACCCGGCCCGGCGGTCCGCGAGGCGCATGTCGAGGTGCTGCGGGGGAGCGGTGAGGAGCGTCGGCGCGGCTCGGAGTGCGGCGACTCCTCGCTGCGGGCCGGGGGGAGTGGACGGCCGTGCCGGTCGGGCGACCCGACCACTGACGACGGCGCCGACGACAGCGACGGCGACGGTGACGACGCTCACGGCGGCGAGGGCGACCGCACCGGTGCCGGTACCCCCAGCGGCACGGGTACCGGCCCCGGCACCGGCACCGCCGGCGGCTCCGTGGGCCGTGCCGTGCCCCAAGCAGCCCCCGCGTCACCCTCCGCGCCCCCCACGGCCTCCGCGTCCGCGCGGGAAGCCGACGGACCCGCCGTTCGGCAGCCCCCCCGTCCGGCCCAGCTGCCCGCCCCGCCGGCCCACTTCACCGGCCGTGCCGACGTGCGCCGCGAGCTGCGCCGCACGCTGACCGAGCCGTCCGCTCCGGCCCCCGCCGTCGCGGTGGTCAGCGGTATGGCCGGGATCGGCAAGAGCGCGCTGGCCCTGCATGTGGCCCATGAGTTGAGGGAACGTTTCACCGACGGTCAGCTCTACGTCAACCTGCACGGCGCCACCCCCGGCATGACCCCGCTCACCGCCACGCAGGCGCTCTCCGCGCTGCTGCGCGACCTCGGCACCGAGCCCCGGCATATCCCGGAACACCCGGATGCGGCCGCCGCGTTGCTCCGCTCACTGCTCGCGCCCGCGAGAATCCTGCTGGTGCTGGACGACGCGGCGAACGCGGCCCAGGTTCGGCCCCTGCTGCCGGCCGGGCCCGACTGCGCGGTGATCGTCACCAGCCGCTCCCCGCTCGCCGCGCTCGACGGCGCCCGTCGCTTCCCGCTCTCCCCACTGACCGGCGAGGACAGCGCGGCCCTGTTGCGCGCGGTGAGCGGGCGCGCGGGACTGGACGCCGGGCACGCGCTGGTCGAGCTGACCGGCCGGCTCCCGCTGGCGTTGCGCGTGGTCGCCGCCCGGCTCGCGGCCCGCCGCGCCCTGACCCCGGACGTGCTGGCCGGCCAACTCGCCGAGACCGGCGGGCGGTTGCGACACCTGGAGTACGACGACCTGAGCGTCCGCCGCTCCCTGGCCGTCGCCCACGACGCGCTCGCCGCCGCCGAGCGCGAGGCCGACCGGGACGCGGCCCTCGCCCTGCGCCACATCGGCGCGCTCGACCTGCCCACCTACGGAGCCCCGCTGATCGCACGGCTCACCGGCATGGACGAGCGCCGCGCCGAGGCCGCTCTGGACCGGCTGGTCGACGTCGCCCTCCTGGAGGAAACGGCGTACGGCCGCTACGCGCCCCACGACCTGGTCCGCGACTTCGCCCGCGAACTGGCCGACGCCGCGCCCCGCCCCGCCGCGGACGAGTCCTCCACGGAGAGCCCCGGCGCCGCCGGCAACGGCACCCCCGGCACCCCCGACGCCACCGGGGTGGCCGGCCTCGCCGCCCCGAACCACTCACCCGGCCAGGACTCCGCCTACGCCACCCCCGATCGCGCACCCGGCCACGGACCGACCCCCTCCGTCCCCGACCCCACACCCCGCCCCGAACCCATCCCCCTCGCCCCCGATCTGGTCGCCCTGCGCTGGTACGCCGCCATGGCCGAGCGGGTGCTGTCGGTGGTCGTGGAGCCGGGGCTCGATCAGGACGACCGGCGGCGGCCGACCTCCGCGCAGCCGACGGGGCACGCGGCGGACGTGGCGGCCCTGGCGGCCTTCGAGTCGGCCGAGGAGGCCTTCGCCTGGGGCGAGCTGGAGCTGGAGAACGTCGTCACCCTGGTGGCACGCAACGCGGACACCGACGATCCGCGCACGGCCGCCCATCTCTCCTCACTCGTACGGCTCCTCTTCCCCTATGTGCAGCGCAGCGGCCGGGTCGCCGAGATGGAGGTGCTGGGGCGGGCCGCACTGGGCGCCGCGCGGCGGCTGCGGGACCCGGAGGCCGAGGCGTACGCGCTGGGGGACCTCGCGGGCCTGCACTTCCTGACCGGCCGGCAGAACGACGCCCTCGCCCTGACCGACCAGGCCCTGGCGATCTGGGAGCGGCTGGGCACGGCCTCCCGGATCCGGCGCTGCCTGAACAACCGCGGGCTGCTGCTGGAGGGACTGGGGCGGTTCCGGGAGTCGGGGGAGGCGCTGCGGCAGAGCCTCGCCTACTCGCGGCTGCTGAACGACCCTTACGGCGAGGCCGTCACCCGCAGCCACCTGGGCAACCTCTACGAACACACCGACCCGCGCGCGGCCATCGAACAGCACCGGCGTTCGCTGGCCATCGGGGACGAGATCGGCGCCGTCATCGTGCAGCACTCGGCGCACTGCAACATCGGCTACGCCCATCTGACGCTCGGCGAACCGGCCGCCGCCGCCCGGCACTTCGAGGAGAGCCTGCGCATCCTCGGCGGTCCCGGCGACTGGCACGGCGAGTCCCAGACCCGGCTCGGCCTGGTCCGCGCGCTGCGGCGGCTGGGGCAGGCCGAGCGGGCGGCGGACGAGTGCGCCGAGCTGCTGCGCCGGGCCGACGCCCGCGCCGACCGGTACATGGGCGGGCTGGCCCTGCACCAGCACGGCTTCCTGCTGCGCGAGCGGGGGCGACCGGCCGAGGCGTACGACGCCTGGCGCGCGGCCCACGAGGCACTGGACGGCACCGACGAGCAGGCGGTCCTGGCGGAGCTGCGGGAGCTGCTGAGCGGCGGCCCGGCCGCGGGATGAGCCGACGCGGCACCCTGGCCCGGCAGGCGTCACGCGGCCCCTTACTTGGCGTCGGCATAGCACTCCACCACCGCCGTCGTGAACGGGAACCGCACCGGTGTGTCGCCGAAGGTCAGCCGGCCGGCGAGGGCGGCGGACTCGCGGACGGCCTGGACGACGGCGTCGGCCTCCTCGGCGGGGCAGTGCACGATCACCTCGTCGTGCTGGAAGAAGACCAGCTCGGCCTTCAGCCCCGCGCAGGCCCGGCGCAGCGCGGCGAGCAGCAGCAGGGCCCAGTCGGCGGCGCTGCCCTGGACGACGAAGTTCCGTGCGAAGCGGCCCCGCGCGCGGGAGTCGGTCGACGCGTAACCGGGGCCCCAGCCGGTCTGGCCCTCCGGTTCCTCCTCGCCCACGGGGATGCCCGCCTCCTCCGCCGTGTCCTCGCCCGCCCGGACGGCCGGGGGGCAGGTACGGCCCAGCCAGGTGCGCACCAGCCGGCCCTCCTCGCCCGCGCGGGCCGCCTCGTCGACGTGGGCGACGGCCTGGGGGAAGCGGCGGCGGAGCGCGGCGAGGTTCTTCAGGCCGTCCCCGGAGGTCTGGCCGTAGATCGCGCCGAGCACGGCGAGTTTGGCCTGGTCCCGGTCGCCGGAGAAGGCACGGTCGGAGACGGACTGGTAGAGGTCGCTCTCGCGGCCGGCCACCTCCATCAGGCCGGGGTCGCGGGAGATCGCGGCGAGCACGCGCGGCTCCATCTGGTCGGCGTCGGCCACCACCAGCCGCCAGCCGGGATCGGCGACGACGGCCCGGCGGATCACCTTGGGGATCTGCAGCGCGCCCCCGCCGTTGGTCACCCAGCGCCCGGTGACCGTGCCGCCGGCCAGGAACTCGGGGCGGAAACGGCCGTCGCGCACCCAGTCCTGGAGCCAGGACCAGCCGTGGGCCACCCAGATGCGGTACAGCTTCTTGTACTCCAGCAGGGGTTCGACGGCCGGGTGGTCGACGGACTGGATCTCCCAGCGGCGGGTGGACTTCACCTTGATCCCGGCCTGCGCGAAGGCCTTGATCACGTCGGCGGGCAGATCGGGCCGCACCCGGCGGCCGAAGGCGGCGGAGACCTCGTCGGCCAGCTCGGCGAGGCGGCGCGGCTCGCCGCCGCCCGCGTAGCGCTCGCCGAGCAGGTCGCGCAGCAGTGCGCGGTGGACCTCGGCGCTCCAGGGCAGGCCCGCGTGGTTCATCTCGGCGGCGACCAGCGTCCCGGCCGACTCGGCGGCGGTGAGCAGCCGCATGCGGCCGGGGTGGGCGGTCTGCTCGTGGCGCCGCATCTGGTCGGCGTAGACCTCGAGCAGGTCCGGCAGGGGCAGGTGGCTGCCGACGGGTTCGAAGAGCGGGGACTGGGCGCTCGGATCGGCCGCCCGCTGCGGTGGATCGGGCGGGACGGGGCCGCCGCGGAGGCGGGCCAGGGCGGCGGCGGCCGAGCGCGGCTCGCCGTACCGCCCCTCGTGGCCGAGCAGGAGGGTCTCGGCGTCCTCGATGTCGTAGCACCGCTCCACTCGCACCCCCGTGGCGAGCAGTCGCGGGTAGACCTCGGGGGTCGACCGCCACACCCAGCGCGTCACCTCCGGGCGGCTCCGCACCGCCGCGGCGAGATCGCTCTCCCGCCGCACCGGTCCGGCGGGCAGCCCGTCCGGGCCGAGGGGGGCGACGTCCACGCCTCCGTCCTCGGCCGGTGCGAGCGCCCACCGGTCGGTCATGTCTGCGAGTGTGGCAGGGGGGTCTGACAACGGCTCCGGCCTGTGGATCCGGCCGGCTTCAGTCCTGGCCGGGTGCCGGGGACCCGGTCGCCGGCTCCGCTGCCGCGGCTGTCTCCTTCTGCTCCAGCAGCAGCGAAAGCACCTTGTCGACGTACTCCTCGGTGCCCGCCTTGGTGATGCCGAGGTCGCTGAGGACCCCCCGGCCGTTCTCGTGCTCCAGCAGGGCGAGCAGGAGGTGCTCGGTGCCGATGTAGTTGTGGCCGAGCCGCAGGGCCTCGCGGAAGGTGAGTTCCAGGGCCTTCTTGGCCTCGGGACCGTAGGGGACGAGGTCGGGCACGTCGTCCGAGGCGGGCGGGAGCGCGGCGGTCGCGGCCTGGCGTACGGCGTCCAGCGGGACGCCCTGCGCGGTGATCGCCTTCGCGGCCAGGCCCTCCGGCTCGGCCAGGAGCCCGAGGAGCAGGTGCTCGGGGCGGCCCTCGGCGTTCCGGGCGGCCACCGCCTCGTTGTGGGCGGCCATGACCACGTTCCGCGCGCGCGGGGTGTAGCGGCTGAAGCCCTGGCTGGGGTCGAGGTCGGTGGACTCCTTGGGCACGAACCGCTTCTGCGCCGCCTGCCGGGTCACGCCCATGCTGCGCCCGATGTCGGTCCAGGAAGCGCCCGAGCGGCGGGCCTGGTCGACGAAGTGCCCGATCAGGTGGTCGGCCACGTCACCGAGGTGATCGGCGGCGATCACCGCGTCCTGGAGCTGGTCGAGGGGTTCGCTGTGAACCTTCTTGATCGCCTCGATGAGGTCGTCGAGGCGTACGGATGCCGTGATGTTCGGGTTGGTCGCCATAGCGTCAACCGTAGGTTGCGCTCTCGTGAGTGTCAACCGATGGTTGACACTCCTCTGCCGCCCCTCCCGACCCCCCTCCTCTCCACCCGCCGGGACTGTTATCCACAGCCTGTGGACAACAATCGTGCACTGTCGGCGTGGCATGGCACGATCGACAGCGTGACCAGCACCGCCAGCACCGTCGAACGGGCCTTCCGGGCCGCCCTCTACGACGACACCGACACCGGCCTCGACACGGGCGCCTCCCTGCTCGCCGCCGACCCGGGCGCCGACGCCGAACTGGCGCGGCGCGGCGAGGACTTCGTGGCCGGAGCCTGGCAGCGCGGCTGGCAGCCCGCCGACGTCGTACGGCTGGTGCGGCGCGAGCTGGGCGACGCGCACGTCCGGCCGGCCGCCGCACTGATCCGGGCGCAGGCCGGGCGGGACCGCCCGCGCGGGCGCCGCTGGGCCGACCAGCTCGCGGCGCTGCCCGCCGACCCCGAGCGCACCGCCGACCGCTTCTCGCACGCCACGGCGGTCCTGGAGCTGTACCGCCTGCTGCTGCGCCTGCCCGCCCTGGAGCCCCTGGACGAGGAGGCCCGGCGCACTCCCGGTCCGGGCGCCTCCCGCATGCTCACCCGCATCCGCGCGCTGCTCGCCAAGGCCGAGGCCACCGGCTATCCGGAGGAGGCTGAGGCGCTCAGCGCCAAGGCGCAGGAGCTGATGGCCCGGTACAGCGTCGACGAGGCGCTGCTCGCCGCCGAGGCGCCCGCGCCGGACGCGCCCGGCGCCTGCCGTATCGGGGTGGAGCCGCCGTACGAACAGGCCAAGGCGGTCCTGCTGGACGCGGTGGCCACGGCGAACCACTGCCGCGCGGTGTGGAACGAACCGTTCGGCTTCTCCACGGTCGTCGGCTTCGAGGCGGATCTGGAGGCGGTCGAGCTGCTCTACACCTCGCTGCTGGTGCAGGCCACGCACGCGATGACGAAGGCGGAGGCCGCCCAGCGAGCCGGCGGGCGCAAGCGGACCAAGACCTTCCGGCAGTCGTTCCTCGCGGCCTACGCGCACCGCGTGGGCGACCGGCTCGCGGCTGCCGCCGAGACCCAGGTGACCCAGGACCTGCTGCCGGTGCTGGCCACACGCGAGACGGCCGTGACCGGCCGGCTGGAGCGCATGTTCCCGGAGACCACGACGACCCGGCTGCGGGGGGTCAGCGACGCGGCGGGCTGGACGGAGGGCGCACGCGCGGCGGACCGGGCCCAGGTCAGATCCCGCCCGCGGCTGGGGTGACGGCCACTCACCGCGTGGCCCGGTCACCGGTCTCGCCTCATGCCGACCCACCCGGTCGCCGACTGTCCGCCCGAAGCCGCGTCCGGTCGCCCGGCCCGGTTCCGGTACCGCCCCGCCCGGTCGCCCGGCCCGGATCCGGTACCGCCCCGCCCGGTCACCGCCATCCGACTCGCTCACCACCACACTCGGCCACCGACCCGCGCGCGTGCCCTGCGGCCGGGTTGGGGACTTGCCAGGTCGCCGGCCCGCGCTCGTGCCTGCTGGCCGGTCGCCGGCCCGCGTCGTGCTCCGTGGCCCGGTCGCCGCTCCGCGCGGGCCTCCCGGCCCGGTCGCCGTCCCCGCACCCGTGCTCCGCGGCCTGGTCGTCGACCTGCTCGGTTGCCGGCCCGCGTGCGTGCCTCGCGGCACGGTTGCGGACTTGCCCGGTCGCCGGCCCGTGCTTGTGCCTCCTGGCCGGGTCGCCGATCCGCGCGCATGTCCCGCGGCTGGGTCGTAGACCCGCCCGGTAGCCGACCCGCGCGCGTGTCCCGCGGCCCGGTCGCGGACCTGCCCCGGTCGCCGGCCCGGGCTCCCGCCCCCCGGCCCGGAGACCGACCCCGCGGCCGCGCTCCCCGGCCCGGTCGCAGACCCGTCCGGCCGCCGACTGGCTTGCCTCGCCGACTGGCTCGCTCGCCGTTCCGCCCACTCGCCGGCCCGCGTCCGTTCCTACCGGCCCACTCGCCGGCCCGCCCAGTCGCCCCGCGACCCCCTCGTCCCCTCAGTCGCCCACCTGCTGGAAGGCGCTCACGGACGCGTCCGGGCCGGTTCCGGTGGTCTTGGCCGCGACCGGGCCGTACTTCCACGGGAAGGTCCGGCCGGTGTCCGAGCCTGGCAGGGTGATCTTCACGGTCTGCGCGGCCAGCGCGTTCTTGGCGCCCTCGGCTCCGCGTACGTAGCTGATCGAGAAGGACGCCGAGTCGCCCTTGGCCAGCTTCAGCTTCTGGGCCTTCGCGCCCTTCAGTACGGGCACCCGGGTCTTGGAACCGCCCCCGTTCAGCACGACGTCCGGGAAGCCGTCCAGGGTGCAGGGGGTGCTCTGATTGGTGATGCTGACCGGGATCTCGCCGGTGTCCCCGGCGGCCGGGGCCACGCTCGCCGCCCCGATCTGCAACGAGACCCCGCCGATCTCGCAGGCGGAGCCGCTCTTGCCGTTCTTGTTCCCGCCGCTGCCGTTGCAGGCGGTCAGCAGCAGAGCGGCGGCGAGAGCGGTGACGGTGAGCGGAATGACGCGCATGAGCAGGTTCCCATCGAGCTGGTGACGGTCTCCCCCGCATCATGGCCCCTGCGTCCGGGACGCGATCACGCACCCCGTCCCGATTCACCACTTCAGATGGTGCTCGGCCGCTTTCGAGCGCCGGGAAAGCGTCCTCACTGCCGTACCGGCGCCGTCGGCAGCCCCGACGGCAGCTTCCCGCCCTCCGCCTTGGTGTACGTCTCCTGGCCGGCCCCGCCCGACCAGGTCACCTTGAGCGTCGTGCCGTCGACCGAGTCGACCATGCCGGTGGAGCGCCCCTTCTCCCCGCCGGTGCACGTCAGATGGATCATCTGCATGCCGTCCTCGGCGCCCGCCGTGCCACTGCACATGGTGCCGCCGGTCGCGAAGATCCCGGCCTTCTTCCCGGTGACCACCAGGGCCACGATCTTGCCGCCGGCGGTGGTGATCCAGCTGCCCTGGAGCTTGGCGGAGCCGCCCGCGGGGGAGGCCGCGCCCGGCGACGGGGTCGCGGTGGAGCTCTTCGAGGGTGACGCCGAGCTGCCCTCCCCGCCCTCGGAACCACCGCCGCCGCACGCCGTGAGTGCCAGCGCGCCCGCCAGCCCGGCGGCCAGGGCCGCGCACCGCCCTCGCGCGCTCGCCCGCGTCCTCGCAGTCGCAGTAGTCACCGGAAGCTCCCTCAGCGATAGCGGCCGGCCGCCCTCGCCGGACGGCCCGCAGCGCAAGCTACCAGCAGTCACCGGGAGGACTTCCGTACGCGGCACGGGAATCCCCGGTGGATTGGAAGGGCCTCGGGAGAGGAGGAGAGTACCTGCCGGCCCGCTCGCAGATGCCCGGCGCCGAGGACCTCCGGCTCCGGGTCGGCCACCGGTACCGGATGACCTCCGTACCCCGTCCCCACGCCCGCTTCTCGGGTGTCGTAGAGGTGGAGGTACCGGCCTACGACACCAAGCGGATGCTGTCCCTCCGCCGGGCGGATGCCGATCCGGCCAACCCGGCCGACTGGACGATCATCTCGACCCTGGAACATGAGGGGCGCGGTACGCGTCTCTTCCTAGTGCACGAGGGGTTCGATCCGGACGGCCCCGCCCAGCCGGTGGCACGCAAGATCGTGGGCGGGGGCCGGAGGGGGCATGGCCTGCCCGCTCCGGGGCAGGCGCTGGAGCGGCTTCGGTAAAGCGGACGTCAAGGCTGTAACCGTGGCACCACTCCCCGTGCACGTGCATTTGCTCATGCAGTTGCACGTGAACAGAGTTATGATCCGGGTCAGTTGACTACAGCATCTATGGCCTCAGCAGCCAGTGCACCACTCGGGGAGCGACCTGTGGACCGCGACGTTGACGGCGTGTACGGCGGGTACGACGTGTACAACGGCATGGCTGCCACGCAGCTGGACGGAGTGGCCTGGCAGAAGAGCAGGCACAGCAACTCGCAGGGGTCCTGCGTGGAGTTCGCGCGGCTGCCGGGCGGCGACGTCGCCGTACGCAACTCGCGCTTCCCGGACGGGCCGGCGCTCGTCTACACGCGCGCGGAGATCGAGGCCATGCTCGCGGGTGTCAAGGACGGCGAGTTCGACCATCTGATCGCGAGCTGACGCCGGCACTCCGCTCTCGCCGCGCCGCTGGCAACGATGTCGGCGGGGCGCAGCGGCGCGGACCGGTGGACGCGCGCGGAAACCGCGCGCCCGCCGGTGCCGAACCGGATCAGCAGGCCGTGTGCAACCGGAACAGCGCCCAGACCACCTTGCCGTCGAGCGTGCCCGCGAGCGGGTGCCAGCCCCAGCTGTCGGCGAAGGAGTCGACCAGGAACAGCCCGCGGCCCGACTCGGCCGAGAAGTCGTCCGAGTCCCGCGGGGCCGGGGTCTCGTGGCTCGGGTCGCGCACCGCGCACACCAGCCGCTCGGTCCAGCGCATCAGGTGCAGCCGTACGGACGGGTGCGCCTCGCCCCCGCGCGGCGCGGCCGGTACCGCGTGGCGCAGCGCGTTGGTGACGAGCTCGGAGACGACGAGGCAGATGTCGTCGAAGCGGTCACCGACGTCCCACTGCTCCAGGGTGCACCGGGTGAAGCGCCGGGCCTCGCGCACCGCCTCGAACCGGGCGGGCAGGGCGCAGGAGGCGGCATCGGACACGGCCGCGGGATCCAGCGGCGGAAGGCCCTGCCGTAACGGCTTGAGCATGGTCGATCCATTCGTCCCCATGCGAGGCACTCCCGGGAATTCGCGGTCGTTGCGATGCAGCGGTGGCGCGGCACCATGGTTTCGGATGCGCACAACAGATGCAAGGGCAGATGCACGTGCACGCGACCGAAATGACACTGCCCGTACCGCTTCTTGGCCATTTTTTCTGCCATCCTGCCGACGTTCCCTGCCAGAGGTCCGGACCTCTCCCGGTCCGCCCCGGGTGGAAATGGGCGGGCTCTTTCCGTTTCCGTAACCGGACGAGTACTGCTCGAAGTGTTTTAGTGGCAGACTTCGGCCCCTGAAGACGGTTGGGGAGGCTGGCGAAAGTGAGCGCGGGAGAGCCCGGATCGGTGGTGCGGCGGATGCTGCTCGGCTCGCAACTCAGGCGACTGCGGGAAGCGCGGGGGATCACGCGCGAGGCGGCGGGGTACTCGATCCGCGCCTCGGAGTCGAAGATCAGCCGGATGGAGCTGGGCCGGGTGAGCTTCAAGACGAGGGACGTCGAGGACCTGCTGACGCTGTACGGCATCACGGACGAGGCGGAGCGCGAGTCGCTGCTCTCCCTCGCCCGGGAGGCCAACGTGGCGGGCTGGTGGCACAGCTACACCGACGTCCTGCCCAGCTGGTTCCCCACCTACGTGGGCCTGGAGGGCGCCGCCTCGCTGATCCGCGCGTACGAGGTGCAGTTCGTGCACGGCCTGCTGCAGACCGAGGAGTACGCCCGCGCGGTGGTCCGGCGCGGGATGAGGGGCGCGAGCCTCGCCGACGTCGAACGCCGGGTCGCGCTGCGCCTGGAGCGGCAGAAGTACCTGCTCGCCGACAACGCCCCCGAGTTCCACGTCGTCCTGGACGAGGCCGCCCTGCGCCGCCCCTACGGGGACCGCGAGGTGATGCGCGGCCAGCTCCAGCACCTGATCGACATCTCCGAGCGGCCCAACGTACGGCTCCAGGTCATGCCGTTCAGCTTCGGCGGGCACGCCGGCGAGAGCGGCGCCTTCACCATCCTCAGCTTCCCCGAGTCCGACCTGTCCGACGTGGTCTACATGGAGCAGCTGACCAGCGCCCTCTACCTGGACAAGCGCGAGGACGTCGCCCAGTACGAGCAGGCCCTGAAGGAACTCCAGCAGGACAGCCCCGGCCCGGACGAGAGCCGCGACCTCCTGCGCGGCCTGCTGCAGCTCTCCTGACGAGCCCCAACTCTGGTGACTCGCAAGTAGGATGACGCTCGATCAGACCCGGCATAGATCTGTGGCCGCTAGCGATTGAGGGATCACATGTCGTCCTACTTCACCGACCTGGCCCAGCAGTACATCGACGGCGAGTGGCGGCCGGGCACCGGCTCCTGGGACGTCATCGACTTCAACCCCTACGACGACGAGAAGCTGGCCTCGATCACGGTGGCCACGGTCGACGAGGTGGACGAGGCCTACCAGGCCGCCGCCCGGGCCCAGAAGAAGTGGGCCGAGACCAACCCCTACGCCCGGCGCGCGGTCTTCGAGCGGGCCCTGCGGCTGATAGAGGACCGCGAGCAGGAGATAGCCGACCTGATCATCGCGGAGCTGGGCGGCACGCGCGTCAAGGCCGGCTTCGAGCTGCACCTCGCCAAGGAGTTCCTGCGCGAGTCGGTCCACCTCGCGCTGCGCCCCGAGGGCCGGATCCTGCCCTCCCCGGTCGAGGGCAAGGAGAACCGCGTCTACCGCGTGCCGGTCGGCGTCGTGGGCGTCATCAGCCCCTTCAACTTCCCGTTCCTGCTGTCGCTGAAGTCGGTCGCGCCGGCCCTCGCGCTCGGCAACGGCGTGGTGCTCAAGCCGCACCAGAACACCCCGATCGCCGGCGGCACCCTGCTCGCGAAGATCTTCGAGGACGCCGGGCTGCCCGGCGGCCTGCTCAACGTCGTCGTCACCGACATCGCCGAGATCGGTGACGCGTTCCTGGAGCACCCCGTCCCGAAGGTCATCTCCTTCACCGGTTCGGACAAGGTCGGCCGGCACGTCGCCACCGTCTGCGCCCGGCACTTCAAGCGCGCGGTGCTCGAACTGGGCGGCAACAGCGCGCTGGTGGTGCTGGACGACGCCGACATCGACTACGCGGTGGACGCGGCCGTCTTCAGCCGGTTCGTGCACCAGGGCCAGGTCTGCATGGCCGCCAACCGGGTCCTCGTGGACGCGTCCGTGGCCGACGAGTTCACCGAGAAGTTCGTCGCCAAGGTCCGCACCCTCAAGGTCGGCGACCCCCGCGACCCGCAGACCGTGATCGGCCCGGTGATCAACTCCGCGCAGGCGGGCGCCGTCTCCGGCACCGTGGAGCAGGCGCTCGCCGAGGGCGCCACCGCCCTGGTGCGCGGCGCCACGACCAACAACCTGGTCGAGCCGACCGTGCTGACCGGCGTCCCGGCCGGCTCCCCGCTGCTCCAGCAGGAGGTCTTCGGCCCGGTCGTCTTCCTCCTCACGTTCGACGGCGAGGAGGAGGCGGTGCGGATCGTCAACGACACCCCGTACGGCCTCAGCGGCGCCGTCCACACGGCCGACATCGAGCGGGGCGTGGCCTTCGCCAAGCGGATCGACACCGGCATGTTCCATGTGAACGACGGCACGGTCCACGACGAGCCGATCGTGCCCTTCGGCGGCGAGAAGCACTCCGGTCTCGGCCGTCTCAACGGCGAGACCACGATGGAGGCGTTCACCACCGTGAAGTGGATCTCGGTGCAGCACGGGCGCAGCGCGTTCCCGTTCTAGCCGCGCCCCCGTCGTCCCGCCTCCCGCTCTCCCGCGCCTCCTGCCGTCCCGCGCCCGGCTTTCCGGCGCCCTCGCGCGCGCGGGCCCTTGCGGACAGCACCTGACCGCAAGGGTCCGTAGCGTCGTCGGTGTCGGGGGAACCGCCCCGGCGAACCGGTCCGACGAAAGGCGGCAGGCCATGGTCACGCACGTTGCGGCGGAGGCGGACGGCGACGAGCGCGGGGCGCTGCTCGCGTTCATCGAGGAACAGCGCGGAGGCATCCGCCGGGCACTGCTCGGGCTGACCGAGGAGCAGGCCCGTACCCGCCCCAGCGTCAGCGAGCTGTCCCTGGGCGGGCTGCTCAAGCACGTCGCCGAGACGGAGCAGAGCTGGATCGCCCGCGCGAAGCAGGAGCCGCCGGCGGTGCGGCGCGACGAGTCCAACTGGCACGAGACCTTCCGGCTGGCCGATGACGAGACGGTGGCCTCGCAACTGGCGTACTGGGAGCAGGTCGCCGCGGGGACGGAGAAGTTCGTCCGCTCGGCGCCCAGCCTGGACGACACCTTCCCGCTGCCGCCCGACCCCTGGTTCCCGCCGGAGGGCCGTGTGTCGGTGCGCTGGCTGTGTCTGCACCTGATCCGGGAGACGGCCCGGCACGCCGGTCACGCCGACATCATTCGCGAGTCCCTGGACGGGAAGACCGCGTTCGAGCTCGTGGCGCTGGAGCGGGGCGGCTCCTGACGGTGATCGCGGGGTCCTAACCTGGACCTCATGTCAGCGATCCGTCTTCTCGTGCTGGGCGCCGTCCGCCAGCACGGGCGGGCCCATGGCTACCAGGTCCGCAACGACCTGGAGTACTGGGGCGCGCACGAGTGGTCCAACGCCAAGCCGGGCTCGGTCTACCACGCCCTGAAGCAGATGGCCAAGCAAGGACTGCTGCACGCGCACGAGATCGCGCCGTCCACGGCCGGCGGGCCGCCGCGGGTGGAGTACGAGATCACGGACCCGGGCGAGGACGAGTTCTTCCGGCTGCTGCGCGAGTCCCTGGTCGCCTACGACCAGAAGACGGACATCCAGTCCGCGGCGATCGGCTTCCTGGTCGAACTGCCGCGCACGGAGGCCCTGGAGCTGCTGCGGGAACGGATCCGCCGGATCGCCCGGTGGCGAACCGCCGTCACCGAGCACTACGTCCCCGAGGGCGGCCCGGAGCAGCTCGGCCACATCGGGGAGATCATGCGCCTCTGGGTCCACACGGCCGACTCCGACGCGGCCTGGACCCAGGGGCTCATCGACCGTCTGGAGGCGGGCGCGTACACCTTCGCGGGGGAGGGCGAGCCGTTCGTGGGCGTGCTCGCCGAGGGGCAGGAGAACCCGTACGCGACAGCGGAGCGGCATCCGGAGGACGACCGCTGAGCAGACGGACGGCGCGGGCGGGGCCACCCCGGTCCGCGATCCTGCCCGCCCTAGGCCCGGCAGCGGGCGTGTCCGGGTCGCCGGGCACGACGTGCTGACCGACGCCCGCGCGGTCCGCCGGCGCATCGGTCCGCCGGGCCGGCACGCGGCCCTGGACGAGCGGTTCGACGGCCGGCGGAACCTGGAGACGTCCGCCCGTCCGCACCACCTCGGCGCCCGCCACGCGCGCGTGCGCGCCACGGAGCTCCTGGAGCGCTTCGGCCTCACCGGCACCGGGCGGATCCCGGTCGCCCGCTCCGGCGCAGCGGCGGCATGCGCCGCCGCCTGGACCTGGCCGCCTCCCTGACCACCGACCCCGCGGTGCCGTTCCTGGACGAGCCCGCCACCGGCCTGCCTGGTTCGCCTGATGGACGGAAGACCCTAGTGGTGGAATCCGGTGGCCGCCTCCTTGTCGCGGGTCAGGGGGTGCGGCTGCCGGCGCAGTTCCGGCAGCAGGCGGGCCAGGTCGTCCAGGAACAGGTCGGCGAGGTCGTGCGAGAAGCCGTTGCGGCACACGATCCGCAGCACGGACAGGTCCTCGCGGTGCGGCGGGAAGGTGTAGGCGGGCACCAGCCAGCCGTTCTCGCGCAGCCGCCGGGAGACGTCGAAGACGTCGAAGGAGGTGACGTGGTCGGCGGTGGTGAACGCGAACACGGGGAGCTGGTCCCCGCGCGTGAGCAGCCGGAAGTCGCCGAGCGCCTCGATCCGGGAGGCGAGCGAGGTCGCCACGTCCCGTGTCGACTGCTGCACGGCCCGGTAGCCCTCCCGGCCGAGCCGCAGGAACGTGTAGTACTGCGCCACCACCTGGGCGCCGGGCCGGGAGAAGTTCAGCGCGAAGGTCGGCATGTCGCCGCCCAGGTAGTTCACCCGGAAGACCAGCTCCTCGGGCAGCGCCTCCTTGTCCCGCCACAGCGCCCAGCCGACGCCCGGGTACACCAGCCCGTACTTGTGCCCGGAGGTGTTGATCGACGCCACGCGCGGCAGGCGGAAGTCCCACACCAGGTCCTCGTCCAGGAAGGGCGCCACCATGGCGCCGGACGCGCCGTCCACGTGCACCGGGATGTCGAGGCCGGTGCGCTCCTGGAGGGCGTCCAGGGCCGCGCACAGGTCGGCGACCGGTTCGTAGGAGCCGTCGAAGGTCGAGCCGAGGATGCCGACGACCCCGATGGTGTTCTCGTCGCACAGGCCGACGGCCGCCTGCGGGTCCAGGTGGAAGCGGTCGCCCTCCATCGGGACCAGCCGGGCCTCCACCTCCCAGAAGTCGCAGAACTTCTCCCAGCACACCTGGACGTTGACGCCCATGACCAGATTGGGCCGCGCGCCCGGGTAGCGGTCGGCGTTCCGCTTCGTCCAGCGCCGCTTCAGCGCCATCCCGGCGAGCATGCACGCCTCACTCGACCCGGTCGTCGAACAGCCGACGACCGCCGAGGGGTCCGGCGCGTTCCACAGGTCCGCGAGCATCGCCACGCAGCGCCGCTCCAGTTCGGCCGTGCGCGGGTACTCGTCCTTGTCGATCATGTTCTTGTCCCGGCACTCGCCCATCAGCACCCCGGCCTGCGGCTCCATCCAGGTGGTGACGAAGGTGGCCAGGTTCAGCCGGGAGTTGCCGTCCAGCATCAGCTCGTCGTGCACCAGCTGGTACGCCGTGGACGGCGGCAGCGGGGCGTCCGGGAGCCGGTGGGTGGGCGGGGCCTCGGTCATGCCGCCGACGGGGTTGGCCTCCCCGAAGAACGGGTTGACCGACATCGTCCGCCGCTCGTGCTTCTCGGGACCTTTGTGCAGGGCCATCGGGATGTGCCTCCAGGAAAACGGGTGTCGGGAGTGAGTGGGGGTCGGGTGGGGAGAGTCATCGGACCGGGGTCCCGTCCTGCCGCAACTGCATCTGCGGACGGCCCGTCACCAGCAGCCAGGCCGGCAGCGAGGCGACGCACAGCAGGGCGAGGGTCCCGGGCGAGGTGACCAGGACGGCGGCGGTGAACAGGCTCATCCAGCCCTGCCGGGTGATCGCCAGGAGCATGCCCAGCACGCCCGTGGCCACGCCCACCGCGAGGTGCACGGCCGGTACCAGGGCGTGGGCGCACAGGCCCAGCGCGGCGCCGGCGAAGACCGCGGGGAAGATCCGGCCGCCCCGGAAGCCGCAGGCCGCCGCGACGACCAGCGCGGCCAGCTTCGCCACCGTCATGGTGGCTAACTGTCCCGCCGACCAGCTCTGCGGGTCGCGGGCCAGCTGCCCGATCTCCGTCACGCCCTTGAACAGCGTCAGCCGGCCGCCCAGGGCCGCCAGGGCCCCCAGTACGACCCCGCCGGCCGGAAGCATGAGCATCGGGTGCCGCAGCCGCCGGAAGGCCGCGTGGACGTACGGGAAGGCGCGGACGGCGCACATGCCGAGCAGCGCGGCGACCGAGGCGATCACCAGGGCCGCCAGCAGGTCACTCGCGCGCGGGTGGCCCAGGGGCGGCAGTCCCAGGTCGAAGGTCGGACGGGCCACCAGAGCCGTCGTGATCGCCCCGCACGTGCCCGCGGTCAGCGGCGCGAACACGTTGTCCCACAGCCGGCCCGGCATCGGCCGCCCCGCCAGTGCCTCGGAGATCACCAGTGCCGCCGCCACCGGTGTGCCGAACAGCGCGCCGATCGTCGCCGCCTCCGCCAGCACCGGCCACAGGGCGCCCGGCGTCCGGGGCAGGAAGCGCGCGCCCAGCCAGGCCGCGAGGCCCACGTTGACCGCGATGACCGGGTTCTCCGGGCCGAGGCTCGGACCGCCGGCCAGCATGAGCGCGGTGGCCAGCACCAGGCCCGGCAGGACGGCCGGCGGCAGCACCGGCGCGTCCAGTCCGACGGTGGCCGGGTCGGGCCCGGCGTGGCCGGGGACCTTCCAGACCACCAGCCCGACGGCGATCCCGGTCGCCAGGAGCATGACGAACATCCACAGCACGCTGGCGCGGCCCACACCGAGGGCGTCGGGCAGCGGGCCCCACAGCAGGCGCTGGAGCTTCTCCCCCGCCGTGCTCACCCCGACGAAGACCAGGCTCGCGGCCACGCCCACGAGGAGGGCGGGCAGGATGAACGGCAGCAGAGCCCGTGCCGGGGCGCTCGGAGCGCTCGGGGGCGCCTGCTGCGTCGTCTCCTCGGCCACGGGCTCACCATAAGCGGACGAAACGCCCGCAACATCCGGAACCACGGCACGCGGAACGCGCTGTCGGCTTGCACCTCACGCGACGTGAGGCCGCAGCGTGGGGGCGTACCGACGACAAGGAGCGGAAAGTGAGCTACTCCGTGGGACAGGTCGCGGGGTTCGCCGGCGTCACGGTGCGCACGCTGCACCACTACGACGAGATCGGCCTGCTCGTGCCCAGCGAGCGGACGTACGCCGGCCACCGGCGCTACGGCGACGCCGACCTCGACCGGCTCCAGCAGATCCTGTTCTACCGTGAGCTCGGCTTCCCGCTCGACGAGGTCGCGGCCCTGCTCGACGACCCGGACGCGGACCCGCGCACACACCTGCGCCGCCGGCACGACCTGCTGACCGCCCGGATCGAGAAGCTGCAGAAGATGGCCGCGGCCGTGGAGCACGCCTTGGAGGCACGCACGATGGGCATCGACCTGACACCGGAGGAGCGGTTCGAGGTCTTCGGGGACAAGGACCCCGAGCAGTACGCCGAGGAGGCCGAGCAGCGCTGGGGCGGCACCGAGGCGTACGCCGAGTCACGGCGCCGCGCCGCGACGTACACCAAGGAGGACTGGAAGCGCATCCAGGCCGAGGTGGCCGACTGGGGCGAGCGGTACGCCGCCCTGGTCGCCGCCGGCGAGCGGCCGGCCGGCGAGGCGGCCATGGACCTGGCCGAGGAACACCGGCGGCACATCGGCCGGTACTACTTCGAGGTTCCCTACGAGACGCACCGGTGCTTCGCGCGGATGTACGTCTCCGACGAGCGCTTCAAGGCGTTCTACGACGCGATGCGCCCCGGGCTCGCCGAGCACCTGCGCGACGCGATCCTCGCCAACGCGGACCGGCACACCGCCTCCTGACGTCCGGGCCCGGGGCCGGCTCCCCGGGCCCGGGCACCCCACGGTGACGCGGTGGAACCCGGGATGGTCCCCTTACGTTGATAGTTTTGTACGGCGCCCCATCGACGTTCTGCCGCCGTAGCCGCCTTCACCTCTCAGGAGCCGGACCCGTTATGACACTCGCCCTCGGCCCGAGCTGGCTGGATCCCAACTATCTGCTCGACACGTACAGCGTCTGGGGTCTGCTGCTCATCGTCTTCGCCGAGTCCGGCCTGCTCATCGGTTTCTTTCTGCCGGGTGACTCGCTGCTGTTCACGTGCGGCCTGCTGATCACGTCCGGGGACCTCGACTTCCCGCTGTGGGCCGCCATCGCGCTGATCTCCCTCGCCGCGATCCTCGGCGACCAGGCGGGCTACATGTTCGGCAAGAAGGTCGGCCCGTCCCTGTTCAACCGGCCGGACTCCCGCCTCTTCAAGCAGGAGAACGTCACCAAGGCGCACGAGTTCTTCGAGAAGTACGGCCCGAAGTCCCTGGTCCTGGCCCGCTTCGTGCCGATCGTGCGCACGTTCACGCCGATCATCGCGGGCGTCAGCGGCATGAAGTACCGCTCGTTCCTGACCTTCAACGTCATCGGCGGTGTGCTGTGGGGCGCGGGCGTCACCCTGCTCGGCTCCTGGCTCGGCAACATCGGCTTCGTCAAGAAGAACATCGAGGCGATCCTGATTCTGATCGTCCTCGTCTCGGTGATCCCGATCGCCATCGAGTACCTGCGGGCGCGCGGCAAGAGCAAGAAGGCCGGGCAGAGCGCCCCGGAGCCCGCGCGGCAGCCCGCCCACCAGCAGGCCCAGCCCGTCCACCAGCAGCCGCAGTACCAGCACCCCCCGGTCATGGACGACGCCACGACCCGCCTGCGGCGCGTGGAGCCCGAGCAGCCGTACACCCCGCAGTACGAGCAGCCGTACCAGCAGCCCCAGCAGCCCCGGCAGCAGGACTGGAACCAGGGCTACGAGAACCAGGGCCACGGCCATCAGGGGTACGGCAACCAGGGCTATGACGGCCAGGGCTACGACGCCGGGCAGTCCTACGACCGGCAGCAGTACCCCCAGCAGCAGCACCAGCAGCACCCGCAGCAGCAGCCGAACCAGTACGACCAGAGTCAGTACGGCCAGAGTCAGTACGAACAGAACCAGTACGACCAGAACCAGTACGACCCGAACCAGTACCCGTACGACAACCGCGGCCACTGACCGGGGCGCGGGGGACGGGGAGACTCAGAACCCGCGCGTCCGCTTGGCGGCCCGGCGCTTCCCGGCGGAACCGATGCGCAGGAACAGCCGGGAGATCTCCGACCCCAGGTTGACCCCGATGGCGATGGCCATCGCCAGCGACGCGGCCTTGGCCAGCGACACCAGTCCCTTGTCCACGTCGTTCTGCGCCATGGACAGCAGCCCGAAGTACGTCGCCGAACCGGGCAGCAGCGGCCCGATCGCCGCCGTCGTGTACGGCAGCGCCGAGGCGAACCGGTACCGGGACAGCAGCTGCCCGAACAGCCCCACGAGCCCCGCCGCCACGGCCGTGGAGGCCACCGGCGAGATATCGCCCGCGTAGCGCATCGCGCCGTACACCGACCAGGCCACCCCGCCGTTGAGGGTCACCCAGAGCACGGTGGACCGCTCCTGCTGGAGCAGTACGGCGAAGGTCAGCGACAGCAGCATCGATGCCGCGATCTGGATCAGCGGCCGGTGGGAGATGCCCAGCTGCGCGTCCGGATTCAGCTTGCCGCCGATCTTCACGCCGAAGTACAGGACGGTCAGCACCCCGGTGACGATGCCGACGAAGAAGTACATGACCTCCAGCAGCCGGGCCGAGGCGGTGATGTAGAAGCCCGTCAGCCCGTCCTGCACCCCCGCCACCAGCGCCCGCCCCGGCAGCAGCGCGAACAGCCCACCGGTGATCACCGCGGACGCCTTCACGTCCACGTGCGCCAGGGTCAGCGCCACCCCGATCGCGGCGGGCGGCATCGCGGCCACCGTGAACTGGTAGAACTCCGGCAGCCCGCGCCCCGCGCACAGCCAGGCCAGCCGGTCGCCGAGCATCGCGCCGACGGCCGCCGCCAGGAACACGATCGGGTCACCGCCGACCAGCACGGAGGCCGCGCCGGCCAGCAGCCCGCTCGCCAGGGTCAGCGCCCAGCCGGGGTACGGGTGCCGGTTGCGGCGGATCTCCGCCAGGCGCCGGTAGGCCTCCTCCAGGGAGACATGGGTCTCCGGGTCGGTCAGGTCGTCCACCAGCCGGAAGACGGCCGAGAGACGCGTGTAGTCGGTGCCCCGCCGCCGGACGGTCCGGGACGCCGTCACCGGGTCCTCCACCAGCGACGGCTGGTGCGAGATCGACAGCAGCGTGAAGGTGACGGTCGGCTCGCACCGGTCCAGGCCGTAGGACCGGCACACCGCGAACATCGCGGCCTCCACGTCCTCCGCGCCCTCACCGCCGGCCAGCAGCAGCTCACCGATGCGCAGGGTCAGGTCCAGGACGCGCGGGACGGCCGGACCGCCCTCCTCCACGCGCTGCACCGCCTCCGGCGCCGGCCGCTCCGTCACCGGCATGCGCAGCATCGTGCGCATCCGGTCCTGCCAGGGCGCGTCCTTGACCAGGCTGACCAGCGGCACACCGGTGGCCGGGGTGAACGCGGCCGGCGCGCTCTTCGCGCTGTAGGTGCTCGGCGTGCCGAACGCCGAGCCCTCCGGTTCGGCACTGGGCGGCTGCGGGGTCTCCAGCCCCTTCGGCACGGCGAACTCGGAGGTCGTCTCCGACTCGCCTGCCCTCGGGACGTCGAGGCCCTCGGGGATGGCGAACTCGGACGTGATCTCCGGGTCGTACCGCGCCTCGTCCGACCGGGGCTTGCGCTCCTCCGCCTCCGTCACCTCGCACCGCTCCCTGTACCGCACTTGCCGTAAGCATCAGTATGCGCACACGTACCCGGACGGACCGTACCTGTGCGGACATGCGAAACGGGCCGCACGCGTGCGCGTGCGGCCCGTTCACGCGAGCGGGTGCTCAGTGGCCGCCCTGCTCCTTGAAGCGCTTGTACGACCGCTCGATCTCCGCCTCGGCGTCCGTCCGGCCCACCCAGTTGGCGCCCTCGACCGACTTGCCGGGCTCCAGGTCCTTGTAGACCTCGAAGAAGTGCTGGATCTCCAGGCGGTCGAACTCCGACACGTGGTGGATGTCGCGCAGGTGCTCCACGCGCGGGTCGGTCGCCGGGACGCACAGCAGCTTGTCGTCGCCGCCCGCCTCGTCCGTCATGCGGAACATGCCGATCGCGCGGCAGCGGATGAGGCAGCCCGGGAAGGTCGGCTCGTCCAGGATGACCAGCGCGTCCAGCGGGTCGCCGTCCTCGCCGAGGGTGTTCTCGACGAAGCCGTAGTCGGTCGGGTAGGCGGTCGAGGTGAAGAGACGACGGTCCAGGCGGATCCGACCGGTCTCGTGGTCCACCTCGTACTTGTTCCGCGAACCCTTCGGGATCTCGATCGTGACGTCGAACTCCACCGGTGGCTCCTCCATGATCAGCACATAGTTCTGGTGGTTAAGTGTCCCTCACGCAGGTGTGTGATCGCGAAAGGGGCTGGTGATCGTGCCTGAGCTGGGACCTTGGCGGGCCGCGAGACCGCGCGTGGCGCGGATCGCGGCCGCCGTACGACCGGGTCTGGCGCGCGCCGTGACGGCCGCCCGGCCGCGGATCGCGCGGCTGACGGAAGCCGTCCGCGTCAGGCCTGTACACCTCCCCCGTCCGCGGACCGTCAGGACCTGGCAGTACACCGCGGGCGCCGCCACCGCCGGCCTGGCACTGGCCGCCGGCGTGGTGACCGTGGCCGGTCCCTGGGACGCCAACGGTCAGCGTACGGCCGAGCGGGACCGCGCCGCCGCACTGGAGCGGTCAGGTGGCGCAGATCACGGCCGCTCCGGCAGGGCCGCCGGGACGCCCCAACCCGCGCCGAGCGCCGCGGCCGTGCTGACGGGCCTCGGCGGCACCACGGGCGCCGTCGGCACCAAAAAGACCTCTCCGGACGCGAAGGCGCTCTCGGACGCCCTGGGGCCCCTGCTGGACGTGCCCGCGCTCGGCGACAGCCACGCGGCGGCCGTCGTCGACGTCACCACCGGCGAGCGCCTCTACGGCGCCGACGCCGGCAAGGCCCTCACGCCCGCCTCCACCACCAAGATCGCCACCGCCGTCGCCGCGCTGTCCGCCCTCGGCCCCGACCACCGCCTCACCACCCGCACCGCCCTGGAACCCGACACCCGGGAACTCGTCCTGGTCGGCGGCGGCGACCCCACCCTCACCGCGCACGTCAAGACGGGCGGCTGGGCCGGCCTGCGGGCGCTGGCGGCGGACACCGCGAAGGCACTGGACCGGCGCGGCATCCACAAGATCACCCTTTCGTACGACACCACCCTCTTCACCGGCCCCGCCCTGCACCCCATCGGCGTCAACGACAACCTCGCCCCGGTCAGCGCCCTGACCGTGGACGAGGGCCGCACCGACGCCTCCACCGAGGGCCCGGCGCCCCGCGTGGGCGACCCGGCGGCGGACGCGGTCAGCCGGTTCGCGGGCTTCCTGAAGGACGCCGGCATCACCACCACGGCCCCCGGACCGTCCAAGGCCAGCACGCGCGCGGAGACTCTCGCCCGGGTCTCCTCGCCGCCGCTGTCGCAACTGGTCGAGCGGATGCTGACCAACAGCGACAACGACATCGCGGAGGCCCTGGCCCGGCAGACCGCCCTGGCGAGCGGGCAGCCCGCCGGCTTCGACGGCGGCGCGAAGGCCATCGCCACCCAGTTGCGCAAGCTCGGCCTGCCGATGGCGGGCGCCGCCTTCCACGACGGCAGCGGACTGAACCGCGACGACCGGCTCACGGCCGACCTCCTCACCGCCCTCCTGGTCAAGGCGGGCGACCCTGGCCGTCCCGGCCTGCGCCCGGTCCTCACCGGTCTGCCCGTGGCCGGCTTCACCGGCACCCTGAGCTCGCGGTACACCGACGGCGCGGCCGGTCTCGTACGGGCCAAGACGGGGACGCTGACCGGCGTGAACACCCTGGCGGGTACGGTCGTCGGCAAGAGCGGGCATCTCCTGGCCTTCGCCTTCCTCGCCTCGGACACGACCGACCCCCTGGCGGCCCAGGCGGCCTTGGACAAGGCGGCGACGGCCTTGGCGGGCTGACCCGGACGACCACCGCCCCGGCCGTGGTCCCGGGCTCCGCCTGCCCTGGGACACTCGCGGCGCCGGGTGACCGGAAAGCACGGTCGGCCCTGTCGGTGTCCCCACGGCCTGCCCGAAAGGGGGGCGCTCACGTACGGTTGACAGCATGACTGGCTTCGGTGGCACCGCATCTCCCGGGATGGTCGACTGGAACCTCGCGGTGGCGACCGCGACCCGCCTCGTACGCCCCGGCCCCGACGTCAGCCGCGACGAGGCCAGGGCCGTCGTCGCGGAGCTGCGCCGGCACGCGAAGGCCTCGGAGGGACACGTCCGGGGCTTCACTCGTATGGGCACCGAGGAGACCCACGACACCCCCGTCCTCGTCGTCGACCGGCCCGGCTGGGTCCGCGCCAACGTCGCCGGCTTCCGCGAGATCCTCCGCCCGCTCCTGGAGAAGATGCAGGAACGGCGCGGCGGCAACCCGGGCAGCGCGGTCCTCGGCGCCGTCGGCGGCAAGGTCACCGGCGTCGAACTCGGCATGCTCCTGTCGTTCCTGTCCTCACGGGTCCTCGGCCAGTACGAGACCTTCGCGCCCGCCGGCCGCGACCTGCCGGCCGGCGAGAACGGCGGCGGGCGGCTGCTGCTCGTCGCGCCCAACATCGTCCACGTCGAGCGCGAACTCGACGTGGAGCCGCACGACTTCCGGCTGTGGGTGTGCCTGCACGAGGAGACCCACCGCACGCAGTTCACCGCCGTGCCCTGGCTGCGGGACCACCTGGAGGGCGAGATCCAGTCGTTCCTCGCGGAGACCGACGTCGACCCGATGACCTTCCTGGAGCGCATCCGGGACGCCGCCCAGTCCCTGGTCGGCGGCCGTCCCGAGGGCGAGGAGGAGGACGCCGGACGCTCCTTCGTGGAGCTGGTGCAGACCCCCGCCCAGCGCGAGATCCTCGGCCGGCTCACCGCCGTGATGTCCCTGCTGGAGGGCCACGCCGACTACGTCATGGACGGCGTCGGCCCGAGCGTCGTGCCGACCGTCGCGGAGATCCGCGAGAAGTTCCAGCAGCGCCGCGCGAAGGGCGCCTCCCGTCTGGACATGGCCCTGCGCAAGCTGCTCGGTCTGGACGCCAAACTGCGGCAGTACCGGGACGGCGAACGGTTCGTGCGGGCCGTGGTCGAACAGGTCGGCGTGGACGGCTTCAACCGCGTGTGGACCTCGCCCAACACCCTCCCCACCAAGGCGGAGATCGCCAAACCGGCGGACTGGGTCGCGCGGGTGCACCGCAAGGCCGAGTCGTGAACGTCACGTGGACGTCGTGAAAGGAATCCGGCCGACGGCAGGCGAACGCCCCTCCAATCACCCGTCCGAGGGACCGTGGGCCATGCGTAGGCGTGCGATGCTCGGGGAACGGCCCGCTTCTGTCACCATCTACACACTCTGAGTGACCGCACCGGGTTCACCCCCCGAAAACTTCATGAAGGGAACCGGACATGGGTCCCCATCCTGCGGTCGCGGCGATACGCCTGGCGGTTCGCCGCGTCCTCCACGACATCCTCAACGACCACCAGGCCCTCCCCGCGCCCCCGGCCGCGCCCCCGGCCGCGCAGCCGGCCGGCGCGCGCCCGGACCGGACGGCCGAGCGGCCCCCCTCCCCGCTCGTCCTCGTCGCGTGCTCCGGCGGCGCAGACTCCATGGCCCTCGCCTCCGCCCTCGCCTTCGAGGCACCCAAGCTCGGCGTCCGGGCCGGCGGGGTCACCGTCGACCACGGCCTCCAGCCCGGCTCCGACCTCCGCGCCGAGGAGGTCGTCCTGCGGCTGCGCGGACTCGGACTCGATCCGGCCGAGTCCGTCGCCGTGACCGTCGGCCGCGAGGGCGGCCCCGAAGCCGCCGCCCGCGACGCCCGCTACGCCGCCCTGGACGCCGCCGCCGAACGCCACGGCGCCGCCGCGGTCCTGCTCGGCCACACCCGCGACGACCAGGCCGAAACCGTCCTGCTGGGACTCGCCCGCGGCTCCGGCATCCGCTCCCTGTCCGGCATGGCCGCGGTCTCGGGGGCCGGCGGCCGTTACCGGCGGCCCTTCCTCCAGCTCGACCGGCAGACCGCCCGCAAGGCCTGCATGGTCCAGTCGCTGCCCGTCTGGGACGACCCGCACAACGCCGACCCCGCCTACACCCGCTCCCGGCTCCGGCACGAGGGCCTGCCCGCCCTGGAGAAGGCCCTCGGCAAGGGCGTCGTCGAGGCGCTCGCCCGCACCGCCCAGCTCTCCCGCGACGACGCCGACGCCCTGGACGCCTGGGCCCGCCAGGCCGAGGCCTCCGTCCGGGACGCCGCCGGCCTGCTGGAGTGCGCCAAGCTGTACGCTCTCCCGCCCGCCGTGCGCCGCCGGATCCTGCGCCGCGCCGCCATCGAGGCCGGTGCTCCGGCCGGCGCTCTGTTCGCCCGCCACATCGAGGAAGTCGACCGCCTGATCACCGGCTGGCGCGGCCAGGGAGCCATCAATCTCCCGGGCAGGGTCGTCGCCCAGCGGCAGGGTGGCAGACTGGTGATTCGGCAAGGCTGAATCCCGACCTCCCCGGAGCGACCTCCGGCGGGCCGGGCAGCCGGAGGCCGTGCGCGCGGCCGGAGCCGGTGGCCGCGCACGCGGCCGTAAGTGCGGGACGACCGAAAGTGATGCGGGTGGACGCGAAAGACATGGGTGCCGACCTCCAGCAGGTGCTCATCACCAAGGAAGAGATCGACGCGAAGCTGGCCGAGCTGGCCGCGAAGATCGACGCGGAGTACGCGGGCAAGGACCTGCTCATCGTCGGTGTCCTCAAGGGCGCGGTGATGGTCATGGCCGACCTGGCCCGGGCGCTGTCCACCCCCGTCACCATGGACTGGATGGCCGTGTCCTCGTACGGCGCGGGCACCCAGTCCTCCGGTGTCGTGCGGATCCTCAAGGACCTCGACACCGACATCAAGGGCCGGCACGTCCTGATCGTCGAGGACATCATCGACTCGGGCCTGACCCTGTCCTGGCTGATCAACAACCTCGGCTCCCGCGAGCCCGCCTCCCTGAAGGTGTGCACGCTGCTGCGCAAGCCGGACGCCGCCAAGGTCGCCATCGACGTGGAGTGGGTCGGCTTCGACATCCCGAACGAGTTCGTCGTGGGCTACGGCCTCGACTACGCCGAGAAGTACCGCAACCTGCCGTTCGTCGGTACGCTCGCGCCCCACGTCTACGGCGGCTGAGCCAGTCGGCCCAAGCCCGGTAGGACGATCGGGAACCCCAGCGGGTTCCCCGCCGTTGAACGATGCAGAGGCGGGTTCCCCAGCCGTCGAAACGGCTCCGTGCGGCTTCGGGCAACAATGCTGGGGTACCGTCAGAAGAACTGTCTTATCAAACTCACTATGGCAGGAGGGACGGGGCGGCACCGCTCCGTATGGATGGACGTGAAGCGATACTTCCGTGGGCCGGTCATGTGGATCGTGCTGGCCGTCCTTGCCGTGGTCGTGTTGATGCAAGTCGTCGGCTCGTCCGGCGGCTACAAGACGGTGGACACCGGCCAGGTCGTGGCGGCGATCAACGACAACAAGGTCGAGTCGGCCAAGCTCACCACCGGTGACGAGCAGAGCATCAAGGTCACGCTCAAGGACGGCTACAAGGTCCAGGGCAGCTCGAAGATCCAGGCGAGCTACATCGGCGACCAGGGCGTGACCATCGCCGGCACGCTGCAGACCAAGTACCAGGACAAGCAGATTCCGGACGGCTACACGGTCGCGCCGTCCAAGCAGAACCCGTTCGTCGGCGTCCTGCTCTCGCTGCTGCCCTTCGTCCTGATCGTGGTCGTCTTCCTGTTCCTGATGAATCAGATGCAGGGCGGCGGCTCCCGGGTCATGAACTTCGGCAAGTCCAAGGCGAAGCTCATCACCAAGGACACCCCCAAGACGACCTTCTCCGACGTCGCGGGCTGCGACGAGGCCGTCGAGGAGCTCCAGGAGATCAAGGAGTTCCTCCAGGAGCCGGCCAAGTTCCAGGCCGTCGGCGCCAAGATCCCCAAGGGTGTGCTGCTCTACGGCCGCCCGGGTACCGGCAAGACCCTGCTCGCGCGCGCCGTCGCCGGCGAGGCGGGCGTCCCCTTCTACTCGATCTCCGGTTCGGACTTCGTCGAGATGTTCGTCGGTGTCGGTGCCTCCCGGGTCCGCGACCTGTTCGAGCAGGCCAAGGCGAACGCCCCGGCGATCGTCTTCGTGGACGAGATCGACGCGGTCGGCCGCCACCGCGGCGCCGGCCTCGGCGGCGGTCACGACGAGCGCGAGCAGACCCTGAACCAGCTGCTCGTCGAGATGGACGGCTTCGACGTCAAGGGCGGTGTGATCCTGATCGCCGCCACGAACCGCCCGGACATCCTCGACCCGGCGCTGCTGCGCCCCGGCCGCTTCGACCGGCAGATCGCGGTCGACCCGCCGGACCTGCAGGGCCGCCTGGAGATCCTCAAGGTCCACCAGAAGGGCAAGCCGGTCGCGCCCGACGTCGACCTGTCCGCCGTGGCCCGCCGCACCCCGGGCATGACCGGTGCCGACCTCGCCAACGTGCTGAACGAGGCCGCGCTACTCACCGCCCGCGGCGACCAGAAGCTGATCGACAACAAGGCGCTGGACGAGGCGATCGACCGCGTGGTCGCGGGCCCGCAGAAGCGGACCCGGATCATGTCGGACAAGGAGAAGAAGATCACCGCGTACCACGAGGGCGGTCACGCCCTGGTCGCGGCGGCCTCGCCGAACTCCGACCCGGTCCACAAGATCACGATCCTGTCCCGCGGCCGTGCCCTCGGTTACACGATGGTCCTGCCGGACGAGGACAAGTACTCGACCACGCGCAACGAGATGCTCGACCAGCTCGCCTACATGCTGGGCGGCCGGGCGGCCGAGGAACTGGTCTTCCACGACCCGACCACGGGCGCCGCGAACGACATCGAGAAGGCCACCAACCTGGCCCGCGCGATGGTCACCCAGTACGGCATGACCGAGCGCCTCGGTGCGATCAAGTTCGGCGGCGACAACTCCGAGCCGTTCCTGGGCCGTGAGATGGCTCACCAGCGCGACTACTCGGAAGAGGTCGCCGCGCTGGTGGACGAAGAGGTCAAGAAGCTCATCGAGACCGCGCACAACGAGGCCTGGGAGATCCTGGTCGAGAACCGCGACGTCCTCGACAACCTCGTGCTCCAGCTGCTGGAGAAGGAGACGCTGGGCAAGGAGGAGATCGCCGAGATCTTCGCCCCGATCGTCAAGCGCCCGCCGCGGCCCGCCTGGACCGGCTCCTCCCGCCGCACCCCGTCCACCCGCCCGCCGGTGCTCTCCCCGAAGGAGCTGGCACTGACCAACGGTGCGAACGGCGCGACGGCGGCGATCAGCACGGTGAAGTCCACCGCCGCGGAGTCCGCCCCGGTGACGGAGCAGACCCCCGAGGACCGCTCCGAGAGCTGACCCTGTCCCGGGCGAAGGCCCGGAATGGATGCCGCGCCCCCCAGGTTCTAGCCTGGGGGGCGCGGCATTTCGCATGTCCGCGGACGGAACGCGAGCTATCCGCGTGCGAGGCACAGGAACGAGGAACCCAGATGACCGACCCGGTGACGCTGGACGGCGAGGGCCCCATCGGCGAGTTCGACGAGAAGCGCGCGGAGAACGCCGTACGCGAACTGCTGATCGCGGTCGGCGAGGACCCGGACCGTGAGGGGCTGCGGGAGACGCCGGCCAGGGTGGCGCGTGCCTACAAGGAGATCTTCGCGGGCCTGTGGCAGCAGCCGGAGGACGTCCTGACGACGACGTTCGACCTGGGGCACGACGAGATGGTCCTGGTGAAGGACATCGAGGTGTACTCGACCTGCGAGCACCATCTGGTGCCGTTCCGGGGCGTCGCCCACGTCGGCTACATCCCGTCCGAGACCGGCAAGATCACCGGCCTGTCCAAGCTGGCCCGCCTGGTCGACGTCTACGCCCGCCGGCCGCAGGTGCAGGAACGTCTCACCACGCAGATCGCGGACTCCCTGATGAACATCCTGGAGCCTCGGGGCGTCATCGTGGTCATCGAGTGCGAGCACATGTGCATGTCCATGCGCGGCATCCGCAAGCCGGGCGCGAAGACGATAACCTCCGCCGTCCGCGGTCAGCTGCGGGACGCCGCGACGCGGAACGAGGCGATGAGCCTCATCATGGCGCGCTGAGCGGGCCGGAGGACGCGCCGGGACGCGGGGCAGGCGGTCAGGCCACCGGCTCCGCCCCCGGGTGGTTCTGGTCGTCGTCCTCCGGGAGCTTGCAGACCCGCTCCAGGAAGATGGCGGCGGCTATCACGCCGATGCCGGTCACGACCGAGAAACCGGCGTAGATCGCCTGGTCGCGGCGGGCGGGGATGTCCAGCAGCTCCAGCAGGAAGACGCCCGTGCCGCCGTACATACCGGCGACGAGCGCGGCCACCAGGGCGCTGGCCTGGCCGAAGACGACCGCCCGGGCGGCCATCAGCGGGTCGACGCCTTTGGCGCCGGGCCGGCGCTCGCGCTGGGCCTTGAGACGGGCGCGCAGCGACAGCGCCGTCGAGAGCAGGACCACCGCGATCAGCCCGAGGACGACGGGGGCGGCCAGGGGGACGCTGGGGAGGGTCCCGATCGAGTTCCAGAGGCGGGCACCCGCCCAGGACAGGATGCCTGCCACGACGAACACGCCCGCCAGCACCCTGATGCGCAGCTCTCTCACGGTGTCCCTTCAGTTCCCCCGGACCGTTCCGGACGGTGGTCGTCTTGGTCTGACCCGTCTCGACCTTAACGACTACTCGGGCAGCCGGAGTTCCAGGTCCGCGCGGGGCGCGACACCCTCACGGGTGACGGCGGACAGCAGGTCGGCCACCGTGCCGCGGCCGGGGAGCTGCGCCTGCGGGTCGACGTCGTGCCAGGGCGCGAGGACGAAGGCGCGCTCGTGGGCGCGCGGGTGGGGCAGGGTCAGCCGCGGGTCGTCCGAGGTGACGCCGGCGTAGGCGACGATGTCGACGTCCAGCGTGCGCGGGCCCCAGCGCTCGTCCCGGACGCGGTGGAAGGCCTCCTCGACGGCATGCGCCCGCTCCAGCAGGGACGACGGGGGCAGGGTCGTCTTGAGGACCACGACCGCGTTGAAGTACGACGGCTGGCTGCCCGGCTCCACGCCCCACGGCTCGGTCTCGTACACCGGGGATACGGCCTTCACCCGGACGCCCGGGGTGTCCTCCAGGGCGTCGACGGCCCCCTGGAGGGTCTCCAGGCGGTTGCCGAGGTTGGAGCCGATGGAGATCACGGCCCACTTCGGGTTGCTCAGCGTGGTGTCGGCGGCGTCGACCTGCTCGAGGACCGAGGCGGGCACCGGCTGGACGGTCGGGTCGCTGTGACCCTGGTGGAAAGGTCGGGTCATACTCGGCTCCGGGTGATGGTGACGGTCACGTCGTCGAAGGGGACGGTGATCGGGGCGTCCGGCTTGTGGACGCGGACCTCGACCTCCTCCACCCCTTCGTGCTTCAGGCAGGTCCGGGCGATCCGCTCGGCGAGGGTCTCGATGAGGTTCACCGGTTCGCCCTCGACCACGGCCACGACCTCCTCGGCCACGATGCCGTAGTGCACGGTCTTCGTCAGGTCGTCGTCGGCAGCGGCCGGCCGGGTGTCCAGGCCCAGGACGATGTCCACGATGAAGGTCTGGCCCTCCTCGCGCTCCTTGGGGAACACCCCGTGGTGCCCGCGGGCCTTGAGGCCGCGCAGCGCGACACGATCCACGCGAATCACTCCTGCAATCGTCGGGAACGACCGGCCCGTGCCGCGTGCGGGCGGCACACCGGCCTCAGACGAATCTACCTGCGGGCACCGACAGAGCCGGGCCGCGGGGGCGTCGGCACGAGCCGGTGTCTGCGGGGTTCACCGGTCGTTTCCCCCGGGAGCCCGGTCCTGCCATGGGCTGGTAGCCGCTTCTACCCCGGGGTAGGTGATTCCAACCACTTCTCGGGGTCAGGCCAGGGGTTCGTCGTCCGGGTTCGCGCCGTTCACGTGGTTGTCGTCGTCGTCCTCGTCGGTCTCGGCCAGCACGGGGGAGGCGTGGTGCGACCAGAGCTTCCAGCCGGAGGGGGTGCGCCGGAACACGTTCGTGGCCACGACGAGCTGGCCGACCAGCGGGCCCAGCTCCGCGCCCTCCTCGGGGGCGGGGCCGCCGCTGAGGATGTTCTCCGTGCAGGTCACGAGCGCGGTGTCGCCGGTCACGGAGACGTGCACATCGGTGAGGAAGAACTGGATGTAGTCGGTGTTGGCCATGATCAGGGCGTACGACCTGAGGACCTCGCCCCGGCCGGAGAGCACCGGCCAGCCGGGGTGGACGCAGGAGATGACGCCGCTGTCGGCGGGGTCGTGGTAGGTCTCGTCCACGCCCAGGTCGGCGGGGGTCAGCCAGAGCGAGGAGACCTCCTCGAAGTCGCCGCGTTCGAGTGCCTCGTAGAAGGCGGTGTTGGCGGCCTCCACCTGCTCGACGTCGGTATGGGGGGCGCTCACCGCTCTCCTTCCGCCCCGCGCTCGCCGCCGGTGCCGGGCGCGTCCGCCGCGCCGCGCGCCTCCTGAACGGCCCGCGCCACCCGGACCGCGTCCGCCGTGGCGCGCACCTCGTGCACGCGCACCGCCCACGCGCCGGCCTGCGCGGCGAGGGCGGAGACGGCGGCCGTGGCCGCGTCGCGTTCCCGGGCCGGCGGGGGCGCACCCTGCGGTCCGGCGAGGACCCGGCCGAGGAACCGCTTGCGGGAGGCGGCGACCAGCAGCGGGTGGCCGAGGCGGGCCAGCCGGTCGAGGTGGGCGAGGAGGGCGAGGTCGTGCTCGGCCTCCTTGGAGAAGCCGAGGCCCGGGTCGACGACGATGCGGTCCGGGGCGACACCGCCCGCCAGAACGGCCTCCACGCGCGCGTGCAGTTCGTCCACGACCTCCCCGACGACGTCCCCGTAGACGCCCTTGACGTTGCCGCCCTCGAGGAAGCCGCGCCAGTGCATGACGACGAAGGGGGCGCCGGCGTCGGCCACCACCGGGATCATCGCGGGGTCGGCGAGGCCGCCGCTGACGTCGTTGACGAGGGCGGCGCCGGCCGCGAGGGCCTGCGCGGCGACGGAGGCGCGCATGGTGTCGACGGAGACGACGACGCCCTCGGAGGCGAGACCGCGCACCACGGGGACGACCCGCCGCAGCTCCTCGGCCTCGTCCACGCGCGTGGCACCGGGCCGGGTGGACTCGCCTCCGACGTCGACCAGGTCCGCGCCCTCGGTGACCAGGTCCAGGCCGTGTTTGACGGCGGCGGTCGTGTCGAACCAGCGGCCGCCGTCGGAGAAGGAGTCGGGGGTCACGTTCACGACCCCCATGACCGCGCACCGGTCCCATGCCGGAAGGCCGGCTACTCGGCCGCGCCCGCTGAGGTTGTTCATACGTTCAGCGTAGGCCCAGGACCGTGCCGGAACGCGCCGCGGCCCGGGCGGAAGCCCCCGTGCCGGAGGGGGTGGGGCTCCGCCCGGGCCGGTCCCGGGGGTTGTGCCGCTCGGCGTGTCGGGGCTCGGGGCAGGGGGCCGGATCAGGCCGCCCGGACGTCGCGTTCGGCCACCGCGTGTGCGCACGTGCGCTGGGCCGTCGCCCGGCGCCGGCGCAGGAACCGCGGCAGCGGCACGGCGAGGTTGACGAAGCCCTCCGCCTGCATGGCGGCGAAGCCGATGCGGGGCAGGTCGGCGGAGTTCCGGTAGACCACGAACCGCGGCTCCCAGCGCGGCTGGAACTTGGCGTTGAACTTGTACAGCGACTCGATCTGGAACCAGCGCGAGAGGAACACGAGCAGTCCGCGCCAGGCGCGCAGCACCGGGCCGGCGCCGATCTTCTCGCCGCGGGCGAGGGCGGAGCGGAACATCGCGAAGTTCAGCGAGACCCGGGTGATGCCGAGCCTGGGGGCGGCCTGGAGGGCGGCGACGATGAGCAGTTCGTTCATGCCGGGGTCGGCGCTGCGGTCCCGGCGCATCAGGTCCAGCGACATGCCGTCCTTGCCCCAGGGCACGAAGTGGAGGATCGCCTTCAGGTCGCCGTACTCGCCCGGCGCGTCATCCTGCTTGTGCGCGGTGGCGACGAGGCAGTCGCCGTCGGCCGGGTCGCCGATGCGGCCGAGCGCCATGGAGAAGCCGCGCTCGGTGTCCGTGCCGCGCCAGTCCTCCGCGGCCCGGCGGATCCGCTCCAGCTCGGCCTCGCCGACGTCACGGATGCGCCGTACCCGGGTTTCGTAGCCGGCCCGCTCGATGCGCTTGACCATCTGGCGCACATTGCGCATCGCGCGTCCGGCGAGCGAGAAATCCGCCACGTCCACCACCGCCTCGTCGCCCAGCTCCAGGGCGTCCAGGCCGGTCTCGCGGGTCCACACCTCGCCACCGGTCTCCGAGCAGCCCATGACCGCGGGCGTCCAGGAGTGGGCCCTGGCCTCGTCCATGAAGCGCTCGATGGCGCCCGGCCAGGCCTCGACGTCCCCGATGGGGTCGCCGCTGGCGAGCATCACGCCGGACACGACCCGGTAGGTGACCGCGGCCTTGCCGCTCGGCGAGAACACGACGGCCTTGTCGCGGCGCAGCGCGAAGTGGCCGAGCGAGTCGCGCCTGCCGTGCTTGTCCAGCAGCGCGCGCAGCCTGACCTCGTCGTCCTCGGTGAGGCGGGCGGCCGGGTGCTCCGGGCGGAAGGCAAGGTAGATCGTGGTGACGGCGGTGATCCAGCCGAGGGCGCCGAGGGAGAAGGCGACCGTCCAGGAGGTGTTGCCCTGGTAGTCGACCGGGCCCTCGAAGCCGGCCAGGCCGTAGATGACGTGCGTCAGCCGGTCGGCCAGGCTCGGGTCGCCGATCGTCCGGTGCGGGTGGACGCTGACGATGACGAGACCGAGGGCGAGGGAACCGGCGCTCATGAGCACGAAGTTGGCGAGCGCGCGCCACCTGCTGCGCGGATCGGGCAGGGCCGCGAACTGGTCGCGGTGGCGCAGCAGCGGCACCAGCAGCGCGACCGCGATCAGCATGCCCACCACCGAGTGCCGGTACGCGAACTGCGCCACCGCACCCGCCGGGAGCAGCGCGACCGCCGCACGCCACGCCCGGCGCTTGCGCCGTTTGAGCCCGTGCGCGAGCAGCAGCAACAGCACGCCCGCGCTGAGCGAGAGCGCCGCCGCGAACGGCCCGAAGGAGCCCGGCAGCACCTCCGCCAGGGCGTGCATACGGCTGTGACGGAAGCGCGGGAACACGCCCGCGGCGATGTCCAGGACGCCCACGAGCGCGGCGGCCCTGCCGACCACGGCGGGAACGGCCTCGGGGCGCGGGCCGCGCAGTATGCGCCGCGCCCGGCTTGATCGGCCCGGAACCCCGCCCGACATTTCCCCATCTATCCTGACAGACATCGCATCCCGTAGTTCTGCGAGAGACCTTGAACCCGGGCCCGATCGGGCATCCGGCGACATTGCGCCCTCTAGGACGGTGTCTCGGGGGGAGAGGTTCACTCCCCATCGAAAAGTCGGGTCAAAGGCCAAGGAAAGCCCCGGGCAAGCCCTCGCAACGTCGCGCGGGCACGACGCGGGCGGAAAGCACAGGCAGGAAGCAGCGCATGGGTCTCACGAGCAACAAAGTGCTGGTGCTGGCGAGTCTGATCGCCGTCGTGCTGTTCGTCGGCACGGTATGGCTGTGGCCGCGCCTGGCCCGCTCGAACTGGCGGTCCGTCAGCGGGCGGGTCGGTCTGCTGCTGTTCACCCAGGTGGCGCTCTTCGCCTGCGTCGGGCTCGCCGCCAACCAGGCCTTCGGCTTCTACGCCAGCTGGGCGGACCTGTTCGGCCAGGAGACCGACCAGGGGGTCGTCGTCGACCACTCGGCCAACGGCAGCACCGGCGGCCCGCTCCAGGTGGTCTCCACCTCCGACGTGCCGGGCGTGAGCGCCGCGCGGCCGGAGATCGGCGGGCAGATACAGAAGGTCGACATCGTGGGCCGTGCGACTCACATCGTCACGCCGGCGTACGTGTACCTGCCGCCGGAGTACTTCCAGCCGCAGTACCGCGCGCGTACGTTCCCGGTGGCGGTCGTGCTGACCGGCTACCCGGGCACCGCGCGGGCGCTGGTGGAGAAGCTGGACTACCCGAGCACGGCGCAGCGGATGGCCAAGGACGGGCAGGTGCAGCCGATGATCATGGTGATGCTGCGGCCGACCGTGGCACCACCGCGGGACACCGAGTGCGTCGACGTGCCGGGCGGGCCGCAGGCGGAGACGTTCTTCGCCAAGGACCTGCCGGAGGCCGTCCTCGGGCACTACCGGGCCGGCAAGCGGCCGGGCAGCTGGGGCCTCGTCGGCGACTCCACGGGCGGCTACTGCGCCCTCAAGCTCGCCATGCACCACCCGAACGTGTACGCGGCCGCCGCGGGTCTCTCGCCGTACTACAAGGCGCCGATCGACCCGACCACCGGTGACCTCTTCCACGGCGACGAGAAGCTGCGGAACCGCGCGGACCTGTTCTGGCTGCTGAAGCACGAGGACGCGCCGGACACCTCGCTGCTCGTCACCAGCAGCAAGGTCGGCGAGCACAACTACAACGCCACGATGAAGTTCATCCAGCGGGTCCAGGCCACCGATCTGACCCGGATCTCGTCGATCATCCTCGGCAGCGGCGGGCACAACTTCAACACCTGGCGGCGCGAGATCCCGCCGACGCTCCAGTGGCTCAGCGGACGGCTCACCGACCGCTGAGCCGTCGTGGCCCCGGCGCCCGGTGAGGTCCACGGTGTGGCCGTGTTTTTACGGGGCGGGGGCCCACGATTCGCCTACGCGCGGTAAGTTTCTGGCCATGCCACGTGGACGCCACCGCCATTCCCCGCCTCTGCACCGGCTGTTGCCCCCGTCGGCGATCGCCGGCGTATCCGTCGCCTGCGCGCTGGGTCCGTGGGTGTTCTCCGAGGTCACCGTGTTGCGCGCGCTGGCCGCTGCGGCCGCCGCGACGGCGGTCGCCGGTGCGGTCGTGATGCGCCGCTGGGACGCGCAGGCGGGCAAGCAGGTCGCCGAACTCACGCGTGCGCGTGTGGGCGACGAGTGGCGGTTCGAGGAACGGGTCGCCGAACTGGAGACCGACCTGGAGGAGTCCCGCGAGCTGCGCGCGAAGCTGGAACAGCGGCTGCGCGCCAAGCGGGCGGAGCTGGCGGGCCTGCGCAACGAGCACGCGGCCCTGCTGCGCCGGTACGCCACGGCGGAGACCGAGCGCGCCAGCGCCCTGGAGGGACGGCGGCTTCTGGAGATCGAAGCGGCGGTGCCCGAGCCGGAGCCCGCGCTTTCGCCGTCGCGCGCGCTGCCGCCGGCGCGCAGCGCCGAGCCCGCGGCCGCCGCGGCTGTGCAGGCGGCCGGCACCGAGGAGCGGCCGGCGGTGTTCTCGCCCGAGGGCGCCCCGCTGTACCGGTCGGCGCTGGCGGCTCTCGCGCGGTTCGACCGGGAGAGCGCGGGTCAGGGGGAGACCGGGGCCGGGACCGACGCCGAGGTCGAGGTTGAGGCCGCAGTCGAGGCCGAGGAGGTCGAGGCCGCCGAGCCCGCTGACGCCCCCGAGTTCGCCGAGCCCGCTGACGCCACCGGGTCCGTCGAGCCCGCTGACGCTGCCCAGGAGGCCGAGCCCGTCGCCGTCGCGTCCGAGGCGTCCGAGGCGCCCGAGGCGGAGGCTCACCCGGCTCCCGGGGATGCCGACACCGGGGCCGCCGCCAAAGGAGAACCCGCGGACGGCGTGAAGGAGGACGCCGGCCAGGCGCCGGCCGCCGAACCCGTGCGTCCCGCCGGCCGGCCGGCCGCCGGGCACTTCACCGTGCCGACCGCCGTGGCCGTCGTACCGGCCGCGCCCGCGCGGCGCCCGGTGGTCGAGGGCGGCTTCGACTTCTTCGGCACCCAGAAGAGCGCACCGAGGACGACGCTGGACTCCGTGCAGAACGAGGACCTCGCCGACGTCGTCGGCCCCGAGGCGCTCGCCGTGCACAAGGCCGAGTCCGAGGCCGGGTTCAAGGCCGCCGACGAGCGGTCCCGGGGCGTGGGCCAGGTCATCGACCTGACCGCGCACGACGAGACGGAGCAGATCGACCTTCAGGGGCTGCGCAGCGCGGCCTCCTGAACCGGCGTCAGCCGTACGCGACGAGCACCGGGCCCGGCCTTCCCGCGAGGGGAGCCGGGCCCGGGGCGTTCCGGACGCGCCGGACCGGTAAGTCGGTGCAGCGGTCCGGTGGGCGGCGCCGGTCAGCCGGTGGTCATCCAGCGGTCGGGGAGGGCGTCCCGGCGGCCCGTGCGGGACCGCTCCGCTTGCTCGTCCAGGAGCCGCGCGGCCTCCTCGGCGGCCCGCAGCCGGGCCGTGACGGTCTTGTCCGCGCCGGTGTCCACGTGGACGTCGGCGAGCCCCCAGCGGCGCTCCCAGGGCCCCTGGGTGAGCCGTACGCTCTGCACCTTGGCGTGCGGGACGAGGGAGAGCCGGCGGCACAGCAGGCCGCTCCGGGCGGTGAACACCGCGCCGGTGACCGCGAGCCCGTGCCCGCGCCACCACAACGGCAGGCACCACCGGGCCCGGCGCGGCACCCGCGACAGCTCCCCGGGGACGGTCACGCCGGGAAGCACGCGCGCGACCACGGTCTCGGCGACCGCGCGCGGGGCGACGGGGATCAGCACGGAGTTGGCGGAGCCCGCCACGTCCAGTTCCACCCGCACCCAGCCCGGCCACCGCCACAGCAGCGGCTGCACGATCCGCACGGTCTGCACCCGGCCGGGCGGCACCGTCTCGTGCGTGCGGTCGAGCAGCCCGTGGTCGATGCGGAGCCCGTCCGGGGACTCGCTCACCGTCCAGTCGAACTCCGTGACGAACCGGCCCACGCTGCTCGCGCCGGCCGCGCCGACCAGGGGCAGGGCGGTCCCGACGACCGTCCACAGGCTGTGGGTGACGAGCCACAGCACGGTCGGAATCACCACCGCCGCGCACAGCGAACCCCAGGTGGCACCCGTCAGCACCAGGGAGCGTGCCAGCTCCCGCGGGGGCACGCGCAGCAGTACGCGCGCCGGCGCCTCTCCGACCTCGTGCGCCGTCTCGGGCGCGAAACCCGCCGCGCGCGCGAGCAGTTCCGCGCGCAGGGCGCCCGCCTCCCGCTCGCCCAGGAAGGCCAGCTCGTCCTTGCTGTCGGCGCCGACGACGTCGATCCGCAGCTTCGCGACGCCCGCCATCCGCGCGAGCAGCGGACGCGAGACGTCCACGGCCTGGACGCGCTCCAGCCGGATGTGCGCGGTGCGCCGGAACAACAGTCCGGTGCGTATGCGCAGTTCGGTGTCGGTGACCGCGTAGTGCGTGAACCACCAGGACAGGAAGCCGTAGAGGCCGGCCGCCGGCACCAGTACCGCGAGCCCCAGCAGCAGCACGGTGCCGGTCAGCCGGTCGAGCTGCTCCTGCGCGCCGTTCGGGTCGTGCGCGGCCCAGCCGGCCAGCACCGCCAGCGGCGCCCACGCCCGGCGGAAGGGCGTGACCGGGTGCAGCCGGTGCTCGGTCACGGGCGGGCGCTCGGGTGTACCGCCGTGCGGCGTGCCGTCGTGAGGTCCGCCCCCGCTCGGTATGCCGCCGTCCGGTACGTCTTCGAGGCCGTCGGGGGAGGTCACAGGCCCGCCGATCGTGCCTCGCCCAGCTCGGTCAGCCGGTCGCGCAGGCGTTCCGCCTCGGCCGGGTCGAGGCCGGGGATGGTCGCGTCGGTCGCGGCGGCGGCCGTGTGCAGTTGCACGGTGGCCAGCCCGAAGCGCCGCTCCAACGGCCCGGAGGTCACCTCCACCAGCTGCATCCGCCCGTACGGCACCACCGTCTCCTCACGCCACAGGACACCCCGGCTGATCAGCAGGTCGTCGGCGCGCTCGGCGTACCGCCACGAGCGCCAGTTGCGCTCCAGCAGCCACCAGCACCAGGCGGCGCACGCGAGCGGCAGCAGGGCCCAGACCGCCCACCCGGGCCCCGCGAGGAGGCCCGGCAGGAGCCCCGCGGCGAGCGCGAGCACCGCCGTCCACACCACCAGCAGCAGCCGGCGCACGCGCAGCAGAGCGGGCCGCAGCCCGCGCCACACCGGCTGGTCCGCCGGCGCTCCGGTCCCTTCGGGACTCCCCGTTTCCATGCGCCCAGCGTACGTAGGGGAAACTGGGCCCATGACTCCTACGACGGAGACCACGGTCGGTATCGGCGGCGCGGCGGAGAGCACCGACATGGTGCTCAACATCGGGCCCCAGCACCCGTCCACGCACGGTGTGCTGCGGCTCAGGCTGGTGCTGGACGGGGAGCGCATCGTCCGCGCCGAGCCGGTGATCGGCTACATGCACCGGGGCGCCGAGAAGCTGTTCGAGGCGCGCGACTACCGCCAGATCATCGTGCTCGCCAACCGCCACGACTGGCTGTCGGCGTTCTCGAACGAGCTGGGCGTGGTCCTCGCCGTGGAGCGGATGCTCGGCATGGAGGTCCCCGGGCGGGCGGTGTGGACGCGCACGCTGCTCGCCGAGCTGAACCGGGTGCTGAACCACCTGATGTTCCTCGGCTCCTACCCGCTGGAGCTGGGCGGGATCACGCCGGTGTTCTACGCGTTCCGCGAGCGCGAGGTGCTCCAGAACGTCATGGAGGAGGTCTCCGGCGGGCGCATGCACTACATGTTCAACCGGGTCGGCGGCCTCAAGGAGGATCTGCCGGCCGGCTGGGCGGCACGCGCGCGCGAGGCCGTCGCCGCCGTGCGTTCGCGCATGGACGTCTTCGACGACCTGGTGCTCGGCAACGAGATCTTCCGGGGGCGCACCCGCGGGGTGGGCGTGCTGACGCCGGCGGCGGTGCACGCCTACGGCGTGAGCGGCCCCATCGCGCGCGCCTCGGGCGTCGACTTCGACCTGCGCCGCGACGAGCCGTACCTGGCCTACGGCGATCTCCAGGACACCCTGGAGGTCGTCACCCGGAGCGAGGGCGACTGCCTCGCCCGGTTCGAGGTGCTGCTGGCGCAGACCCACAACGCGCTGGACCTCGCCGACGCCTGCCTGGACCGGCTCGCCGAGCTGCCGCCGGGGCCGATCAACCAGCGGCTGCCGAAGGTGCTGAAGGCGCCCGAGGGGCACACGTACGCGTGGACCGAGAACCCGCTCGGCATCAACGGCTACTACCTGGTCAGCAAGGGTGACAAGACCCCGTACCGGCTGAAGCTCCGCTCTGCCTCGTACAACAACATCCAGGCGCTGACCGAGCTGCTGCCGGGGACGCTGGTGGCGGACATGGTGGCGATCCTGGGGTCGTTGTTCTTCGTGGTCGGCGACATCGACAAGTAGCCGGCGGCATCGGCGGGCGGGGCCTCACCGTCCGGGCGCGTCCCGCGGGTCCGGTTCCAGCGGGTCCGGGATGCCGACCGGCTGGAGCAGCCAGCCGAAGTCGCCGAG
Organism: Streptomyces sp. NPDC047841; assembly: GCF_040704085.1. Taxonomy (NCBI): domain Bacteria; kingdom Bacillati; phylum Actinomycetota; class Actinomycetes; order Kitasatosporales; family Streptomycetaceae; genus Streptomyces; species Streptomyces sp. NPDC047841. The sequence continues at coordinate 348,438 of NZ_JBEYRP010000006.1, forward strand.
GCCGCCCGGTGCCGTCAGCTCGGCCGCCTCACCGGCGGTCGCGAGGGCGCGCACATAGGCGGCGGGGTCCGCGGAGGCGAGCGCGAGCGGGGGGCGTGCGCCGGTGATGTCGAGGGCGCGCAGAGCGGCGCGTTGCGTGAGCAGACGCGCGCCGGGAAGCTCCCGCGCCGGCGCGGCAGCGGAGGGGGTGCGCGCCGTACCGGAGGGCGTGTGGGCGGTACCGGAGGGCGCGCGGACCGTACCGGCCGCCGCCGCGCACGCGTCCAGGGCCACATGGGCCGTGATGTCACAGGAGCCGTCCGGGACGGGCACCGTCTGACGACCCTCGCGGAAGCCGGTGAGGGTGCCGAACGGGGGGCGCGTGTCGACGGTGTGCGCGTAGTCCACGGCCACCGCGAGCCCCCGCTCCACCCGGTCCACGGCCGACGCCCAGGCCAGGTCCCGGGGCAGCCCGACCTCCGCCCGCAGCCCCGGCCCGGCCGGCAGCGGCCACCAGCGGGCGAGCCAGTCGGCCGGCGCGCCCGTCACGGGCTCCCCGAGCCGCTCGGAGCCGTCCTCCGCGACGAGCACCAGCCGGGGCACGCCCGAGGAGTCCACCTCCACGACGTCCACGGGCACGTTGTCCAGCCACTCGTTGGCGAACAGCAGCCCGGTGACCGCCTCCGGGAGTTCGCCCAGCCAGGTGATCCGTTCGTCCAGGCCGGCCGGGCGGTCGGCGATCTCGACGGCGTACGCACGCGCGCGTGCGGCCACGTCGGCCGGCAGCGCGGCGAGCACCCCGCCGACCAGCTCCCCCCGCCCGGCGCCCAGGTCGACGAAGTCCAGCACCGGGGGCTGCCCGAGCGCCGCGTCGACCCGGCACAGCAGCCGGGCCACGGCCCGCGCGAACAGCGGGGAGGCGTGCACCGACGTGCGGAAGTGACCCGCCGGGCCCTCCGGGCGCCGGTAGAAGCCGCCGGGCCCGTACAGGGCCGCCCCGGCCGCCGCGCGCCAGCCGCGCGGGGCGCGGTCCGCGCCGCCGTGGCGGGAGCGCTCGCCGCCGTGGCGGGAGCCCTCGCTGCCGTGGCGGGGACCCGCCGCCGTCGTCCCATCCGTCACGGCACCAGACTAGGCACATCGTTGATCACGGCATCCACCTTGGGGAGTACGCGCACCGGGCACGGATCGGTCCTCCGGTTGACCCCTGCACGCATCTGGTTTCCCTACTCTGGGTTACGTGCAGCGCCTCTACGACTTCCTCCGCCGCCACCCGGTCTGGGTCGACTCCTTCTGGGCCGTCGTCCTGTTCGGGCTGTCCGCGCTGAGCGTGGTCAATCTCGACGGGGTGCGGGGTCACCACGGGACGATCCCGGGCGGGATGGCCGTGTCCACCGTCCTGTGCGTGGTCGTGGCGCTGCGCCGCCGTCTGCCGGAGCCGATGCTGCTGCTCGCCCTCGTGACCGGGCTGGTGCAACTCGTCCTGGACATCGAGACGACCGTCGCCGACTTCGCCATGCTGGTGATCACCTACACGGTCGCGACGGTCGGCGCGCGCTGGGCCTCCCGGCTGGCGCTCGCCGTCAGCCTCTGCGCGGCGGCCGTAGCCCAGATCCGCTGGCCGGCCGCGGACAGCAGCCTCCTCGGGCAGGCGGCCATAGCGGTCTTCCAGACGGTGCCCTTCGCCCTCGCCTGGGTCCTCGGCGACTCCATGCGCACCCGGCGGGCCTACTTCGCCCAGCTGGAGGAGCGCGCGGCCCGCCTGGAGAAGGAGCGCGAGGCGCAGGCGAAGGTCGCGGTCGCCGCCGAGCGCGCCCGGATCGCGCGCGAGCTGCACGACGTCGTCGCGCACAACGTGTCGGTGATGGTGGTGCAGGCCGACGGCGCCGCCTACGTCATGGACACCGCCCCCGACCAGGCCAGGAAGGCCCTGGAGACGATCTCCTCCACCGGCCGTCAGGCCCTGGCCGAGATGCGCCGCCTGCTGGGCGTGCTGCGCACCGGCGAGCACCAGGAGAGCGGGGAGTACGTCCCCCAGCCCGACGTCGAGCAGATCGACGACCTCATCGAGCAGTGCCGCAGCTCCGGCCTCCCGGTCGACTTCAAGGTGGAGGGCACCCCGCGGCCACTGCCCAGCGGCGTGGAGCTGACCGCGTACCGCATCGTGCAGGAGGCGCTGACCAACACCCGCAAGCACGGGGGGCCCCACGCGGGCGCGAGCGTCCGCCTGGTCTACTTCGACGACGGTCTCGGCCTGCTGGTCGAGGACGACGGCAAGGGCGCCCCGCACGAGCTGTACGAGGAGGGCGGCGCCGACGGACAGGGCCACGGCCTGATCGGCATGCGCGAGCGCGTCGGCATGGTCGGCGGCACCCTGGACGCCGGCCCGCGCCCGGGCGGAGGATTCCGCATCAGCGCCCTGCTGCCGCTCAAACCGGCGCACTGACCGACCCCTGATCCCGAACGGAAGAAGCCCGATGACGATCCGCGTGATGCTCGTCGACGACCAGGTGCTGCTGCGCACCGGGTTCCGGATGGTGCTCGCCGCCCAGCCGGACATGGAGGTCGTCGCCGAGGCGGGCGACGGCGTCGAGGCCATCCAGGTGGTGCGGTCGACCGCCGTCGACGTCGTCCTCATGGACGTCCGGATGCCGAAGCTGGACGGTGTGGAGGCCACCCGGCGGATCTGCGCGGAGCCGGACGCGCCCAAGGTCCTCATCCTGACCACGTTCGACCTGGACGAGTACGCCTTCTCCGGGCTGAAGGCGGGCGCCTCCGGTTTCATGCTCAAGGACGTGCCGCCCGGTGATCTCCTCGCCGCCATCCGTGCTGTGCACAGCGGCGACGCGGTCGTGGCGCCCTCCACCACCCGGCGCCTGCTGGACCGCTTCGCGCCGATGCTGCCCTCCGCCGGCAAGGAGCCCCAGCACAAGGAGCTGGAACGGCTCACCGAGCGGGAACGCGAGGTCATGGTGCTGGTGGCGCAGGGCCTGTCCAACGGCGAGATCGCGGCCCGGCTGGTGCTGAGCGAGGCGACCGTGAAGACCCATGTGGGCCGCATCCTGACCAAGCTCGGCCTGCGCGACCGGGTACAGGTGGTCGTGCTGGCGTACGAGACGGGGCTGGTACGCGCCGGCGGCCACGGCTGACGCTCACGACTCGGCCGGCTTGCTGGGCGGGGGCGGCTGGTCTTGGGCGGGCTTGCTGGGCGGGGGCGGCTTGGTCTTGGGCGGGCTTGCTCGGTGGGGGCAGCTGGTTTCGGGCCCGGGGTACTCAGCGTGGGCGGCTGGTTTTGGGCCCGGCCTCCTCAGCGTGGGCCGCTGGGCTTGGGTGCGGCTTCCTCAGCGTGGGCCGTCAGCCTTGAGCCTGGCTTGCCCGGCGTGGGCGGTCAGCTTGGGCCCGGCTCGCTCGGCGTGGGCCGCCCGGCCTTGGGCTGTGCTTGCTTGGCGTGGGCTGTCAGCCCCGGCCCGGCTTGCTCAGCGAGGGCCGCCCGGCCCCTGGCTCGGCTTGCTAGGCGTGGGCCGCCCGGCCTCGGGTCCGACTTGCTCGCGTTAGCCGTCAGCCTCGACTCCCTCGACGTGGGCCGTCAGCCTCGGGCCCCGCTTCCTCAGCATCGGCCGCCAGGCCCTGGGCCCCGCTTGCCCGGGTGAGCCGTCAGCCTTGGCCCGGCTTGCTCGGCAGGGGTCGCCCGACCTCGGGGCCCCGCTTGCTCAGCAAGGGCCGCCCGGCCCCGGGCTACGTTTCCTCAGCAAGGGCCGCCCGGCCGGGCCCCGCTTGGTCAGCGCAGGACGCCTTCGATGAAGTCGCTGCCCAGTCGGGCCACCGCAGTCAGGTCCAGCTGGTGCTGGACGTACCGGCCGCGGCGGCAGTCGGTGATCAGGCCCGCCTTCTTCAGCACCGTCAGGTGCCGGGATATCTCGGGCGCCGACATGCCGTGCGCGTCGGCCAGTTCGCTCGTGGTGTGCGGGGCGCGCGCCAGGTGCCGGCACAGCCGCATCCGCACCGGGTGGGCCAGGGCCTCCAGCCGGCGCGTGAGCTGTTCGACGGAGGGCGCCTGCGGCCGGGTACCGCTCGCGGGGTAGGTGATCGAGGGCTGCCAGCCGTACCGGTGCAGGACCATCACGTGCGGCCAGCCGAGACTGGTCGGCACCAGCACCAGGCCGCCGTCGCCAGTGGCGGCGCGGCCCACCAGCAGCTTGTCGACCGTGACGAGTCCGGCCTCCTCGTCCAGCGAGACGGCCCCGGACAGGGACGCGAGGGCCTCGCCGAGTCCCTTGCGGCGCAGCAGCTCGGTCCGGTGCCGGGCGTCGGCGGCCAGCTGGGGCTGGACACGGGCCCAGGTGTCGGCGAAGAAGGCCTCGTCGCAGTCGAGCATCAGCCGGCGGAACCAGGCGCGCACGGCCGGCGGGTCGGTCAGCAGGCGGCGCGTGAACCGCTCCTGTACGGCACCGCGCGCGGCGGCCAGTTCCAGGGAGCGGCGGCGCAGCTCCGGGTCCTCGAGCGGACCGGGCTCCTGGACGTCGTAGCGGAGCTGGCAGGTGAACTCCAGGGCGGCGTTGACGAACTGCTGGTCCGTCAGTTCGTCCAGCTGGTCCAGCTCTTCGGCGAGCGTCGCGCCGGGGAGCGCGCGTCCGCCGGGGAGGCCGGCGAACGGGGCGAAGACGTCCGAGAACGTCGTGCGCCACAGGAAGTCCGCCTCGCACAGCCGGTCGGCCAGGCAGGGCTCCAGCCGGGAGGAGACGGCGGCCGCCCAGCCCCGCAGCTCCGGGTGGTGCCCGGGCTCGCTCAGCGCGTGCAGCGCCATCCCCAGTTCCGCCAGCGGGGAGGGCACGACGGAGACCCTCTCCAGAGGCAGTCCGGTGATGTCGATGGTCACGCTCATGGCCCCATGGTGCACCGGGCCACTGACAGCGCCCCCGTGGATTGACGGCAACCGTCAATCCACGGGACATCCACGCCGCTCAGGGGCAGCGTCGAGTGCGCCGGGGCCGCCGCGGCGCCCGGTCGGTCACCGGTCAGCCACGTCACGAGAAGGCGATCAGCCATGAGCATCACCCAGCAGTACCTCCTCGACAGCTACCGCGCCCGTCTGCACGGCGAGCCCGGGCCGCCCGCGCCGGGCCGCCACGACCTCGGCCTCCTCCGCGAGGTGCGCGACCACCGGCGCTTCCGCGCGGTCATCGCCGGACGCCCGGCGCACGGGCGGCTCCGGCGCGCCCTGGCCCGCCGGGCGCGCCCCCGCGCCCTCTAGGCCCTGCCGGGCAGGCGGTCCACGAAGTCCCGCACGGCCGCGCGGACGTCGTCCGCCGTCCACTCCAGCCCCGCGGCCTGGACGCCGACCTCCGTGAACGCGAGGCCGGGCCCGCCGGTGTTCCAGACGTTCGCGAACAGCATCACCGAGGTCTCCTCGGCCTGAAGGAGCGACGCCTCGGCGGCCACCTCCGGTTCGTACGGCAGCCAGACCTGGAACTGGTGGGTGTGCGGCTCCTCCGGGTGGACACGGGCCCAGGGCACCCCGGCCGCCGCGAAGCCTTCGCGCAGCGCGGCGGCCACCACGCGCGCGTGCCGCACGTACTCGGGCAGCCGGGGCGCTTCGCGGTCCAGGCCGACGAGCGCGGACAGCACGGTCGGGAACTGCTGGAAGACCGTGCCGCCGTACCGGTGCCGCCAGGTCTTCGCCTCCTCCACCAGCGTCCTCGGACCGGCGAGCGCGGCGCCGCCGAAGCCGCCGACGGACTTGTAGAACGAGACGTAGACGCTGTCGGCGAGGCCGGCGATCTCCGCCAGGGGGCGCCCGAAGTGCTCGGTGCACTCCCACAGGCGCGCGCCGTCGAAGTGCACCACCGCGTCACGCTCCCGCGCCGCCGCGACGGTCTCGGTCAGCTCCTCCCAGGTGGGCAGCACGAAACCGGCGTCCCGCAGGGGCAGCTCCAGCATCAGCGCGCCGAAGGGCTCTTCGAGGTCGCGTATCTCGGCCGCCGTGGGCAGCCGCCGCTCCCCGCCCACCCTGACCGGACGCAACCCGCTGACCTGGCTGAACGCCTGCCGCTCATGGACTTCCGGGTGGGCCAGCGGGTGCAGGGCCACCGCCGGGTTCCCGGTGCGGGCCGCCCAGCAGCGCAGGGCCACCTGCTGGGCCATGGTGCCCGTCGGGAAGAACGCGGCGGCCTCGGTGCCGAGCAGCGCGGCGACCCGCTCCTCCAGGGCGGCCACGATCCGGTCGCCGTAGACGTCCCCGGGCTCGTCCAGGTCGTACACCTCGGCGCCCGCTTCCTGGAGCTGCGCGAGCCGTTCGCGGATGGAGTCCCGGGGGGTCGCGTGCGCCAGGATGCGCCGCGCCCCCCGCTGGGCGGCCCTGCGCCGCTCCCGCGAGCGTTCCTCCGCCGACCGTTCGTCGTCCTGCTCAGCCACATCAGTCATGCCGTGGATCATGCCTCGCGCGGCGCCCGCGCGGCAGCCCGGTTTTCCCGCGGGGAAGAGCGGGAGGGGGACGTGGTGAAACCCACAGCCTGTGGACAACCGGCCGCCGCCCCACCCGATAGCGTTAACATGACGAGAAATCGTCCGGTACCCAGAGCGGACTGGAACGGGAAGGCCGCCGTCGCGTGAGTACAGTCCACCAACCAGACCTCAGGGACCGCCCCGCGCGGCTCACCGTCGGCGTCGTCGGCGCCGGTCGCGTGGGCCCCGCGCTGGCCGCGTCCCTCCAGCTCGCCGGGCACCGCCCGGTGGCCGTCTCCGGAGTCTCCGACGCCTCCCGCAGGCGCGCCGAGACCATGCTCCCGGACGTCCCGCTGGTGCCGCCCGCCGAGGTGCTCCAGCGCGCCGACCTGGTGCTGCTCACGGTCCCCGACGACGTCCTGCCCGGCCTGGTCGCCGGCCTCGCCGAGACCGGCGCGGTGCGGCCGGGACAACTGCTGGTGCACACCTCCGGCCGGTACGGCGCGAAGGTGCTCGACCCCGCCCTGCGCGCGGGCGCGCTGCCGCTGGCCCTGCACCCGGCGATGACCTTCACCGGCACGCCGGTCGACGTCCAGCGGCTCGCGGGCTGCTCCTTCGGCGTCACCGCGCCCGAGGAGCTGCGGCTGGCCGCCGAGGCCCTGGTGATCGAGATGGGCGGGGAACCGGAGTGGATCAGCGAGCGGAACCGCCCGCTCTACCACGCGGCCCTCGCGCTCGGCGCCAACCACCTGGTGACCCTGGTGGCCCAGTCCATGGAACTGCTGCGCACCGCCGGTGTGGCGGCACCCGACCGGATGCTCGGCCCCCTGCTCGGGGCCGCCCTGGACAACGCCCTGCGCTTCGGTGACGCCGCCCTGACCGGCCCGGTCGCGCGCGGGGACGCCGGTACGGTCGCCGCGCACGTCACCGAGTTGCGCGAGCACGCCCCGCAGACCGTGGCGGGCTATCTGGCGATGGCCCGCGCGACGGCCGACCGCGCGCTCGCCCACGGCCTGCTGAAGCCGGAACTCGCCGAGGACCTCCTCGGGGTACTAGCCGACGGGGGCGAAAGCCGAGGCCAGGGAGGACAGGAAGGCCGAGGAGACCAGGACGGCGAGGGAACCGGCGGCCCGAACGGCTCCGGCGGCCCGGACGGCCCGGACGGCCCGGACGGCTCCGACGGCACGACCGGCACCGAGGGGAACGACCGATGAGCACCGCCCTGCTGAGCACCGCCGACGAGCTGCACGCGCGTGTGCGCCACGGCCGCCGCGCCGTCGTGATGACCATGGGCGCCCTGCACGAGGGCCACGCGACGCTCATCCGCGCCGCGCGGGAGGCCGCCGGCCCCGGCGGCGAGGTCGTCGTCACGGTCTTCGTCAACCCGTTGCAGTTCGGCGCGGGCGAGGACCTGGACCGCTACCCGCGCACCCTGGACGCGGATCTCGAGCTCGCCGGGCGGGCGGGTGCGGACGCCGTGTTCGCGCCCTCCGTGGACGAGGTCTACCCGGGCGGCGAACCCCAGGTGCGCGTCTCCGCGGGCCCCATGGGCGGGCGCCTGGAGGGTGCCTCGCGGCCCGGGCACTTCGACGGGATGCTCACCGTCGTCGCCAAGCTGCTGCACCTCACCCGCCCCGACGCTGCCCTGTTCGGCCAGAAGGACGCCCAGCAGCTCGCCCTGATCCGGCGCATGGTGCGGGACCTCAACTTCGGCGTCGAGATCGTCGCCGTACCGACCGTCCGCGAGGAGGACGGACTCGCGCTGTCCAGCCGCAACCGCTACCTCTCGGTGTACGAGCGCCGTACCGCCCTCGCGTTGTCCCGCGCGCTGTTCGCCGGCCGGGACCGGCACGCGGCACAGGAAGCGCTGCGCGCGCGGGCCCGGGAAGTGCCCTCCACGCACGCGCGTGCCGAGGCGCTGAGCGCCATAGGGGAGTCCCGCGCGGCGGCCGACGCGCACGCGGTGGCCACCGCCGCGCCCGGCGGCCCGGCGGCCGTCCGCGCCGCCGCCCGCCAGGTCCTGGACGAGGCCGCCCGCCTCGAACCGCCCCTCCGGCTGGACTACCTGGCCCTGGTCGACCCCTCCGACTTCACCGAGATCGGCGACGACTTCACCGGCGAGGCCGTTCTCGCCGTCGCGGCCCGGGTCGGCACGACCCGGCTGATCGACAATCTCCCTCTCACCTTCGGAGCCGCCTCGTGACCAGCACAGGCATACGACTGCACGCACCCGCCCCCGGGTGGAGCATCTCCGCGGACGTGGTCGTCGTCGGCTCCGGAGTGGCCGGCCTGACCGCTGCGCTGCGCTGCGAGGCCGCCGGGCTCACCACGGTCGTCGTCACCAAGGCCCGCCTCGACGACGGCTCCACGCGCTGGGCGCAGGGCGGCATCGCCGCGGCCCTCGGCGAGGGCGACACCCCCGAGCAGCACCTGGACGACACCCTGGTGGCCGGCGCGGGCCTGTGCGACGAGGAGGCCGTGCGCATCCTCGTCACCGAGGGCCCCGACGCCGTCCGGCGGCTCATCTCCACCGGCGCCCACTTCGACACCGACGACGAGGGCGACATCCACCTCACCCGCGAGGGCGGCCACCACCGGCGCCGGATCGCGCACGCGGGCGGCGACGCGACCGGCGCGGAGGTCTCCCGGGCGCTCGTGGAGGCCGTACGCGCGCGCGGGCTGCGCACCATCGAGAACGCGCTGGTCCTCGACCTGCTGACGGACGCCGAGGGCCGCACGGCCGGGGTCACCCTGCACGTGATGGGCGAGGGCCAGCACGACGGCGTGGGCGCCGTGCACGCGCCCGCCGTGGTCCTCGCGACCGGCGGCATGGGACAGGTGTTCTCGGCGACCACCAACCCGTCCGTGTCGACCGGCGACGGCGTGGCGCTGGCGCTGCGCGCGGGCGCCGAGGTCAGCGACCTGGAGTTCGTGCAGTTCCACCCGACCGTGCTGTTCCTCGGCGCGGACGCCGAGGGCCAGCAGCCGCTCGTCTCCGAGGCGGTGCGCGGCGAGGGCGCGCACCTGGTCGACGGGGACGGCGTGCGCTTCATGGTGGGCCAGCACGAACTGGCCGAGCTGGCGCCCCGGGACATCGTCGCCAAGGGCATCCTGCGGCGGATGCTGGAGCGGGGCGCCGAGCACATGTACCTCGACGCCCGGCACTTCGGCGCCGCGATGTGGGAGCACCGCTTCCCGACCATCCTGGCCGCCTGCCGCGCCAACGGCATCGACCCGGTCACCGAGCCCATCCCGATCGCCCCGGCCGCCCACTACGCCTCCGGCGGCGTCCGCACCGACGCGCGGGGACGCACCACGGTCCCGGGCCTGTACGCCTGCGGCGAGGTCGCCTGCACCGGCGTGCACGGCGCCAACCGGCTCGCCTCCAACTCCCTCCTCGAAGGCCTCGTCTACGCCGAGCGGATCGCCGCCGACATCGCCGCCGCCCGTGCGGCGGACGGCCTGGACGCGCGCGTGCCCGTACCGGTCCCGGAGCCCGCGAAGCCGGCCCACCCGCTGCTCACCCCCGAGACCCGGTTCGCCATCCAGCGGACCATGACCGAGGGCGCGGGCGTGCTGCGCTCGGAGGAGTCCCTCGCCAGGGCCGCGGACCAGCTCCAGAGGCTGCACTCCGAGGCCCGGGACGCGCTGGAGGAGAACGGCAAGACCGCCGAGCCCGGCGTGGACACCTGGGAGGCCACCAACCTCCTGTGCGTGGCCCGGGTCCTGGTCGCCGCCGCCCGGCTGCGCGAGGAGACCCGCGGCTGCCACTGGCGCGAGGACCGCGCCGGGCGCGACGACGCGAACTGGCGGCGCCACATCGTCGTACGGCTCAATCCGGACCGGTCGCTGGCCGTACGCACCACCGACACCGCAGACTTCCCCCCTGTCCGGTAACACCAGCGCCCCAGGAGCAGTGACAGACGTGAGCACCGACGACCTTCCCCTCGCCTCGAACGGCGGCTGCGGCGACGGCTGCACCTGCGGCGCCGAGGGTGACGAGGAGTACCTGGAGTGCGGGCTCGACCCCGCGCTCGCCGAACTGCTGGCCGCCGCCGGACTGGACCCGATCGAGGTCGAGGACATCGCCAACGTCGCCATCCAGGAGGACCTGGACGGCGGTGTGGACGTGACGACCGTGTCGACCATCCCGGAGGACGCGGTCGCCACCGCCGACTTCACCGCGCGCGAGGCGGGCGTCGTGGCCGGTCTCCGGGTCGCCGAGGCCGTGCTCTCCGTGGTGTGCACGGACGAGTTCGAGGTCGAGCGGCACGTGGAGGACGGCGACCGGGTCGTGGCCGGGCAGAAGCTGCTGTCGGTCACCACGCGCACGCGTGACCTGCTCACCGCCGAGCGCAGCGCGCTGAACATCCTGTGCCGGCTGTCCGGCATCGCGACCGCCACGCGCGCGTGGGCGGACGCGCTGGAGGGCACCAAGGCGCGCGTGCGCGACACCCGCAAGACGACGCCGGGCCTGCGCTCGCTGGAGAAGTTCGCCGTCCGCTGCGGCGGGGGCGTCAACCACCGCATGTCGCTGTCCGACGCGGCCCTGGTGAAGGACAACCACGTGGTCGCCGCCGGCGGTGTCGCGCAGGCCTTCAAGGCCGTACGGGAGGCCTTCCCGGACGTGCCGATCGAGGTCGAGGTCGACACCCTGCACCAGCTGCGCGAGGTCGTGGACGCGGGCGCCGACCTGATCCTGCTGGACAACTTCACGCCCGGCGAGTGCGAGGAGGCCGTCGGCATCGTCGGCGGGCGGGCGCTGCTGGAGGCGTCCGGGCGGCTGACGCTCGCGGGCGCGCGCGCGTACGCCGAGACCGGCGTGGACTTCCTCGCCGTCGGCGCGCTGACCCACTCCTCGCCGATCCTGGACATCGGCCTGGACCTGCGCGAGGCGGAGTAACGGCGATGCTCCTCACGATCGACGTCGGCAACACGCACACCGTCCTCGGCCTGTTCGACGGTGAGGACATCGTCGAGCACTGGCGCATCTCCACGGACGCGCGCCGCACGGCGGACGAGCTGGCGGTGCTGCTCCAGGGCCTGATGGGCATGCACCCGCTGCTCGGCGAGGAGCTGGGCGACGGCATCGACGGCATCGCCATCTGTGCGACCGTCCCGTCGGTGCTGCACGAACTGCGCGAGGTCACCCGGCGGTACTACGGCGACGTGCCCGCCGTCCTGGTCGAGCCGGGCGTGAAGACGGGCGTGCCGATCCTCACCGACAACCCCAAGGAGGTCGGCGCCGACCGGATCATCAACGCCGTCGCGGCCGTCGACCTGTACGGCGGTCCCGCGATCGTCGTGGACTTCGGCACGGCGACGACCTTCGACGCGGTCTCCGCGCGCGGGGAGTACGTCGGCGGGGTGATCGCGCCCGGTATCGAGATCTCCGTGGAGGCGCTCGGCGTCAAGGGCGCGCAGCTGCGGAAGATCGAGGTGGCCCGGCCGCGCAGCGTGATCGGCAAGAACACGGTCGAGGCGATGCAGGCGGGCATCGTGTACGGCTTCGCCGGGCAGGTCGACGGGGTCGTCAGCCGGATGGCCCGGGAGCTGGCGGACGACCCGGAGGACGTGACGGTGATCGCCACGGGCGGACTGGCGCCGATGGTGCTGGGCGAGTCCTCGGTGATCGACGAGCACCAGCCGTGGCTGACCCTGATGGGCCTCCGCCTGGTCTACGAACGCAACGTCTCACGGCTGTGAGAACGGCCCGGCGCCCGACCGGGTGCCGGGCCGTTCCGTGAGGGCCCCCCGCCGCGCGTGGCACCGGATGGAGGAAGCCGGAGCGACACGCGGGGGAAAAGAGATGCGGAATCGTCACTTTTGTCCGATTAGTGGGTAGCGTCGCCGCATGCCCACGCCATACGGATCCCGCGGCGGCATGGCGTTCGGCGCGGAGGAGCTGCGTGTGCTCCGCCGCGCCCTCGCTCTCGCCCTCCACCCCGGCCACGCCTCCGCCGAGGACGTGCAGGACTGCCTCCGGCTCGCCGAGACGCTCGACGAGGCGATGTGCGAGGGGGCCAGGCTGCGCGCCTTCCTGGTGGCCGACCTGGGCCGCTACCGGGCCGCCCTGCCTGGTACCGCCGCCGGCTACCTCACCCTCCTGGAGGAGGTGCTCGGCGCCGGGTGCCGGCCGACGCCGGACGACCTGGCCGCGCTCCGGGCGCTGCGCGGGAACCCCGCGGCGGCGGCGTTGCTGGACCGCTGCCGGGAGCTGGCCGAGCAGGACGTGCGGGCACGGTTCGCGCAGGGCGGGCGGAAGGTGCCCGCGCCCGCCGTGCCGCCGGCCAGGACGCGTCTGCTGGCGCTTGCGGGCGGCGCAGGGGAGTCCGGGGCCCCGCGGGGCGCGGGGGAGGCCGACGGGCCCTCCAGGCCCCCTCAGGAGCCCCCTCAGGAGCCCGCGCAGGAGCCCGGGCGGAAGCCGTCGCCCGGCCCCTCGGACCGGCCGGCTCCGGAACCGGCGGCCCCCAAGCGGCCCATCCCGACACCCGGGGAGGTCTTCCCGCCCCGCAAGCCGGCGCCCCCGGCACAGTCCGCGCCGTGCCGGCTGGCCGCGGGTTAGAAAGGCCCCGAGGGGCGCCCCTGCCCCTTTTCGGCGTTCCGGCGTGGCTACCCTGGAGCCATGGACTACATCTCCGCGCTCGTGCCCCCGGTCGTCATGGCCGTGTTCTTCATCGGTGTGGTCAGGGTGATCGTGAAGACGCAGGGCGGGGCCGCCAAGGCCAAGGAGGACGCGGCCGTCGACGCCGCTCTCGCCCGCGCGGAGAGCGCCCGCCAGGCCTCCGCCGCCGGCGACGCCTGACCGGGCCCACGGCGGAGCACACCGCATCACCACAGGTCACAGCACCCCGGCCGTCCCCCGGCGTACGACTCCCCGCGCCCCGGCGCCCCACGAGTCGTACGCCCTTTTTGTTCGCGTCTGCAGCTCTAGTGCACGTCTGGCACGCCATTGCCGGGATCTCCCACTATTGTTCTGAGTTGTGCCTCGCCCCTTGGGAGAACTCGAAGACGCGGTCATGACGCGGGTGTGGAAGTGGAACCGCCCGGTGACCGTTCGAGAAGTCCTGGAAGACCTCCAGCGGGAACGCTCCATCGCGTATACCACCGTGATGACCGTTTTGGACAATCTCCATCAGAAGGGCTGGGTGCGTCGCGAGGCCGAAGGGCGGGCCTATCGATATGAGGCCGTGTCGACACGGGCCGCGTACGCCGCCGCCCTCATGAACGACGCCTGGTCGCAGAGCGACAACCCGGCCGCCGCGCTCGTCGCCTTCTTCGGCATGATGAGCGAGGAACAGCGCCAGGCCCTCAGGGACGCCGTACGCATCGTCCAGGGACCGGAAGAAACCCGGGAAGCCCCCGAAGCCCGCCAACAGGAACCCGCCGAAGCCCGCCGAGAGGAGAACCCCGGCGCGCCGGAGGGCTCCGGCGGGCGATAGCGTCCGCTCATGTCGACAGAGCGTCCCGAAGTCCCCGCAAAAGCCATCAGCATCCGCCGGGCCCGGACCAGCGATGTCCCCGCCGTGCGCCGCCTCCTCGACGCCTACGTCCGCGACCGCATCCTGCTCGACAAAGCCACGGTCACGCTTTACGAGGACATCCAGGAGTTCTGGGTCGCCGAACGCGACGACAACGCCGAGGTGGTCGGCTGCGGAGCGCTGCACGTCATGTGGGAGGACCTCGCGGAAGTCCGCACACTGGCGGTGAAGCCCGGCCTCAAGGGCGCCGGCGTCGGTCATCAGGTTCTGGAGAAGTTGCTCCAGACCGCGCGCTGGCTCGGCGTTCGACGCGTTTTCTGCCTGACCTTCGAAGTCGACTTCTTCGGGAAGCACGGCTTCGTGGAGATCGGGGAGACACCGGTCGACACGGATGTGTACGCGGAGCTGTTGCGTTCCTATGACGAGGGCGTCGCCGAGTTCCTCGGTCTCGAACGAGTGAAGCCGAACACCTTGGGCAACAGCCGGATGCTTCTGCATCTGTGATCGTCATTGCCCCGGTGGCCTATGTCCGAAACGCGCATGTTTCCGGGCGGGGGCGGTCCACTGAGTCACTCCCGAGGGTTTGTGTTTTTCCGGCAAAAGCGGTTTGCTTTCCGACGTACTGCAGTACTGCATATAACAGGGGCGGCGAAACGGCGGACGCCGCACAGCCCTGGCCCTCAACGTTATCGATGAAAGGAAATACGGTGGCACAGAAGGTTCAGGTCCTTCTTGTCGACGACCTCGACGGCGGCGAGGCGGACGAGACCGTGACGTTCGCGCTGGACGGCAAGACGTACGAGATCGATCTCACGACTGCCAATGCGGACAAGCTGCGCACCCTTCTCGACCCCTATGTGAAGGGCGGGCGCCGTACCGGCGGCCGTTCCTCCGGCGGGCGTGGAAAGGCGCGTGCCGCCACCGGCGGCAACCAGGACACCGCGGCGATCCGCGCCTGGGCGAAGGAGAACGGTTACGAGGTCAACGACCGCGGCCGGGTTCCCGCGTCCATCCGCGAAGCCTACGAGAAGGCCAACGGCTGATCCCGCCGGTCGGCGGGGTGCCCGGCGCACGCGCGCCGCAGCCGGACCCGGTGGCACTCCGCTGCCACCGTGTCCACCAGTCGCACGAGATCGGGGGCGCTCCCCTCGCGCCCCGCGGGGGGCGACGCCGGCACGGCCGGCATGGCGGGCAGCGAGGCCCCGGCCTCGCGTCCCGGACCGGGGGGCCGCATCCACACGGCGGCCCCCTGCTCGGACCGCCGGGGCGCGGCCCCGGCCCGTACGGACCCGGGCCCCGCGACGGCGGACCCCGCGGGCGGCGGCGGGGCCTCCATCGTCTCGCCCGCCCCGAGGACGCGTAGGTCCAGGGCCACCGCGCCCCACTCCAGCCAGGCCAGCAGACCGGGCAGCTCCTCCGCGCTGCCCGCGGCCACCAGCAGCCGCATCCGGTCGCCCCACAGGGCCACCGGGGAGTCCGGCGCGAGATGCCGGAGCGCCTTCGCGCCCGCCTCGGCCGGTACGTCCAGCACGTCGAACCGCACCCCCGTGCGCAGCCGCAGCGGCCGTCCGGGCACGGTCGGCCACCCCAGATCGTTCTCGTACCAGTGCCGGGTCCGGGCCTCCGGATCGACGGGCCGGCGGGGAAGGGGGACCGTGGAGGTCATGCGGACCGAGCCAACCATGCAAGGAGCAACAGCCGGACCCCCTTTCGGGTTACGCTGGGTGCCTTGTCGACTGCGCACAGTGCCGGAAGTAGGGGCGCGTGGGGGTGCGGGGAGGCGCAAGGTTGTTCGCCCATAGCGGAGGGAACCGGTGCGCGCCGCATGGAGTGTCAGTCCCTGCGGGTAAGACATGCCTAGTGGGAGGGGGCGACACGCAGGAAAGGCCGTCTCACGTTCGCCATCGGCGTACTGGCGACTGGGGTAACTGCCTGGCCTGCGGGAACATCGTCTCGCACCATCGGGTTGGAGCAGATGTCGGCGTCACGGGTCAGGAGGCCATCCACGGTGTCGGCAGTTGGAATGAGCGGTCCCCGCTTGCGGGACTAAGCTGCGGAAGGACAGGGAGGGGAAGTTCCCCCCACTGCCTGACCGCTCTGAGGAGCGATTAACGATGTTCGAGAGGTTCACCGACCGCGCGCGGCGGGTTGTCGTCCTGGCTCAGGAAGAAGCCCGGATGCTCAACCACAACTACATCGGCACCGAGCACATCCTCCTGGGTCTCATCCACGAGGGCGAAGGTGTCGCCGCTAAGGCCCTGGAGAGCCTCGGCATTTCGCTTGAGGCGGTCCGCCAGCAGGTGGAGGAGATCATCGGCCAGGGCCAGCAGGCCCCGTCCGGTCACATCCCCTTCACCCCCCGTGCCAAGAAGGTCCTGGAGCTGTCGCTCCGCGAGGCCCTTCAGCTGGGCCACAACTACATCGGCACGGAGCACATCCTGCTCGGCCTGATCCGCGAGGGCGAGGGCGTCGCCGCCCAGGTCCTGGTCAAGCTGGGCGCAGACCTCAACCGGGTGCGGCAGCAGGTCATCCAGCTGCTCTCCGGTTACCAGGGCAAGGAGACCGCCGCCGCGGGCGGCCCGGCCGAGGGCACCCCCTCGACCTCTCTCGTCCTGGACCAGTTCGGCCGGAACCTCACCCAGGCCGCTCGTGAGTCCAAGCTCGACCCGGTCATCGGGCGCGAGAAGGAGATCGAGCGGGTCATGCAGGTGCTGTCCCGCCGTACGAAGAACAACCCGGTGCTGATCGGTGAGCCCGGCGTCGGCAAGACCGCCGTCGTCGAGGGCCTCGCCCAGGCCATCGTCAAGGGCGAGGTGCCCGAGACCCTCAAGGACAAGCACCTCTACACGCTGGACCTCGGCGCCCTGGTCGCCGGCTCCCGCTACCGCGGTGACTTCGAGGAGCGCCTGAAGAAGGTGCTCAAGGAGATCCGCACCCGCGGCGACATCATCCTGTTCATCGACGAGCTGCACACGCTGGTCGGTGCGGGTGCCGCCGAGGGCGCCATCGACGCGGCCTCGATCCTGAAGCCGATGCTGGCCCGCGGTGAGCTGCAGACCATCGGTGCGACCACGCTGGACGAGTACCGCAAGCACCTGGAGAAGGACGCGGCCCTGGAGCGCCGCTTCCAGCCCATCCAGGTCGCCGAGCCGTCCCTGCCGCACACGATCGAGATCCTCAAGGGGCTGCGCGACCGGTACGAGGCGCACCACCGCGTCTCCATCACGGACGAGGCCCTGGTCCAGGCGGCCACCCTGGCCGACCGCTACATCTCGGACCGCTTCCTGCCGGACAAGGCGATCGACCTGATCGACGAGGCCGGTTCCCGGATGCGCATCCGCCGGATGACCGCTCCGCCGGACCTGCGCGAGTTCGACGAGAAGATCGCCGCCGTCCGCCGGGACAAGGAGTCCGCGATCGACTCGCAGGACTTCGAGAAGGCCGCGTCCCTGCGCGACAAGGAGAAGCAGCTCCTGGCCGCCAAGGCGAAGCGGGAGAAGGAGTGGAAGGCCGGCGACATGGACGTCGTCGCCGAGGTCGACGGCGAGCTGATCGCCGAGGTCCTCGCCACGGCCACCGGCATCCCGGTCTTCAAGCTGACCGAGGAGGAGTCCAGCCGCCTGCTCCGCATGGAGGAGGAGCTGCACAAGCGGGTCATCGGCCAGAACGACGCCGTCAAGGCGCTGTCGAAGGCGATCCGTCGTACGCGTGCGGGCCTGAAGGACCCGAAGCGTCCCGGTGGTTCGTTCATCTTCGCCGGCCCGTCCGGTGTGGGTAAGACCGAGCTGTCCAAGGCGCTCGCCGAGTTCCTCTTCGGCGACGAGGACGCGCTGATCTCCCTCGACATGTCGGAGTTCAGCGAGAAGCACACGGTGTCGCGTCTCTTCGGTTCGCCCCCCGGATACGTGGGCTACGAGGAGGGCGGCCAGCTGACGGAGAAGGTCCGCCGCAAGCCGTTCTCGGTCGTCCTCTTCGACGAGGTCGAGAAGGCCCACCCGGACATCTTCAACTCGCTGCTGCAGATCCTGGAGGACGGTCGTCTGACCGACTCCCAGGGCCGGGTCGTGGACTTCAAGAACACGGTCATCATCATGACGACCAACCTCGGCACCCGGGACATCTCCAAGGGCTTCAACCTCGGCTTCGCCGCCGCGGGCGACACGAAGACCAACTACGAGCGCATGAAGAACAAGGTGTCGGACGAGCTCAAGCAGCACTTCCGCCCCGAGTTCCTCAACCGCGTCGACGACGTGGTCGTCTTCCCGCAGCTGACGCAGGAGGACATCCTGCGGATCGTCGACCTGATGATCAGCAAGGTGGACGAGCGCCTGAAGGACCGGGACATGGGCATCGAGCTGTCCCAGTCCGCCAAGGAACTGCTGTCCAAGAAGGGTTACGACCCGGTGCTGGGCGCCCGGCCGCTGCGCCGCACGATCCAGCGCGAGATCGAGGACACGCTTTCGGAGAAGATCCTCTTCGGTGAGCTGCGCCCCGGTCACATCGTGGTCGTGGACACCGAGGGCGAGGGCGACGCCGTCACCTTCACCTTCCGGGGTGAGGAGAAGTCGGCACTGCCGGACGTCCCGCCGATCGAGCAGGCCGCGGGTGGGGCAGGGCCCAACCTGAGCAAGGAGTAAGCGTCAGCCTCCGGCGGTCCAGCCGGACTCAAGGGGCCGGTGCCTTCGGGCACCGGCCCCTTCGGCGTTCCCGGGCGCGGTCGCGTGCCCAGGACGCGGTCCGTGCCGGGCGCGTCCGGTCCTACGACAGCTGTCCGTCGTAGTCCGGCAGCTTGAAGGTCTTCTCGGCGTGACCGCCGGACAGGTCCGTGGCGCTGTTGCCGATGTTCGCGATGATCGTGTAGCCGTCGTTCTCGATGCCGGCGCGCTGGGCGGTCTTGTAGGCGGCGACGTCCTTGAAGAGGTCGGCCAGGCCGCGGACACGGAGACCGGAGACGTCGTAGCCGTCGTGCTCGAGGTTGTACTCGGTGGGCCAGTACAGGACGCCGGGGCGGGCGGTGACGAAGAAGAGCGAGACGCCGTGCTCCTGGGCGTAGCGGGCGACGTCCAGGACGGGGCGGTTGGCCGGCTGGGGGTAGCTGAAGCCGAAGTCGGTCTCCAGCGTGGTGTTGTCGATGTCGAAGACGATCGCCTGCTTCTCGCCGGGCCTGGCGGCGGCGATGCGGTCCTTCAGGTACGGGAGGGCCTGGTCCATGACCGCCTGGCAGTCCTTCTGCCAGGCGGCGTGGTCGACCTTGGCGGAGGAGGTGCTCGTGGCCGCGGCCCCGGCGGGGGCGGCCGTCGCCGCCGGGGCGGCCAGCGAGGCCAGGGCGGCCACGGAGACGGTGGTCACGCAGATGCGGCGCGCCCAGGGGCGTCTGGTCATCGGTGGGGGTCCTCTCGCGTCTGAATGTCAGGGGCATGATCTGAGGCGAGGGTGGCGCGAGGGGAACCGTAGGGTTACTGGAGGGTAGGCGCCTAGAGGCCTGCGTCACATTTCTGCATTTCCCGACAAGGGGTGCCGGTGATATGCGGCACAGGCGAAATGTCCGGTACTAGACGGCATAGTGGGATGCATCGTACGGGCAAAACGGACAAAAGGGAGAGCTTTATTCGGCGGAGTCACGCCTGAGAAGTGCGTCGTCAGGGCCCTGCGCGCGAGAGGGGGCGGCTGTCAAGAAAGCAAGTGGTATTGGCGGCCTCTACTACGTGATGCCGTACTTGGGGTGTTTTGGGCTTGATGGGGTGCTCGGTTACCAAGGAACAGCCGCTCCGGTGAAACGTCTCCATGGACGTCCGTACGCCGGGTGGCGGAAGTGTCTCCGAGTTCACGAGGTCCAGATGTTCCAGCGCTTCACGTCCCGCTCCTCCCGTACGTCCTCGCTCCGTTCCCGTGTGACCGTCCTGGCTGCCGGACTCGGCGCCGCGGCCGTGCTGGGCACCGGGGTCGCGAGCGCCGCCACCGCGTCCGCCGGCTCCTGGGTCGACCCGGTCAAGAAGTACGCGCTCTCGGCGGGCTTCGCGCAGGCCGGCAGCCACTGGGCGCACAAGCACAGCGGCCAGGACTTCGCCGTGCCGACCGGCACCGAGGTCGTCGCCGCGCACGGCGGCACCGTCGTCAAGGCCGGCCCCAACGGCGCCGGCGACGGCCCGGCGTACGGCAACGCCATCGTCATCAAGCACGGCAACGGCACCTACTCGCAGTACGCGCACCTGTCCCGCGTCGACGTCCGGATCGGCCAGGTCGTCGCGACCGGCCAGCACATCGCGCTCTCCGGCTCCACCGGCAACTCCACGGGTCCGCACCTGCACTTCGAGATCCGCACGACCCCGAACTACGGCTCCGGCATCGACCCGGTCCCGTTCCTGCGCGCCCAGGGCGTGAAGGTCTGACCTACGACGGGGCCTAGCCCTTCTCGCGGGCGTGCTCGTGCGCCTGCGCCACGAGGTCCATGGCGACTTCGAGAACAGCCTCGCGCTTCTTCTCGGAGTCGCCTTCGAGGTCCTGCAGCACGAACATCCCGGCGTGCAGCGTGAACATCGCGCTGACCGAGCGGATCTGGTCGACCAGCTCCGCCTCCGGGTCGATGAGGATGTCCCGCAGGCCGCGCATCCGGTCCTTGAAGGTGTCGCCGATGCGCAGTTCCCGGACCGTCGCCTGGTTCTCCTGCATGAAGCGGAACAGCGGTTCCGCACCGGCCAGCGCCTCGCTGTAGCGGCGGACGATCTCCTGCTTGGTCTCCAGGGTGTGCGGCTGCCGCCCGCCCCACTCGATCAGGTCCTCGATCGGCTTCGTCAGGTCCGCGAAGAGGCTGACGATGATCTCTTCCTTCGTCTTGAAGTGGTAGTACAGGGCCGCCTTCGTGACGTCGAGGCGCTCGGCGATCTCCCGCAGGGAGGTCTTCTCGTAGCCCTGCTCCGCGAAGAGTTCGAGCGCCACGTCCTGGATGCGCTGGCGGGTGTTGCCGCGGCGCTGGTGCTTGGTGCCGTCCATGGTGAGGCCCATCCTCGTACTCCTCGCGCTCCCGCGAAAACTTACTTGACGACCGGCTAGTAGCGGGTCTACCTTCCGCAGTGTAGTAACTAGCCGGGCGGCAAGTAAGTAGCTGCCGCAGGGGGAATGGAAAGACGATGGCGGACACGGTCGAAAGTGTCATAGCTGAGGGCGGACAGCCCCAGAGTGCTGCCGAGGGCAAACAGCCCCGGAGTGTGCGGGTGGTGCTGCTCGCACTGATGATCGCGATGATGCTCGCGATGCTGGACAACATGATCGTCGGTACGGCGATGCCCACGATCGTGGGCGAGCTGGGCGGCCTGGAACACCTCTCCTGGGTCGTCACCGGCTACACCCTGGCCACTGCGGCCTCCACCCCCATCTGGGGCAAGATCGGCGACATGTACGGGCGCAAGGGCGCCTTCCTCAGCTCGATCGTGATCTTCCTGCTCGGCTCGGCGCTGAGCGGCATGGCCCAGGACATGGGCCAGCTGATCGGGTTCCGTGCCGTACAGGGCCTGGGCGCCGGCGGTCTGATGGTCGGCGTCATGGCGATCATCGGCGACCTGATCCCGCCGCGGGAGCGCGGCAAGTACCAGGGCATGATGGCCGGCGTGATGGCGCTGGCGATGATCGGCGGCCCGCTCGTCGGCGGCACCATCACCGACAACTGGGGCTGGCGCTGGGCCTTCTACATCAACCTGCCGCTCGGCGCGGTCGCCCTCGCGCTCGTCACCGCCGTGCTGCACCTGCCGAAGAAGCGCTCCAAGGCCGGCATCGACTACCTGGGCGTGCTGCTGCTCACCGTCGGCATCACCTCCATCGTGCTGGTCACCACCTGGGGCGGCACCGAGTACGCCTGGACCTCCGCGCGGATCATGGAGCTGACCGGCATCGGCGTGGCCGCGCTGGTCGGGTTCGTGTTCTGGCAGACCAAGGCCGCCGAACCGGTCGTGCCGCTGCACATCTTCAAGAGCCGCAACTTCACCCTGATGTCGGTCATCGGCTTCATCACCGGCTTCGTGATGTTCGGCGCCACCCTGTTCCTGCCGCTCTACCAGCAGGCCGTGCAGGGCGCCTCCGCCACCAACTCCGGACTGCTGCTCCTGCCGATGCTCGGCGCGATGCTCGTGACCTCGATGATCGCCGGGCGGGTCACCACCAACAGCGGCCGGTACAAGATCTTCCCGATCGTCGGCGGCGTCCTGATGACCGTCGGCCTGTACCTGCTGTCCCTGATGGACACCGGGACGACCCGCCTGACCTCCGGTCTCTACATGGCCGTGGTCGGCGCGGGCATGGGCTGCCTGATGCAGATCACCATGCTGGTAGCGCAGAACAGCGTCCAGATGAGGGACATGGGCGTGGCGTCCTCCTCCACCACCCTGTTCCGTACGCTCGGCTCCTCCTTCGGCGTGGCCATCATGGGCGCTCTGTTCAACCACCGGGTCCAGGACGTCATGGCCGAGCGGGCCGGCACGGCGGGGGCCAAGATGACCGAACAGTCGGCGCAGCTGGACGCGAAGAGCCTGGCGAAGCTCCCGGCGGCGGCCCGCGAGGCGTACCAGCACGCGGTGTCCTCCGGCACGCACTCGGCGTTCCTGCTCGGTGCCTGCATCTCGGTGCTGGTGCTGATCGCGGCGCTGTTCGTCAAGGAGGTGCCGCTCAAGGGCGGTCCCAAGGCCGCCACGGAGGGTGCCGACGCGGCGCCGGTGACCGTGGTCGAGGCCGTCTGAACCAGCCATAGCCCGAAGGCCCCGGCGCGCGTCCGCAGCGCCGGGGCCTTCGGCCGTCCCAGGCACCTGTCCGGGACGGGGCTGAGGCGGGGGCGGCGCTGAGCCTGGACGGTACCGGCGCGGTGCCGGGCCTGGGTGGCGGGTTCCGGCTCGGGCTTCCCGGTGAGCGGTGGGCCTGGGTGGCAGGGCCCGGACCAGGCCCCGGTGAGCGGTGAGGCTGGGGGCGGGACCCGGATCGGGCCCCGGTGCGCGGTGCCTCCTCACGCGTCCCGGGGCGCGCGGTGGGACGGCAGCGACGTGCCGCCGGACGCGGGGAGGAGCGGATAGCTGCCCGTGTTGGTCGGGGCGTGCTCCGGCAGCCACAGCACGGCCACCGCACCCTCCGCGGGAACACCGGCGGGCGCCCCCACGGGCCGTACGTTGCGGAACGTCAGCCGGGCGCCCAGCACCCGCGCCTGGCCCGCCGCGATGGTCAGGCCGAGGCCGTGGCCCTGCCCGGCGCGGTCCTTGCTGCCGGTGCGGAACCGGCTCGGCCCCTCGGCGAGCAGCTCGTCCGGGAAGCCGGGGCCGTGGTCGCGGACGCGGATGACCCGTCCCTCCACGGTGACCTCGATCGGTGGCCGGCCGTGCCGGGCGGCGTTGGCGAGCAGGTTGAACAGCACCCGCTCCAGCCGCCGCGGGTCGGTGGTGACCTCCGACTCGTGCACCACCCGTACGGCGATGTCCGGATCCTTGGCCGCCACCCGGCGCGCGACGAACTCGCCGAGCATGATGTCCTGCAACTCCGCCCGCTCCGACGCCCCGTCCAGCCGGGCCACCTCCAGGACGTCCTCGACCAGGGTGCGCATGGCCTTGGCCCGGTCCAGGACCAGCTCCGTGGGCCGGCCGGGCGGCAGCAGTTCGGCCGCCGTCAGCAGACCCGTCACCGGGGTGCGCAGCTCGTGCGCGATGTCGGCGGTGACCCGCCGCTCGGCCTCCAGGCGCTGCCGCAGCGCGTCCGCCATGGCGTCCACCGCGCGCGCGAGTTCGTCGGTCTCGTCCCGTACGACCCCGCCGATGGCCTCCTGCACCCGTACGTCGGTCTCACCGGCCGCGGCCTGGTTCGCGGCGGCCGCCGCCTTGCGCAGCCGGCGGGACAGCTGCCCGCCGATCAGCACGCCCAGCGCGCTGCCGCCGAGCACGACCGCGACCGAGCCGATGACCAGGGCCTGGTCCAGGTCCTGCAGCATGTCGGTGCTGCGGTCGGGCAGATGGCTGTGCAGGGAGAGCACATGTCCGTCCTTCACGGGTACGGCCGCCCAGACGTCCGCCACCCCGTGGTGCTCGGAGACGTCGCTCGCCCGGCGGCCCCGCTCGACCCTCTCGCGCAGCGCGGCCGGCAGCCCGGGGTCGTCGACCTTGACGTAGGGGAAGACCGGCCCCCGGTTCAGCTCGTAGTTGCGCTGGGCCATCAGGACCCGGTCGTTGGCCAGCTCGCGCGCGTTGTCCAGCATCGAGACGCGGGCCGCGTTGTGCACGACCAGACTGAGGACGATCGCCACCAGCCCGGCCACCAGCGCGATGGCCGCGCTGACCTTCCACCGGAGCCCGGTGCGCAGGCCCGCGCGCTCCATGCGCCGGACCGGATGCCGAAGAATCCCCCGCATACCGCCGCTCCGCTCAGGCCTTCAGTTTGTAGCCGAAGCCGCGGACCGTCTCGATCCGGTCCTGGCCGATCTTCTGCCGCAGCCGCTGCACATGCACGTCCACGACCCGGGTGTCGCCGCCCCAGCCGTAGTCCCACACCCGCTCCAGCAGCTTGTCGCGGGAGAGCACGGTGCCCGGGGCGGCGGAGAACTCCAGCAGCAGCCGCATCTCGGTCGGTGTCAGCGCCACCGGCTGCCCGGCCCGGCGCACCTCCATACCGTCGGTATCGATCTCCAGGTCGCCGAAGGCGAGCGTGCCGCCGCCGTCCGCCGACACGGCCTCCTCCGCCTGCGCGGACCCGCCGGCGTGCCCGAAGCGGCGCAGCACCGCGCGGATCCGGGCGACCAGCACGGCACCGTCGAAGGGCTTGGTCACGTAGTCGTCGGCGCCCGCCTCCAGCCCCAGGACGACGTCGATGGAGTCGGCGCGCGCCGACAGCATGATCACCGGCACGGTCGACTCGTCCCGGATCCGGCGGCACAGGCTGACGCCGTCCAGGCCCGGCACCATGACGTCCAGCAGCGCGATGTCGGGGCGGTTCGCCCGGAACGCCTCCAGGCCCGACAGGCCGTCGGGCATCGCGGTGACCGCGAAGCCGTCCCGCTCCAGGGCGAGCTGGGTGGCCTCGCGGATGACGTCGTCGTCCTCGACGAACAGGACGTGGGTCTGGTCTGCCATCCCGGTGCTCTCAGTCTTCGTGGGGTAGGTGCGGCGGTCGGGTGTGCGAGGGTGCGGGGCGGTCAGCTGTCCGGCACGGGTGTCGGGCCCCCGCCGGCCGACTTGCTGTACTCGTTGCGCGTGGGCTTGCCCTGGGCGAACCGTCCCGCCTTCCAGGTGTACGGGGTCACGATCTCACCGGACGGGCTGGAGATCGGGTCGCCCTTCTCGTAGTACTGCCTGGTCACCGACAGGACGCCCTGGTCGATCTCCGCGTAGACCGGGGACTCCTCGCTCTTGAAGACGCTCCGGAACGAGCCGCCGGCGTCCCGGTACACGTACGAGCCGATGCCGACGGCGTCGGCGCAGGTCAGCACGTTGACCACGACGTCGTCCACCGGGGCCCCGGTCAGATTGCCGTAGGAGACGTCGACCGGGTACTCATCACCGTTGCACGGTTTCAGTTCGCGCTTGACCGCCGGCGACACCTCGGGATCGCTCTTGACCAGCGCCACGGGGTCCACCCGCCGGTAGTGCTCGGACGGGCTGGGGGAGGGGGAGGCGACGGCCCCCGCCATCGCCGAGGCGTGTGCCGGGCCCTCGTCCCGTGCGCCCGTGCCCCCGCTGCCGCACGCGGCGAGGAAAAGGGCGGGGGCGGCGAGCGCGGCCCCCACCGCGATCACCGCCTGTGTACTGCCTCGGGCCCGGTCGGGCCCGGCCCCGGTCAGGCCGCGCAACGCTCCCGCTCCTCACGCTCCAGAGCGCGTGCGTCCAGATCGCGGGCCTCCAGCTCCTCACGGAGCCGGGCGAGCGCCCGGTGCAGCGTGCTCTTGACCGTACCGGCCGACATGCCGAGGGCAGCGGCCGTCTCCTCAGTGGACATCTGCTCCCAGTGTCGCAGCACCACGACACTGCGCTGCTTCGGTGCGAGCACCTTCATGACGTCCATCAGCAGGGCCCGGTCGGCGTGCTGCTCGGTGGAGTCCTCGACGGAGGCGTCCGGCAGCTGCTCGGTCGGCACCTCCTCCAGCTTGCGCGCCCGCCACCACTCGGTCCGCGTGTTGATCATGACGCGGCGCAGATAGGCGTCGGCGAGGCGCTTGTCGGCGATGCCGTCCCAGCGGCCGTACGTCCGCACCAGCGCCGTCTGCAGCAGGTCCTGGGCGTCGACCGGGTCCGGGACCAGCCGGCGGGCGCTGCGCAGCAGCGCGTCCTGCCGGCTGCGGACGTACTCCTCGAATTCGAGCACCTCGCCCTGCGCCATGATCAACCGCCTCCGTTCCCCGTTGTGCTTCCGGCCCTTGCCCGAAGTCCCGCTCTCCCCGCGCCCGGTGGTCCGCCGGGCACGCAGTAGAAGCTACGGAGTGGTTGTCACGGGGCTGTGCGGACCAGCCTGCGGCTGGCAATCAGCTATCCGTCGGTTGTGTAACGGACGGACGAACTGGGTAGCGCCAACAGGGGACTTATCCCTGTATGGGGTGATTTGTCCGATCGGTTTCTCCGTAACGGACGCCGGGCGGCTGTGACTTGGCCGTGGGTCAGCCGTGCGTCAGCCGAGCGGCAGCCGGTAGAGGCCGCCCGGAAGGGGCTCCACCAGACCGTCGGCGACCAGCCCGTCGAGCGCGCGCGCCCGCTGCACCGGCTCGTGCCACACCCGGTCCAGCACCGCCTGCGGCACCGGCGCGTGCGCCTCCCGCAGCACGGCCAGCAGCTTGCCCCGCACCTGCCGGTCCGTGCCGGCGTACGTCTGTCCGCGGCGCGGCGGACCCGCGTGCTCCGGCTTGCCCGCGAGCCGCCAGGCGCACTGCGCGGCGATGGGGCACCGCGCGCACCCCTCGTTCTTCGCCGTGCACACCAGCGCGCCCAGCTCCATGGAGGCGGCGGCCCACCGCGCGGCGGTCCGCTCGTCCTGCGGCAGCAGCTCCCGCGCCAGGCGCCGCTCGGCGGCCGTGGTGGCGTTCGGCGGGTACTGCACCCCGGTCACCGCCCGCGCGAGCACCCGGCGCACATTGGTGTCCAGCACCGCGTGCCGCTGCCCGTACGCGAACGAGGCCACCGCGGCGGCCGTGTACTCGCCGATGCCGGGCAGCGCGAGCAGCTGCGCGTGATCCGTCGGTACGTCACCGCCGTGCCGCTCCGTTATGGCGACCGCGGCACCGTGCAGGCGCAGCGCGCGGCGCGGATAGCCGAGCCGGCCCCAGGCGCGCACCGCCTCGCCGGGCGCCTCCTTCGCCAGGTCGGCGGGGCGCGGCCAGCGGGCCAGCCACTCCTCGTAGACGGGCAGCACCCGGTTCACCGGGGTCTGCTGGAGCATGAACTCGCTGACCATCACGCCCCACGGGCCCGCCTCCGGGCGGCGCCAGGGAAGGTCGCGGGCGTGGATGTCGAACCAGGCGATCACGGGGGCGTGCAGCTTCTCAGTCATGGCCCTTCCGATCCTGCCACGGGTTGGCGGGCCCGATGGGTGACCTCCCGCTCACCGAGCGTGGCGGAACGGGAAGGGCCGTGCCGTTCGCGGCAGTTACCGGGATGATGATCCGGAAAAGTTGACGTCGGCGCGGCGGGTGACGCGAGCAAGCGCGGCGATCTCTCGTACAGTTTGCGCCGTGGGATCTCTGCGCAATCCGGTCGGGCCGCTTCCCTCCACCATCTACTGGCGTCGGAGGGCCGTACTGCTGTCCGTGGTCGCCCTGTTGGCGCTGGTGATCATATGGATCGTCACCGCCGGCGGCGGAGGCGGCAAGAAGAACGCCGACGGGTCCAACGGCAAGAATCCCACGCACACCATCACGCCCGGACCGAGCTCGTCCGGTCCCGCCATCAGTCAGCACCCGGGCGGGCGCGACGAGTCGGGCGGCGGCAACTCCGGCGGCAGCGGCTCCGGTTCGGGTTCGGGTTCTGGTTCGGGTTCCGCCTCCGGAGGGGCCGGCGGCCCGGCCGGCGGCTCCTCGGGCTCCGGTGGCGGCTCGGGTTCCGGTACGGCGTCCGGTGGCGGCGGTGTCGGCGCGGGCGACACGCTCCCGGCGTCCTCCACGCTGCCCGACTGCACGTCCAAAGCGGTGTCGTTGAGCCTGCGCAGCCTGCGCAACTCCTACTCCCCGGACCAGACGCCGACGTTCGAACTGACCGCGAAGAACGGCTCGTCTGCCGACTGCAAGGTGGATCTCGGCCCGAAGAACGCGGTGTTGACGGTCACGCCCGCGGACGGCGACGACGCGCTCTGGTCGTCGGCCGACTGCCCCGCGGGCGCGGGCAGCCTGGTGTTCCGGGTGCCCGCCGGCCAGAGCATCACCTACACCGTGAAGTGGGACCGCAAACCGAGCGCGGCCCACTGCGCGACGCCCTCCGGGGGCGCGGCGAAGCCGGGCACGTACCTGCTGGAGGCCAAGACCCCAGGATTCGGCAAGACCCAGGCGTCGTTCGTACTGTCGGCTGACTGAGGAGCGCGCGGACCGCGCGAACACCCCCACGCACCCGCAGTCGCCGTACGCCCTCCGGCTGCGAGCCCTCAGGCGCCCGGCCGGACCTCAGACGTAGCGCTCCAGGATCGACGACTCCGCCAGGCGCGACAGCCCCTCCCGCACGCTCCGCGCGCGGGCCTCGCCGACCCCGTCCACGGTCTGCAGGTCGTCGACGCTCGCGGCGAGCAGCTTCTGCAGGCCCCCGAAATGCTCCACCAGCCGGTCGATGATGGCCCCCGGCAGCCGCGGCACCTTGGCCAGCAGCCGGAACCCGCGCGGGGACACCGCCGAGTCGAGCGTCTCGGGGGACCCCGTGTAGCCCAGCGCCCGCGCCACCGTGCCGAGTTCGAGCAGCTCGGAGTGGGTCAGCGCGTCCAGCTCGGCCAGCGCCTCGTCGACCGTGCGCGACCGCTTGGCCGTGGGCTCGGGCACGTAGTCGCGGACGACGAGCGAGCGGTCGGGCTCGACACCGGCGATCAGCTCCTCCAGCTGGAGGGCGAGGAGACGGCCGTCCGTGCCCAGCTCGACCACGTACTCGGCGATCTCGGTGGCGATGCGGCGGACCATCTCCAGCCGCTGCGCGACCGCCGACACGTCCCGGACCGTGACCAGGTCCTCGATCTCCAGCGCCGACAGCGTGCCCGCGACCTCGTCCAGCCGGAGCTTGTACCGCTCCAGGGTCGCCAGCGCCTGGTTCGCGCGGGACAGGATCGCCGCCGAGTCCTCCAGGACGCGCCGCTGACCGTCCACGTACAGGGCGATCAGCCGCATCGACTGGGAGACCGAGACCACCGGGAAGCCGACCTGCTTGGACACCCGGTCCGCCGTGCGGTGCCGCGTGCCCGTCTCCTCCGTCGGGATCGTCGCGTCCGGCACGAACTGCACGCCCGCCCGGAGGATCTTGGACAGGTCCGACGACAGCACGATGCCGCCGTCCAGCTTGCACAGCTCCCGCAGCCGGGTCGCGGTGAACTCGACGTCCAGCACGAAACCGCCCGTGCACATCGCCTCGACCGTCTTGTCCGAGCCGAGGACGATGAGCCCGCCGGTGTTGCCGCGCAGGACGCGCTCCAGCCCGTCACGCAGGGCCGTACCGGGTGCCACGGCACTCAGCGAGGCGCGCATCAGGCCATCGGAACCGGCACTCCCACCGGACTTGCCGGGAGCTGCTGCCCGGTCGTTGGCTGCCACTGCACTCCTCCGGTCGCAGGTTCTGACGCGCTCCCGCACCCGCACTCGGTTCGTACGGACGGGCGAGACCTGGGCAAAGTCTACCGGCGCTCCTCCGCCTCCCGTGGGGCCTCTCGGCGACGGGAGCGCGGCAGGACCCGGAGCGCGTCGCCCATGTCGGCGACTTCCAGGACCTTCATGCCGGCCGGCACCTTGCCCGGATCGCCCGGTACGAGCGCGTGCGTGAAGCCCAGCCGGTGCGCCTCGGCGAGCCTGCGCTGCACGCCCGTGACCCGTCTGACCTCGCCCGCGAGCCCGACCTCGCCGATCGCCACCAGGTTCTTCGGCAGGGGGGTGTCGCTGGCGGCCGAGGCGAGGGCGAGCGCGATGGCTAGGTCGGCGGCGGGCTCCGACAGCTTCACGCCGCCGACCGTCGCCGAGTAGATGTCCCGCTTGCCGAGCGCGCTGATCCGGCCGCGCTGCTCCAGGACGGCCAGCATCATCGACACCCGGGAGGTCTCCAGCCCGGACGTCGTACGGCGCGGGGAGGGGATCTGGGAGTCGACGGTCAGCGCCTGCACCTCGGCCACCAGCGGACGACGGCCCTCCAGCGTGACGGTCAGGCAGGTGCCCGGGACCGGCTCGGCCCGGCGGGTCAGGAACAGGCCGCTGGGGTCGGCGAGACCCGTGATGCCCTCGTCGTGCAGCTCGAAGCAGCCCACCTCGTCCGTCGCCCCGTACCGGTTCTTCACGCCCCGCACCAGGCGCAGGCGCGCGTGCCGGTCGCCCTCGAAGTGCAGGACGACGTCCACCAGGTGCTCCAGCAGGCGGGGCCCGGCGATGGCGCCGTCCTTCGTGACGTGGCCCACGAGCAGCGTGGACATGCCCCGCTCCTTGGACGCCCGGATCAGCGCGCCCGCCACCTCGCGGACCTGGGCCATGCCGCCGGGCGCGCCCTCGATCTCCGGGGAGGCCACCGTCTGCACCGAGTCGAGGATCAGCAGGGACGGCTTGACCTCGTCCAGGTGGCCGAGGACGGCGGACAGGTCGGTCTCGGCGGCCAGATAGAGGTGGTCGTGGAGCGCACCGATGCGGTCGGCGCGCAGCCGCACCTGGCTCGCCGACTCCTCGCCGGTCACATAGAGGGTGCGGTGCTCGGGGCCGGCCGCCTTGGCGGCCACGTCCAGCAGCAGGGTGGACTTGCCGACGCCGGGCTCGCCCGCGAGCAGGACGACCGCGCCGGGCACCAGGCCGCCGCCGAGCACCCGGTCCAGCTCCGGCACACCCGTCGTCCGGGCGGTGGCCTGCCGGCCGTCGACCTGGCCGATGGGCAGCGCCGAGCTGGTCACCCGGCCCGGGGCCGTGGTGCGGACCGCGGGCGCGCCGTACTCCTCGACCGTGCCCCAGGCCTGGCACTCCGGGCAGCGGCCGAGCCACTTGGCCGTCTGCCAGCCGCACTCGGTGCAGCGGTAGGACGGGCGGTCCTTGGTTGTCTTGGTACGGGCAGCCATGCGGAGAACCGTAGCCCGGAGCACTGACAACGGGCCCGGCGGTCGGGTGCGCGGGAGCGGGGGGCACATGTGGGTGAACCGTTCTCGGCCACCGCCCACAGGGATCCAGCCGCGGAATAAAGGGTTCCTGTCCCCTTATGAGGGATCGTTTCACCCGTACGGATTAAAAGTGCTCAAGGTGCCAGAAGGGGCACTCCGCAGCCGCCTACGGTCGCACGGGTGATGAGCAGCAGTCCGGAGACGACCACCCGCACGACAGGCGCGCACCGGGCGCATCGCGGGGCACGTGAGGCCCGTGACGCACGACGCGAAGCGCGCGAGAACCGTGAGGAGAAGGAGGCGCGCGACCGCGCCGCCGCGCGCAACGTCGCCCAGCGCACGCCCGCGCGCTACGAGCCGTACCTGGACGGCCTGTTCACCTACTGCCTGTCCGTCCTGTGCGACCACGACACGGCCACCGCCGCCCTCGGCGACGTCCTCGCCCTGGCCGAACGGCGCGGCCACCGGGCCCCCGGTGCGCCCGGCGACCGCAGGGCCTGGCTGTACGCCCTCGCCCGCTGGGCCTGCCTCCGCAAGCTCGCCGAGGCCAAGCAGAAACGTCAGGCCACGCACGCGGCGGGGCGCGGCGGGCCGGGCGGCGCCGGAAAGGGGACAGGCGGGCCGCCCGGGGCCGAGCGGACCGCCGGGCCGGGCCGGTCTGCCGCGCCGGCCGGGTTCACAGGGACAGGGGGGCCGTCCGGGTCTCCGGAACCGCCCCTGGGATCGCACAGGTCCCCCGGATCTCCCGGGCCCGCGGGATCTCCCGGACCAGCGGGAGATCCCGCGTTCGCCGGACCCCGCGCCGCCGCTCAGTGGCCCTCCTGGGCCGACGGGAGTGCCCGGCCTCCCGGGTCCGCCGGTAAGGAGCCCGCCGCCGGGGAACCCTCCACGCCGGCCGCGCTCCCCCCGGAGGTCCAGGAGCGGCGGCGGCGTGAACTCGCCTTGCTGGCCTGGCCGGAGGCCGCCGGGACCACGCCCGAGCAGCGCGAGGCCCTGGAACTCGCCGTCCGTCACCACCTCGCCACCCACGAGGTCGCCGCCGTCCTCGGCATGGAGCCCGCCGCCGCCCGGGAACTGCTCGCGTCCGCCGCCTGCGAGGTCGAGCGCACGCGCGCGGCCCTCGCGGTGGTCGAGACGGGCGGCTGCCCCAGCGTGGCCCACCTCACCGGTGACAACCGGCTGGTCCTCAGCGCGGCGGTGCGCCGCGAGCTGGTCCGGCACGTCGACGACTGTCCGCGCTGCCGCCGCACCGCCGAGCGCGCGGTCCCCGGCCACTGGCCCGGCGCCACGGTCACCCCCGCCGAGCTGCCCGTCCTGGAAGCCCCGCGCGCGGCCCTGGCACCCCACCCGCGCACGAGGGGCGCGGCCGTGCCCCGCTTCGACCGGCGCGGCTTCCCGATGGACCCCAAGGACCGCGCGGCCCGCCGCGACCGCATCCGCGCGCGGGCGGTCACGACGACGGTCGTGGCCACCGTGGTCGCGGCGCCGGTCCTCGCCCTCTGGGCCGCCTACCGGGGCGGGCCGGCCGGGGAGGACGACGGGCGCCCGGCGACCGCGCGGGAGGCGCAGGGCCCCGGGGCACTCGGCGGCGACACGTCCGGCGGCTACGAGAACGCGGGGAACGCCAGCGTGAAGCCGGGCGTCCGCATGGGCAAGGACGGCAAGGCGGACGTCTCGGTGGAGGTCGTCAGCGTCGGCGGCACGGGCGCCAAGGGCGCGGGACAGCTGGAGGTGAGCGCCGCCAACGACGGCGACACGACCCTGATCACCCTCACGGCGTCCGGCGCGTCCGAGGTCCGCTGGTCGGTGTCCACGCCGGCCGGCTGGCTCTACTTCAGCCAGTCCTCCGGAACCTTGGAGCCCGGCCGGACGTTGACGGTCAAGGTGTACGTCGACCACCTGCGCGAGCCGTCCGGCCACTGGCACGCGCAGGTGGCGGTGGCACCGGCGGGCGCGGTCGTCTCGATCGACGGCTACGGCACGGCGCCGAGCCGCCCGGCCCCGCCCCACGCCTCACCGACACCGCCGTCACCCCCGCCGAGCACACCGCCCACCGAACCGCCCGCCACGCAGTCCCCGCCGCCCACGGACCCGACGCCGACCCCGACGACCCCGCCCCCCTCCGACTCCCCGACGCCGACTCCCACGCCGACCGACACCGGCACCCCGACCCCGGCGGACAGTTAGGCGCCGACCGGGAGGACGGGATCTGTCAGCCGGGAAAGCCGGGAAAGCCGGGTGAGCGGGCGGAGAAGGCCGTCACGAGGCTCCCGGGTCGGCCGGGTGGGGCGCCACCAGGGGCAACCGCGACGCCAGCCGCGCCTCGCACAGCTCGACCAGACGGTCGTACCCCGCCTTGCCCATGAGCTCCGTCAGCTCGGCCCGGTAGGACACGTACACCGGCTCACCCGCGCCGTGCGCCGACGTCGCCGAGGTGCACCACCAGTGCAGGTCGTGCCCGCCCGGCCCCCAGCCCCGGCGGTCGTACTCCCCGATGGACACCTGGAGCACCCGCGTGTCGTCCGGCCGGTCGATCCACTCGTACGTCCGCCGGATCGGCAGCTGCCAGCACACGTCCGGCTTGGTCTCCAGCGGCTCCCGGCCCTCCTTCAGCGCCAGGATGTGCAGCGAGCAGCCGGCCCCGCCCGCGAACCCGGGCCGGTTCTGGAAGATGCACGACCCCTGGAACGGCCGCGTCTGCCGGGACCCCTCCTCGTCCTCGGAGACCCACCCGTTGCGCGTGCCCTCGTCGTGGTGCTGCCAGAGCTCCGGCGTGAGCCGCGCCACGTGCCCGGCGACCCGCTTCTCGTCGTCCTCGTCGGAGAAGTGCGCCCCCAGCGAGCAGCACCCGTCGTCCGCGCGGCCCGCCTGAATGCCCTGGCAGCCACTGCCGAAGATGCAGTTCCAGCGAGAGGTCAGCCAGGTCAGATCGCAGCGGAAGACCTGCTCGTCGTCCGCCGGATCAGGAAACTCCACCCAGGCGCGGGCGAAGTCGAGCCCCTTCTCGTCGCCCATCAGCGCCTCCGTGGTGGTTCTGGCGGCCTTACGTCCTTTGTCCGCCTTGTCATGCTTGTCGGCTTTGTCGACCTTTGCCTTTTTCGTCTTTGGCACCCGTCCAGGGTAAGTGGCCGGGTGCCGCATCGGGGACCGAGGACGGACGATCTGGCAGTAGCGTTCCGTACATGAGACTCGGTGTCCTGGACGTGGGTTCGAACACGGTGCACCTGCTGGTGGTGGACGCGCACCCCGGCGCGTGCCCGCTGCCCGCGCATTCGCACAAGGTCGAACTCCGGCTCGCCCAGCTCCTCGACAACAGCGGTGCCATCGGCGACGAAGGCATCGACCGGCTGATCGCCGTCGTACGGGACGCGCTCCAGGCCGCGGAGGACAAGGGCGTCGAGGACCTGCTGCCGTTCGCGACCTCCGCCGTCCGCGAGGCCACCAACGCCGACGACGTCCTCGCACGCGTGGCCGACGAGACCGGTGTACGGCTCCAGGTCCTCACCGGAGCCGAGGAGGCCCGGCTCACCTTCCTCGCCGTACGCCGCTGGTTCGGCTGGTCCGCCGGGAAGCTGCTGGTCCTGGACATCGGCGGCGGCTCCCTGGAGATCGCCTTCGGGATGGACGAGGAACCGGACGCGGCCGTCTCCCTCCCGCTCGGCGCCGGCCGTCTCACCGTCGGCTGGCTGCCCGGCGATCCGCCCGCCCCCGAGGACGTCCGCGCCCTGCGCCGCCACGTCCGCACGGAGATCGCCCGCACGGTCGGCGAGTTCAGCCGCTTCGGCGCCCCCGACCACGTGGTCGCCACCTCCAAGACCTTCCGGCAGCTCGCCCGCATCGCCGGTGCCGCCCGCAGCGCCGAGGGCCTCTACGTCCAGCGCGAACTCAAGCGCGAGTCGCTGGAGGCGTGGGTCCCGCGCCTGGCCGGCATGACGGTGGAGCAGCGCGCCGAACTCCCCGGCGTCTCGGACGGCAGGGCCGGCCAGCTCCTCGCCGGCGCCCTGGTGGCAGAGGCCGCGATGGACCTCTTCGGCGTGGAGCAGCTGGAGATCTGCCCCTGGGCCCTGAGGGAGGGCGTGATCCTGCGGCGCCTCGACCACATGGGTTCGGCGTAGCGCCCCGAGAGAGGGGCGCGGGGAACTGCGCGGGAAGCGACCACGCGCCCGCACCAGGCAAATGGCAAACCTCACAACGGCGAACAGCCACCCAACACCCGAGCCCCTCAGCGCCGTATGGTGACGGACGTGGCTGAACCAAGGGACGCAGACGTGCGCATCGCGCTCTCGACCGCCTCCGTCTACCCCGAGTCGACGGCGACGGCCTTCGAGATCGCCGCGCGCCTCGGTTACGACGGCGTCGAGGTCATGGTGTGGACCGACCCGGTCAGCCAGGACATCGAGGCCCTGCGTCGCCTGTCTGACTACCACGGCATCCCGATCCTGGCCGTCCACGCCCCCTGCCTGCTGATCACCCAGCGCGTCTGGTCCACCGACCCCTGGGTCAAGCTCCAGCGGGCCCGGGCGGCGGCGGAGAAGCTGGACGCCTCCACCGTCGTCGTCCACCCGCCCTTCCGCTGGCAGCGCCAGTACGCCCGGGAGTTCGTCGACGGGATCTGGCGGATGGCGAACGAGACGGACGTGCGGTTCGCCGTCGAGAACATGTACCCCTGGCGCTACCGCGACCGCGAGATGCTCGCCTACGCCCCCGACTGGGACGTCACCCACGACGACTACCGGCACTTCACGATCGACCTCAGCCACACGGCGACGGCCCGCACCGACGCCCTGGGCATGATCGACCGCATGGGGGACCGGCTCGGGCACGTCCACCTCGCCGACGGCCGGGGCTCCGCCAAGGACGAGCACCTGGTGCCCGGCCGGGGCACCCAGCCCTGCGCCGAACTGCTGGAGCGCCTGGTGCACACCGGCTTCGACGGCCATGTCGTCATCGAGGTCAACACCCGGCGGGCGATGTCCGGCGCCGAGCGCGAGGCCGACCTCGCCGAGGCCCTGGAGTACACCCGCAAGCACCTGGCCGCCGCGGCCGTACGGGTGACCCGCCGATGACCGCCTCCCCGCCGGCGCACGACACCGCCCCCGAGCCGCCCGCCCGGCGCCGGGGCCGCCCCCCGCGCACCGAGTCCGCCGGCACCCGGGACCGCATCCTCGCCGCCGCCCGCGAGGAGTTCTCCGCGCGCGGCTACGAGAAGACGTCCGTACGCGGCATCGCCAAGGCCGCCGGCGTGGACTCCGCACTCGTCCACCACTACTTCGGCACCAAGGAACAGGTCTTCGAAGCCGCCGTCGAGGTCGCCTTCGCGCCCGCGCTGAACGGGCCGGAGGCGGTCGCCGAAGGCCCCCCGGACGCCGTCGGCGAGCGGCTGACCCGGTTCGTCCTCGGCATCTGGGAGAACCCCACCACCCGCACCCCGCTGCTCGCGATCGTGCGCTCCGCCGTCAACAACGACACGGCCGCCGCCGTCTTCCGCCGCCTGGTCGCCACCCAGCTGCTGCGCCGCATCGCCGCCCAGCTGGAGCTGCCGGACGCCGAGCTGCGCGCCGAGCTGGCGGCCGCCCAGCTCGTGGGCTGCGCCATGCTCCGGTACGTGATCAAGGTGGAGCCGCTGGCGTCGGCCGACCTGGAGCGGATCATCGCCCGGGTCGCCCCCGTCGTACAGGGGCACCTGACGGCTCCGTGAAACGCGCATCCCGCGATGCGGACACCTTGTCCCGCCCACTGGATGACCGGCGTACGCTCGACAACAGCCACACCCGTCTGAAGGAGCGAGCGACGATGCCCGAGCTGAGGTCCCGCACAGTCACCCACGGCCGCAACATGGCGGGCGCCCGCGCCCTTATGCGCGCCTCCGGTGTACCCGGTGCGGACATCGGCCGGAAGCCGATCATCGCCGTCGCCAACTCCTTCACCGAGTTCGTGCCGGGTCACACCCACCTCCAGCCCGTCGGCCGGATCGTCAGCGAGGCGATCAAGGAGGCCGGCGGCATCCCGCGCGAGTTCAACACCATCGCCGTCGACGACGGCATCGCCATGGGCCACGGCGGCATGCTGTACTCCCTGCCCTCCCGCGACCTGATCGCGGACTCGGTCGAGTACATGGTCGAGGCGCACTGCGCCGACGCCCTGGTCTGCATCTCCAACTGCGACAAGATCACCCCGGGCATGCTGATGGCGGCCCTGCGCCTGAACATCCCGACGGTGTTCGTCTCCGGCGGCCCCATGGAGTCCGGCCGCGCCACCCTCGTGGACGGCACGGTCCGCACCCTCGATCTGGTCGACGCGATCTCCGACGCCGTCAACGACAAGATCTCCGACGAGGACATCCTCCGCATCGAGGAGAACGCCTGCCCGACCTGCGGCAGCTGTTCCGGCATGTTCACCGCCAACTCGATGAACTGCCTGACCGAGGCCATCGGCCTGTCCCTGCCCGGCAACGGCTCCGTCCTCGCCACCCACACCGCGCGCCGCGCCCTGTACGAGAACGCGGCCCGCACGGTCATGGACCTCACCCGCCGCTACTACGAGCAGGACGACGACACCGTCCTGCCCCGCAACATCGCCACCTTCCAGGCCTTCGAGAACGCCATGGCCCTGGACATCGCGATGGGCGGCTCCACCAACACGATCCTGCACCTGCTGGCCGCGGCGCAGGAGGCGGGCGTCCCGTTCGGCCTGGACCAGATCGACGCCGTCTCGCGCCGCGTGCCCTGCCTGGCCAAGGTCGCCCCCAACGTCGCCAAGAACCGCACGTACTACATGGAGGACGTGCACCGCGCCGGCGGCATCCCCGCCCTCCTCGGCGAACTGCACCGCGCCGGCCTGCTCAACGAGGACGTCCACGCCGTCCACAGCCCGTCCCTCGCCGACTGGCTGAAGACCTGGGACGTGCGCGGCGGCTCCCCGTCCCAGGAGGCCGTGGAGCTGTGGCACGCGGCGCCCGGCTGCGTCCGCTCCGCCGAGGCGTTCTCCCAGTCCGAGCGCTGGGAGGCCCTGGACGACGACGCCGAGAACGGCTGCATCCGCTCCGCCGAGCACGCGTACTCCAAGGACGGCGGCCTCGCGGTCCTGCGCGGCAACCTCGCCGTCGACGGCTGCGTGGTCAAGACGGCCGGCGTGGACGAGTCGATCTGGACCTTCGAGGGCCCGGCCGTCGTCTGCGAGTCCCAGGAGGAGGCCGTCCAGCGCATCCTGACCCAGGAGGTCAAGGACGGCGACGTCGTCGTCATCCGCTACGAGGGCCCCAAGGGCGGCCCCGGCATGCAGGAGATGCTGTACCCGACCTCGTACCTGAAGGGCCGCGGCCTCGGCAAGTCCTGCGCCCTGATCACCGACGGCCGCTTCTCCGGCGGCACCTCCGGCCTCTCCATCGGCCACGCCTCGCCCGAGGCGGCCTCCGGCGGCACCATCGCGCTGGTCCAGGACGGCGACCGCATCCGCATCGACATCCCGGGCCGCACCATCGAGCTGCTGGTCGACGAGGCCGAGCTGGCCCGCCGCGAGCAGGCCCTGAACGGCGTCTACGCCCCGAAGAACCGCGAACGCAAGGTCTCCGCCGCCCTGCGCGCCTACGCGGCGATGGCGACGAGCGCGGACAAGGGCGCGGTGCGCGACGTGTCCCGCCTGGGCTGAGCCAGGGCACCCGCCCGGGCCGAGCCGAGGCAGAAGGGCCGCTCCCGACAGGGGGCGGCCCTTCGCCGTTCCATGGAGGACCCTCCCCGTGACCGGGGTCACCAGGCCGACGGTTTCCCGCCGTCCACGGTGAAGACCGTGCCGTCGGGCGCGGCGCCGAGGACGCGGGGGCCGACCGGCACCGGCGCGGGCGGGGTGCTCACGACCTCGGCCGAGTTCGCGCCCAGCCGCGCCGGCGTCTGCCCGACGAGCCTGCCGTCGCCGGCGTCGACGGCGAGCAG
Source organism: Streptomyces sp. NPDC047841 (assembly GCF_040704085.1). NCBI lineage: Bacteria > Bacillati > Actinomycetota > Actinomycetes > Kitasatosporales > Streptomycetaceae > Streptomyces > Streptomyces sp. NPDC047841. The sequence continues at coordinate 387,514 of NZ_JBEYRP010000006.1, forward strand.
CCGGCCGTCGCTCGCGGTGAGGTACACCCGCCCGCCCCGCACGACGGGCGCCGAACCGCGGCTCACCGACGTCTCCAGGTGCCACATGTGCTTGCCCGACCGCCCGGATTCCAGGTCCACGGCGTCCAGGGGGCCACCGGTGGCCAGCACGTAGACCACGTTCCCGCGCACCGTCGCGTGCGCGCCGTCGAGGACGGCGGGCAGTGCCACGCGCCGGGCCGCGCCCGTGCCGGGGGTGTAGCGGACGATCTCCTTGGCGCCGTACGCGCTGTCCACGGCCAGGAAGAACACCGAACCGCCCTGCGCCGCGAACGGCTTGAGCCAGCCGCCGAGCCGCACGTCCCACCGCACCCGGCCGGTGCCCGGGTCCACGGCGGTCACCTGGGTGCTCGTCCCGTCGGCGGACGTACGCGTCGCGAAGGCCGTCGGGGCGCCGGGGAACGCGTCGAGGACCGGCACGCCCCGACCGGGCACCGCTTTCCGCCAGCGCGTGGCGCCGTTCGCGCCGTCCACGCCGGTGACCGTGCCGTCGGCGCTGGTGAGCAGGGCCGTGTCACCGGCGTAGCGCACGGTCGTCCCGGCCGGCAGCCGCCGCTGCCACACCTGCCTGCCCGTGGCCGGATCCAGCCCGGTGAGCCGTGAGCCGCCGCCGTCCGTGTACGGCTGGACCAGCCCGCCGGAGAGGGCCGGGGGCCCGCTCGTGGACCCGGTGCCGACCGAGCGCCGCCACAGCAGCCCGCCGTCGCTCGCGGAGAGCGCGAAGACGGCACCCGGCCGCGCGCAGAACACCTTGCCGGCCGCGTACGCGCAGTGCGGCATGCCCTCGCCGCCGACCGCCGGCCGGGCCGTCCACGTGCCGCCGGAAGCCGCCGTCAGGGTCGGCTCGCCCGCCCCCCTGGCTGCCTGATCGTTTCCGCCGGACACCCACACTCCGACGAGCGCGCCGAGCAGCGCCAGCCCCAGGCTCCCGGCCGTGAGCGCCACCACCCGCCGGCGCCCGGGACGTCGGCCCGTGCGCCGACGGGGGCCTTCGGAGCGGCCGGCACTCTCGGAACGGCCGGCTCCCTCGGAGCGGCCGGCCCCGGCAGGGTATCCCCCTGCCTGTGCCGCCCCTGCCGCCGCCCCGGCTTCCGCGGGAGTCCGCTCCTCGCCGGCCCGTTGCGCCTCGCCCGTCCGCTGCGCCGGTATGAACGCCTGGGTGTCGTACGAGGCCGCCACCGAGCGCAGTTCCCGCATCAGTTCGTCCGGCGTGGGCCGGTCCTCGGGTTCCTTGGCCAGACACCGGCGTACCAGCGGTGCGAGCCCTTCCGGCACGCCGGTCAGGTCGGGTTCGTCGTGGACCACCTGGTAGGCGACGACGTACGGGCTGTCGGAGTCGAACGGCCCGCGCCCGGTGGCCGCGTGCACCATGACCGAACCGAGCGCGAAGATGTCGGCGGCCGGGCCGACTTCCCGGGGCCGCCGGAACTGCTCGGGCGCCATGAACGGCGGGGTGCCGATCAACTTGCCGGTCTCGGTGCGCAGTTCGCTGTCCTTCGGCCGGGAGATGCCGAAGTCGATGACTTTCGGCCCGTCGTCGGCGAGCAGCACGTTGCTGGGCTTGAGATCCCGGTGCACGACCCCGACCCGGTGGATGTCGCGCAGCGCCTCGGCGAGCCCGGCCATCAGCCGGCGCAACTGCTCCTTGGGCAGGGGACCCTTCCGCTTCACCTGGTCGGAGAGGGTCGGCCCGGGGATGAACAAGGTGGCCATCCAGGGGCGTTCGGCCTCGGGATCGGCGTCCACGACAGATGCCGTGAAGGCCCCGCTGACCCGGCGCGCGGCGGCCACCTCCTGCCGGAAACGGCCCCTGAACTCGGGATCCCGCGCGAATTCCGCGTGTACGACCTTCACCGCGAGCCGCATCCCCGAGGTGCTCCGGGCGAGGTGTACGACCCCCATGCCGCCGGAGCCCAGGCAGGACTCCAGCCGATAGTGCCCGGCGTACTCGGGAAGTTCCGCTTCCGCGCCCGCTCCGGTGTTGCGCTGTGGCGCCATGGACCACCCCCGTGCTCTTCGTCCGCGCGCGCGACGCACGGAGCCTAGTCGATGACTCGTACGAGACGGAGGCGGCTTGCTAGCGTCTGCGTGCGCGTCGCGCAGCAGCGTTTCGCGCCGAGTTCGAGGAAGACGACGGGGGAGGACCATTCATGTCGGTCGACCGCGCACAAGAGGCCGAGGCCATCGAGAACGGAGCCGGTGACACCGGGAGCGTGGTGACGGAGGCGGCGGCAGCCGTCCGCACCTACGCCGTGGCGCCCGGCGTCCGGCTGAACGTCCGCAGCGGCCCGGGCACCCAGTACAACCTGGTCCGCGTCCTGCCGGAGGGCGTCCAGGTGCCGATCTACTGCCAGACACCCGGCACGACCGTGACGGGGACCTACGGCACGACGAACATCTGGGACCTCATCGACAGCGGCGAGTACGTCTCGGACGCCTACGTCCACACGGGCAGCGACGGCTACATCGCCTCCCGCTGCGGCTGACCCCGGCCCGCACCACCGGGCGCCGTGAGCCCCCCCGTCCCGTCCGGGCCGTGCCTGGGCGGGCGGGGCCGCCGACGCGGAACCGCCGCCCGGACCCCGCCCGGAAGCCCGTCCACGGCCGGCGCCATAATCGTGCTGTGAGCGACGAAACCGGCACCCCGGACACCTCGGCGGGCTCCCTCGGCCGCGCGCCCGAGGACGACGGCGCCCCGCCGCAGGGTGGCGGCCCCCGCCCGGAGCCCCTGCGCTTCTTCGGCACCTCCTGGGTGGACCACGACAACGGCTACGCGGCCCGCCGCGCCGGCGTCGCCGTCGGCTCCCTCGCCGCCGCCACCGCCTCCTGTCTGGTGCTGCGCCTCGCCTACGAGGGCATCCGGATCGCCGAGTCCGGCTCTTTCGTGACCGTGCTGGTCGTCGCCATGTTCGCGATCTGCAGCGCGCTCGCCTTCCGCAACACCTGGGAGGGCTTCGGCAGGCGCCACGACCCGCAGCGCCAGGCGTCCCTGCGCGGTCTGCTCGCCATCGGCTTCGTCGGCACCCTCCTCGCCTACTTCTTCCGCTCCCTCACCGAGGCGCCGGGCGAGAAGCTGCACCGCGAGGAGTACGCGCAGGCCCGTGAGGCCCACGCCCGCCGCACCACCCGCCGCACCGGCAACCCGTCGAAGAAGAAGCGCCGCCGGTAGGACGGCGCCGTCGAACGGCAAGGCCGGGACGCCGACGGCGGAACCGCGGCCACGGGACGGAAAACCGGGTACGACAGGCGGCCGGCGATGCCGTAGACAGGACCCCATGACCGTCACCGAGCCGTCGCCCGCCGACCCGGGCGCCTCCCACGCCTCCCGCGCCGCCTCCTTCAACTCCGCCGCCGCCCAGTACGCCGCGAACCGCCCCTCCTACCCGCCCGCCCTCCTCGACGCCGTCGAGGAACTGGCCGGCCGCCCCCTCGCGGGCGCCAGGACGGTGGACGTCGGCGCGGGCACCGGCATCGCCACCGCCCTCCTGCACGCGCGCGGCGCCGACGTCCTCGCCGTCGAACCCGGCGCGGGCATGGCCGCCGAGTTCCGCCGCGCGCTCCCGCACGTCCCGCTCGCCCGGGGCAACGGCGACGCCCTGCCCGTCGCCGACGCCCACGCCGACCTCATCACCTACGCCCAGGCCTGGCACTGGACCGACCAGGCCCACTCGGTGCCGGAGGCGCTGCGCGTGCTGCGCCCGGGCGGTGCGCTGGCGCTGTGGTGGAACACCCAGGCGCTGGACGTCGAGTGGATCGCCGACGCCGCCCGCCGCGTCGGCGCTTTCCTGGGCGTAGACGTCGCCGCCGAAGCACGCAAGGCCGGCGACCGCGTCGAGCTGGCCGACCCCAGCGGGCGCCTGGACTTCACCCGCCGCACGGTCCGCTGGAGCCGCCGCGTGCCGGTCGACGTCCACCTCGCCAACATCGGCAGCCACTCCGCCTTCCTCATCACGTCCGAGGAGCGCACGACCGCCTTCCTCGAAGAGGAGCGCGCCCACCTCCTGGAGGTCTTCCCGGACGGCACGGTCGAGGAGACCTACGACGTCCTCCTCCTGGTCGCCCGCAAGCCCTGACCCCGCCTCCCGCACCCTTCACCGGCTGCCGCCGCCCTCTGTTCGTCACCGCCCCTTGACGCCCCGACCCCTCCAGCCCAATTATTCATCATGTGATGAATAATGAGCCGGGCCCTCCGGCCCCCGCTGCCCCGCCCCCCGCCGTCCACGCCGACGACCTCACCGTCACCCGCGGCCCCCGCACGGTCCTGCACCACCTCCGCTTCACCGTCCCCCGCGGCCGGATCACCGGCCTGCTCGGCCCCTCCGGCTGCGGCAAATCCACCCTCATGCGCTCGATCGTCGGCACCCAGGCCAAGGTCACCGGCACCCTCGACGTCCTGGGCCACCCGGCCGGCCACCCCGCCCTCCGCAACCGCATCGGCTACGTCACCCAGGCCCCCTCCGTCTACGACGACCTCACCGTCCGCCAGAACCTCGACTACTTCGCCGCGATCCTCGACCCCGGCCGCGCCGCCGCCGACCGCCGCCACCAGCACGTCACCCAGGCCATCGCCGACGTCGACCTCACCAGCCACGCCGACGCCCTCGCCGGCAACCTCTCCGGCGGCCAGCGCGGCCGCGTCTCGCTCGCCGTCGCCCTCCTCGGCACCCCCGAACTCCTCGTCCTCGACGAACCGACCGTCGGCCTCGACCCCGTCCTCCGCCGGGACCTGTGGCAGCTCTTCCACGACCTCGCCGCCACCCGCGGCACCACCCTCCTCGTCTCCTCCCACGTCATGGACGAGGCCGAGCGCTGCCACCGCCTCCTCCTCATGCGCGAGGGCGAGATCCTCACCGGGGGCGAGGCCGGGACAGAGACCCCGGACGCCCTGCGCAGCCGCACCGGCACCGACACCGTCGAGGCCGCCTTCCTGAGCCTGGTCGACGAAGCCGCAGGCCGTACCAGAGAGAGCACCCGATGAACCCCAGCCCCGCGACCGCGGCACCCACGACGACCCCGGCGGCACCCACCACGGGCCCCAGCACCCTCAACGCCTCCCGCACCACCGCCACCGCGGCCCGGGTCCTGCGCCAGCTGCGCCACGACCCGCGCACCATCGCGTTGCTGGTCCTGATCCCCTGCGTGATGCTGATCCTGCTGCGCTACGTCTTCGACGCCAGCCCGCGCACCTTCGACACCATCGGCGCCTCGCTGCTCGGCATCTTCCCGCTGATCACGATGTTCCTGATCACCTCCATCGCCACCCTGCGCGAACGCACCTCCGGCACCCTCGAACGGCTCCTCGCCCTGCCCCTCGGCAAGGCCGACCTCATCGCCGGCTACGCCCTCGCCTTCGGCGCCCTCGCCATCGTCCAGTCCGCCCTCGCCACCGGACTCGCGCTCTGGCTCCTCGGCCTCGACGTCACCGGCTCCCCCTGGCTGCTCCTCCTCGTCGCCCTCCTCGACGCTCTGCTCGGCACGGCCCTCGGTCTCTTCGTCTCGGCCTTCGCGGCCTCGGAATTCCAGGCGGTCCAGTTCATGCCCGCGGTGATCTTTCCCCAGCTCCTCCTCTGCGGCCTGTTCACCCCCCGCTCCGACATGCACCCCGTCCTGGAGGCCGTCTCCGACGTCCTGCCGATGTCGTACGCCGTCGACGGCATGAACCAGGTCCTCCACCACACCGACATGACGGCGGCCTTCGTCCGCGACGTGCTGATCGTGGCCGGCTGCGCACTGCTCGTCCTGGGCCTGGGCGCGGCGACGCTACGACGGCGCACGGCGTGACCACGGGCCCCACCCGCCGCCGTTCCGCCCACCGGACAACCCGCCCGCACCCCCCACCCCGGTGCCAGACTGAACCGCATGAGCCAGAAAGTCGCAGTCCTCGGCACCGGCAAGATCGGCGAAGCCCTGCTCAGCGGAATGATCCGGGCCGGCTGGGCCCCCGGCGACCTCCTGGTCACCGCCCGCCGCCCCGAACGCGCCGAAGAACTCCGCACCCGCCACGGAGTCACCCCGGTCACCAACACCGAGGCCGCCAAGACCGCCGACACCCTGATCCTCACGGTCAAGCCGCAGGACATGGGCACCCTCCTGGACGAACTCGCCCCGCACGTCCCCGCCGACCGCCTGGTCATCAGCGGAGCCGCCGGCATCCCCACCTCCTTCTTCGAGGAGCGCCTGGCCGAGGGCACCCCCGTCGTCCGCGTCATGACCAACACCCCCGCCCTGGTCGACGAGGCCATGTCGGTCATCTCGGCAGGCAGCCACGCCACCGAACAGCACCTCGCACACGCCGAGGAGATCTTCGGCGGCGTCGGCAAGACCCTCCGCGTCCCCGAGAGCCAGCAGGACGCCTGCACCGCACTCTCCGGCTCCGGCCCGGCGTACTTCTTCTACCTGGTCGAAGCCATGACCGACGCCGGCATCCTGCTCGGTCTCCCGCGCGACAAGGCGCACGACCTCATCGTCCAGTCCGCGATCGGCGCCGCCGTGATGCTCCGCGACAGCGGCGAACACCCCGTCAAGCTCCGGGAGAACGTCACCTCCCCGGCGGGCACCACCATCAACGCCATCCGCGAACTGGAGAACCACGGCGTACGCGCCGCCCTCATCGCCGCCCTCGAAGCCGCCCGCGACCGCAGCCGCGAACTCGCCTCCGGCAAGAAGGACTGAACCGGCCGACCGCGCCGGAGCGCCGCCCGGCTAACGCGCGGCGCTCAGCGAGGGCTCCGCCACGGGCGGCAGCAGCCCGATCGCCCGGTAGGCCGTATCGACCGTCGGCCGGGCCAACGCCCTCGCCTTCTCCGCACCATCGCGCAGCACCCCCTCGACGTACGCCGGATCGGCGCACAGCTCCCGATGCCTGGCCTGCACCGGCCGCAGCACCTCCACCACCGCCTCCGCGGTGTCCTTCTTCAAAGAGCCGTACGAGTCGTAAACGTCCGCCAGTGACTCAGGGTTCCCGCCCGTGCACGCGGCGAGAACATCCAGCAGGTTCGCGAGGCCCGGCCGCTCCGCCCGGTCGTAGACGACGTCCCGCCCGCTGTCCGTCACGGCCCGCAGCACCTTCTTGCGCACCACGTCCGGCTCGTCCAGCAGATAGACGACCCCCGCGCCCGAGTCGTCCGACTTCCCCATCTTCCTCGTCGGGTCCTGGAGGTTCATGACCCGTGCCGCCACCTGAGGGATCGTCGCCCTCGGCACCACGAACGCCTGCCCGTAGCGCTGGTTGAACCGCACCGCCAGGTCCCGGGTCAGCTCCACGTGCTGCGCCTGGTCCTCACCGACCGGCACCTCGTCCGTCCCGTACGCCAGGATGTCCGCCGCCATCAGGACCGGATACGTCAGCAGCGACAGCCGCACGCTCCCACCACGCTCCCGCTCCTTCGCGGCCTTCTCCTTGTACTGGATCATCCGCCGCGTCTCACCGTCGGTCGCCACGCACTCCAGCAGGTACGACAACCGCGTGTGCTCGTCGACGTGGCTCTGCAGGAACACCGTGCACACCTCGGGGTCGAGCCCGGCCGCCAGCAACAAGGTCGCCGTCTGCCGGCTGAGCCTGCATACGCGCGCCGGATCGTGGTCCATGGTCAGCGCGTGCAGATCCACCACACAGAACAGCGAGTCCGCCCGGTGCTGGTCCACCTCGGCCCAGCGCCGCATGGCCCCCAGGTAGTTGCCCAGGGTCAGGTGCCCGGTCGGCTGAATCCCGCTGAAGACCCGAGTCATCTCCACTCCTTCTGGTCGGGACCGCCGCCCCTGCGGCCGGCCCCCGGGACCCGGAGGGAGATACGAGAACGGCCGCCGAAGCGGCGGCCGTTGAGTGCATACGTGAGTACGGCCGCCGTCAGGCGGCCCACCAGAGCTGGGTGCACGTACGCGTCATCACGCGCTCCACAGTACGCCGCGGGAGCGCCTCGTGGCGGCGAGTTGACACGCCCCACGCCGATACGTACTGTTCTCCGAGTTGTCCGACGTGAGCGCCGACCCCGGTCGGTCCCCGGACAGCCATTCCGCAAGCACCACCCACTCGATCGACGCTCTTCGCGTCGGCTGTTTTGGCGTGCGTATTTGCGAAATGAGGAATCCGCGTTCGAAAGGGCGCCGGCCGCCGATTAGCTCGGGAGCCAGGAATCCGCTAAAGTCTCACTCGTCGGAACGGCCCAACAGCCGCGAGGACGAACCCCGCTGACCGGGGATCAGACGCCGAAAGGATCTGATAGAGTCGGAACCGCCGGAAAGGGAA
>NZ_JBEYRP010000007.1:0-235775 GCF_040704085.1 Streptomyces sp. NPDC047841
CGAAAACGGCCACCACCCTGGTGGGGTGGGCGAATGCCTCCTAGCGGACCCCTGCGTCCGGGCGTCGCGAAGATGTGCCAGAGTTGCGTCGTCCGCCCTGTCAGCACGTACCGTACGGCAACACAGGCGGGACCAGGTGGGGCAGCGGGAAGGGGCAGCCGGTTTGACCACGCACGCACCGCAGACGGCGCAGGCCGTCACCTTGCCCACGACACTGGACGAGGCCGTGGCGGCCCTGGCCGCCATGCCCACCGCCGTCCCCGTGGCGGGCGGCACCGACCTGATGGCCGCCGTCAACTCCGGCCAGCTCAGGCCCGCCGCGCTGGTGGGCCTCGGCCGGATCAGCGAGATCCGCGGCTGGCAGTACCAGGACGGCCACGCGCTGCTCGGCGCGGGCCTCACGCACGCGCGCATGGGCCGCCCCGACTTCGCGGCCCTGATCCCGGCGCTCGCCGCCGCCGCGCGCGCCGCGGGCCCGCCGCACATCCGCAACGCGGGCACCCTGGGCGGCAACATCGCCTCCGCCGCCCCCACCGGGGACGCGCTGCCGGTGCTGGCCGCCCTCGAAGCGACCCTGATCATCGCGGGCCCGGGCGGAGCCCGCCGGGAGATCCCGGTGTCGCACCTGCTGGCCGGCGTGGAGATGCTGCGCGGCGGCGAACTCATCGGCTACGTACGCGTACCGCTGCTGCACGCCCCGCAGGTCTTCCTGAAGGCGACCGGACGCACCGGACCGGGCCGCGCGCTCGCCTCCGTGGCGCTCGTCCTCGACCCGGCCCGGCGCGGCGTGCGCTGCGCCGTCGGAGCCATAGCGCCGATGCCGCTGCGGCCGCTGGAGGCCGAGCAGTGGGTCGCCCGGCTGATCGACTGGGACAACGACCGCGCCCTCGTCCCGGAGGCCCTGCAGGCCTTCGGCGAGTACGTCGCCGCGGCCTGCATCCCGGACCCGGCCCCCGAGCCCGACGGCTCGGTGACCCCGCTTCCGCCCGCCGTACTGCACCTGCGGCGCACTGTCGCCGCGCTGGCCCGACGAGCACTGGGGAGGGCGCTGTCGTGACCGACGACCAGCACGGAGAGGGCACGCCCCAGGGCGGCGGACGCTGGGACCCGCTGCCCCAGGGCGACTACGACGACGGCGCCACCGCCTTCGTCGAACTCCCCGAGGGCGGCATCGACGCCCTGCTGTCCGGCGACAGCCCGCTGGCCGCGCCCGGACACGGCTACGTGCCGCCGCGGATCACGGCCACGCACACCGACGGCACGCACACCGACGGCGCCCCGGGCACCTGGCCCGCGCCCGACGGCGGCGGCCCGTGGCCCGACCCGAACGCCACCCCGGCCCCGCCGCACGCCGCGGACGACCGGTTCACCTACCACCCCGCCGCCACCCAGCACTGGACCTACGAGGAGCCCGCGGCCCCGGCCGCCCCGGGGCACGACGTCACCGGGCAGTGGTCCATCCCCGTCGCCGGGGGCGACCTCCCCGACGAGTCGGGCGAGTTCACCACGTCCTCGCTGGCCGGGCAGTGGGGCGCCGCAGCGCCCGCCACACTGCCCGGCGGCGCGCCGGCCCCCTGGGCGACGGACGGCACGGGCCACGCGTACCCCTCCGGGGGCGAGCCGGTGGACGCCCCGGCGCCCGGCGCTCCGGACGCGTACGGCGTGGACGACGGGTACGGGCGCGAGGAGGCGTACGGCACCGAGCAGACGTACGGCGCGCAGGACGGGTACGGCGCCGCGGAGGCGTACGTTCCGCAGGACGGGTACGGGCACGGTCCGGGCGGTCGGGCGCAGGGCGGCCACGCCGGGGCCGGTCACCACGACGAGGCCGGCCACGACGGAGCGGGTCACCCGGACGCCGGTCACGTGCACGCCGGTCAGGACGAGGTTGGCCATGACGGAGCGGGTCACCCGGACGCCGGTCACGTGCACGCCGGTCAGGACGAGGGCGGCCACGAGGGAGCGGGTCACCCGGACGCCGGTCACGCCGGTGCCCCCGACGCCGACACGCCCGGCGCCACGGACGTGCCTGCCGAACCGGCCCCGCCCGCGCACGAACCGGCCCCGCCCGCGCACGAGTCGGCTCCGCCCGCGCACGAGCCGGCCGAGCCCGCCACGGCGCCGGAAGGCGACGTCCAGGGCGCCGCCGAGGCCCCTGAACGCCCCGCTGACGCCCCGGCGGACCCCGGGGACCCCGCGGGCCCGGCGACCGCGCCGGAGCCCGCCACGACGCCGGACACGGACGAGGCGGAGGCACCGGCGGACCCGGTCGTCTCCACGGCCCCCGACACGCCCGACTCCCCGCCGGCAGCCGCACCCGAGGGTGCCGTCGACGCGCCCGCGCCGGACGACCCCGCCGAAGGCACCGCGGCCGCGGAGGACGCCGAGGGGGCCGCCGTACCGCTCCCGCCGCACGACGACCACCCGCTCGCCTCCTACGTCCTGCGCGTCAACGGCACCGACCGCCCGGTCACCGACGCCTGGATCGGCGAGTCGCTGCTGTACGTGCTGCGCGAGCGGCTCGGCCTCGCGGGCGCCAAGGACGGCTGCTCGCAGGGCGAGTGCGGCGCCTGCAACGTGCAGGTCGACGGCCGCCTGGTGGCCTCCTGCCTGGTCCCGGCGGTCACCGCGGCCGGCAGCGAGGTGCGCACGGTCGAGGGACTGGCCGAGGACGGCCGGCCCTCCGACGTGCAGCGCGCGCTCGCCCGCTGCGGAGCCGTGCAGTGCGGGTTCTGCGTGCCCGGCATGGCGATGACCGTGCACGACCTGCTGGAGGGCAACCCCGCGCCGACCGAGCTGGAGACCCGGCAGGCCCTGTGCGGCAACCTGTGCCGGTGCTCGGGCTACCGGGGCGTCCTGGAGGCCGTCAAGGAGGTCGTCGCCGAGCGGGAGGCGGCCCACGCCGGCCCCGGGACGGACACGGACGAGGCCCGCATCCCGCACCAGGCGGGCCCCGGCTCCGGAGGCGTCCACCCGTCGGCCTTCGAGGCGCCCGGCGCGTTCGACCCCCCGCGGCGACAGGACACGCACGAGACGCCCGACCCGTACGGGACGCCGGACGCGTACGACACGCCCGACGCGTACGGCGGACGGGACCCGTACGACGCACCGGACCCGTACGGCACGCCGCCGGGACCGCACGACCAGCACTACGGCCAGGACGGAGGCCAGGCGTGAGCAACGAAGCCGGCACCGCGACCACCGCCGCGGAACCCGCCCCCGTGGCCGAGGAGCCGCCGCACGGCCTCGGCGCCTCCCTGCCGCACGCCGACGCCCGCGCCAAGACCGAGGGCACCTTCCCGTACGCGGCCGACCTGTGGGCCGAGGGCCTGCTGTGGGCGGCCGTGCTGCGCTCCCCGCACGCGCACGCGCGCATCGTCTCCATCGACACCACCCACGCGCGCGAGATGCCCGGCGTCCGCGCGGTCGTCACCCACGAGGACGTGCCCGGCACCCCGCGCCACGGCCGGGGCACACCCGACCGGCCGGTGTTCGCCTCCGAGGTCGTGCGCCACCACGGCGAGCCCATCGCGGCCGTGGCCGCCGACCACCCGGACACCGCGCGCATGGCCGCCGCCGCCGTCATCGTCGAGTACGAGGTGCTGGACCCGGTCACCGACCCGGAACAGGCCTTCGAGGCCGAGCCGTTGCACCCCGACGGCAACCTGATCCGGCACATCCCGCTGCACCACGGCGACCCGGAGGCGGCCGGCGAGGTGGTGGTCGAGGGCCTGTACCGCATCGGCCGCCAGGACCCGGCCCCGATCGGCGCCGAGGCCGGTCTCGCCGTACCGCGTCCGGACGGCGGGGTGGAGCTGTACCTGGCCTCCACCGACCCGCACACCGACCGCAACACCGCCGCCGCCTGCTACGGCCTGTCCCCCGACCGGGTGAAGATCGTCGTCACCGGGGTGCCCGGCGCCACGGCCGACCGCGAGGACCAGGGCTTCCAGCTCCCGCTCGGCCTGCTCGCCCTGAAGACCGGCTGCCCGGTGAAGCTGACGGCGACCCGCGAGGAGTCCTTCCTCGGCCACGCCCACCGGCACCCGACGCTGCTGCGCTACCGTCACCACGCCGACGCCGAGGGCAGGCTGGTGAAGGTCGAGGCGCAGATCCTGCTGGACGCGGGCGCGTACGCCGACACGTCCTCCGACGCCCTGGCCGCCGCCGTCTCCTTCGCGTGCGGCCCGTACGTCGTCCCCAACGCCTTCATCGAGGGCTGGGCCGTCCGCACCAACAACCCGCCCTCCGGCCACGTGCGCGGCGAGGGCGCCATGCAGGTGTGCGCCGCCTACGAGGCGCAGATGGACAAGCTGGCGAAGAAGCTGGGCCTCGACCCGGCCGAACTGCGCCTGCGCAACGCCCTCGCCACCGGAGACGTCCTCCCGATCGGCCAGACCGTGACCTGCCCGGCCCCGGTCGCCGAACTCCTCCAGGCGGTCCGGGACTTCCCGCTCCCGGCGCTGCCCAAGGACACCCCCGAGGAGGAGTGGCTGCTGCCCGGCGGCCCCGAGGGCGCGGGCGAGCCCGGCGCGGTGCGCCGGGGCGTCGGCTACGGCCTGGGCATGGTGCACATGCTCGGCGCGGAGGGCGCCGACGAGGTGTCGACCGCGACGGTCAAGGTCCACGACGGCATCGCGACCGTGCTGTGCGCGGCCGTGGAGACCGGCCAGGGCTTCACCACCCTGGCCCGGCAGATCGTCCAGGAGACCCTCGGCGTGGAGGAGGTCCACGTCGCCCCCGTCGACACCGACCAGCCGCCGGCCGGCGCGGGCTGCCGGGGCCGGCACACCTGGGTGTCCGGCGGCGCGGTGGAGCGGGCGGCCAAGATGGTCCGCACGCAGCTCCTCCAGCCGCTGGCGCACAAGTTCGGCATGTCCACCGAACTCCTCCAGATCACGGACGGCAAGATCACCTCGTACGACGGCGTGCTGTCGACCACCGTCGCGGAGGCGATGGAGGGCAAGGAGCTGTGGGCCACCGCCCAGTGCCGCCCGCATCCGACCGAGCCCCTGGACGCCGCCGGACAGGGCGACGCCTTCGTCGGCCTCGCCTTCTGCGCGATCCGCGCGGTGGTGGACGTCGACGTCGAGCTGGGCTCGGTCCGGGTCGTGGAGCTGGCGGTCGCCCAGGACGTGGGCCGGGTGCTCAACCCGGCCCAGCTGGCCGCGCGCATCGAGGCGGGCGTCACCCAGGGCGTGGGCATCGCCCTCACCGAGAACCTCCGCACGCCCCGCGGTCTCGTCCGCCATCCCGACCTGACCGGCTACGCCCTGCCGACCGCCCTGGACGCCCCCGACATCCGGATCGTCAAACTGGTGGAGGAACGGGACGTGGTGGCCCCCTTCGGCGCCAAGTCCGTCAGCGCGGTGCCGGTGGTGACGGCCCCGGCGGCCATCGCCTCCGCCGTCCGCGCCGCCACCGGCCGCCCGGTCAACCGCCTCCCGATCCGCCCGCAGGCGGCGGTGGTGACGGACCGGTGAGCACACCGCCGCCCGAGGAGCCGCGCTACGAACCCGCGCCCGGCGTGGGCAAGTTGTTCCTGTGGGTCCTGCTGTTCGTGGTCGCGGCACTGGCCGTGGTCCTGGGCGGGATCTACTTCACCTGAGGGACCCGGCCCGGCGAACGGAGCCGTCCCGCTCTTTTCCGCGCACGCGCAACGGTCCCGGCTCGCCGGGCGTCCTCCCTCGTGAAGGCCGTTGTCAGTGGGGCGGCGTAATCTGCTCGGCAGTGGGGGGCACCTGCCCGCGGGCGGCGTACGACGGGGTACGCGGACCTGCCACGCACCGGGAGATCGCGGGGGAGCGATGAGCACGACGGACGCCGAGGTTCCGGCGATCACGCTGAGCGAGGCGGAACTGGACCGCTACGTCACGCACGCGCCGACGCGCGGCCTCCTCACGGGCGCCGGACTGCCCGCGGAGAACACCCTGCTGACCTTCTCCCCGCTGCGCACGCACGGCCTGCGCACCCTCGCCGACGCCGCCGACGGCCCCTTCCACCTGGCGGAGGAACTGCGCGGACGCCTGGTCATAGGCGAACTGCTCACCCCGGCCGGCCTGGAGCGCCGGTCGATCCTGCTCGACGGCGCCACGGGCGAGCTGACGACGGCCTACCTCGTCGACCCGTCCGAGCCGCGCCCCTTCGCGCCGTCCCTGAACACGCTGCTGCGCTTCGCCGCGGTCACCGAGGAACTGGCGGGGCTGCGCGGCCGGTTCGCCTCCCTGGCGGGACAGTACGGCCCCGGGACCGTCACCGAGGCCTCCCGCCGGCTGCTCACCCTCTTGGAGGAGGGCACGGACGGCGAGGTCCCGACGTACTGGAAGGCGGCGGCCCTGATCCGCCCGCTCTCCCTCATCGCCGGCCCCGGCACCGCATCGGGCCTCACCCTGGACGTCCCCGCGCGCGTCCTGGACCAGCAGTTCGGGCACGGCAGGGTGCTCCGCTTCGAGGAGGTCGACTTCCCGAAGACGCTCACCCACGAGCCGACCCGCCGCTTCCTGAGCGAGACGGGACTGCCGGAGAAGGCGGTCCTCTTCCACGCCGACACGGACGTCCCGCTCCCCACGCTCCGCGAGTACTTCACCCAGGAACGCCCCGAGTACCCCCTCGCCGAGCTCCCGGCCCACTGCGACCACCTGATCCGCCTCGGCCACCTCCCGGAGGACACCAGCCTGGTGGTCGACGGCCGGACGGGCGCGGTCCTCACCTTCAGCGAGCCCGAGGCGGCCCTGCACCCCCTCAACAGCGACGTCTCCACCCTGGCCGTCACCCTGTGGCTCATCCACCACGAGCGCACGATCGACGCCCACCTGGGCCACGAACTGTCCACCCACGCCTACGACCACCTGGTCGCCCTGATGATCGACACCCTCCACGCGATCGACCCGACGGGCACCGCCCCGGAAACGACCTGGCACTACTGGACGAACCTGTTCCATGACGAGACGGGCGGGGTGTTCTGAGCCGGCCTTCCCTTCAAGGACTGCCCACACGTAGCCCGTGGCGCATGCTGTGCTTCTGAACCGTCGCCATTGTCCACGCTATTGCCCGCTTGTCGTGTTCGGGTGGATGAGGCGTGGGTGCAGTGGGATACTGGGGCTTGGAGCCTTCTTCGCTCAACGCTTGTAGCGAAGAGAGATGATCAGAGTGTCTTTTCCGCATGTTTCCCGCTCGGCAACTTATCCGAAGCAGTTGGCCATCTGGTTCCTCGTGCCGGGGCTTGCGCTCTTCGCCGTGTTGGTTGCCTACATCACGTACGGAGCTCTGTCTGATCAGCTGAATGCCGCGATCGTGGCGGCGATTGGGGTAATCGCGATCACATTCCTGGGCTTCGCACACGCTGGACCTATCCAGGAGATAACAACTGGCCTGGAAGGTATGAGGGTCAAGTTCAGAGGTCTGCAAGACCAGGTGGACATCCTGAGGCTGGTCGTGCGCGGTCTCGTTACCAGGTACATGCTCTCGCATCTGCGGAAGCTCGCAGATCTCGAGGCAGATTATGTGCGCTTCGAATGGTCCATGTTCAGAGAGTTGGATCATCTTGAGAACATCGGCTACGTGACGCCAAGCGATCAGCGTGGACTGCAGGCGATAGTGGATGATCACGGACAGCCCGGCAGTGAATTCCACCTCAAGGACTACTTGCGAATTACGTCAGACGGGTTGGAGTATCTCGAGGCCTGGGCGCAGGTGTCCAAGAAATAGGGCGTACAGCTCACGGGTGTTGGCTCGGTCAGGCCACAGGGCGAGGTCCGGGCGCGACTGTCTGCGGGTAAGCAAAGGGGCTGCATCCCCGCAGGGTGCAGCCCTCCTGCTTTTCCTGGTCAAGCGGTAGAGGCCGTGGCGGGAATCGAACCCACGTAACTCGCTTTGCAGGCGAGTCCCTAAACCACTCGGGCACACGGCCGTGTTCGTGAGAAGAACGTACGGGGCGGGGCGTGAGGGGTACAAGGGGAGCGGAGGCGCTGCAACGGGACTGCCATGTGCCGTTCACGAAGCGGGGCGGGACGTACGACCAACGGCCTAGCGGGGGTCGGACTCCTGACAGGGGCCAAAGTCGGTTGTGGGCCTTACTCTGTCGCACATGAGTGCCCTTGGATCCCGTGAGCCCGATGTCCTCGATCCGCCCGCCGAGCAGGACGGCGGTGTGCTGAGCAGGGCGTACCGGGCGCTGAGTGTCGGGATCGTGTCCGTCGTGGTGCTCATCGCGTTCGAGGCGACGGCCGTGGGGACCGCCATGCCGGTCGCCGCGCGGGAACTGGACGGACTGGCGCTGTACGCGTTCGCCTTCTCCGGGTACTTCACCACCAGCCTCTTCGGAATGGTGCTCGCCGGGCAGTGGTCCGACCGGCGCGGTCCGCTCGGAGCGCTGACGACCGGCATCGCGGCCTTCGCGGTGGGGCTCGTCGTCGCCGGGACCGCGCAGGTCATGTGGACGTTCATCCTGGGCCGGGCCGTGCAGGGGCTCGGCGGCGGGCTGGTCATCGTCGCGTTGTACGTCGTCGTGGGACGCGCCTACCCGGAGCGGCTGCGGCCCGCGATCATGGCCTCCTTCGCCGCCGGCTGGGTCGTCCCCTCGATCGTCGGCCCCCTCGCCTCCGGCGCCGTCACCGAGCACCTCGGCTGGCGCTGGGTCTTCCTCGGCATCCCGGTCCTCGTCGTGTTCCCGCTCGCCCTCGCCCTGCCCCAGATACGGCGGCGGGCGGCCGGCCCGGTGGACGCGCAGGCCGGCGCCGGCTCCTTCGACCGGCGGCGGATCCGGCTCGCGTTCGGGATCTCCCTGGGCGCCGGGCTCCTCCAGTACGCGGCCCAGGACCTGCGGCCCCTGGCCCTCGTCCCGGGACTGGCGGGAGCGGCCCTGCTGGTGCCCGCCGTGCTCGGACTGCTGCCCCGCGGCACCTACCGGGCCGCCCGCGGCCTGCCCTGTGTCGTGCTGCTGCGCGGGCTGGCCGCGGGGTCCTTCATCGCCGCCGAGTCCTTCGTGCCGCTGATGCTGGTCACCCAGCGCGGGCTGTCCCCGACGCTCGCCGGGTTCTCGCTGGCGGCGGGCGGCGGGACGTGGGCGCTGGGCTCGTTCGTGCAGTCCCGGCCGCGCCTGGCGCCGTACCGGGAGCGGCTGATGACCGTGGGGATGGTGCTGGTCGCCGTCGCGATCGTCACCGCGCCGAGCGTGCTCCTGCACTCCGTGCCCGTGTGGACCGTGGCCGTCGCCTGGGGCATCGGCTGCTTCGGGATGGGCCTGGTGATCTCCTCCACCAGCGTGCTGCTGCTCCAGCTGTCCGCCCCGGAGGAGGCCGGCGCCAACTCCGCCGCGCTGCAGATCTCCGACGCCCTGTCCAACGTCGTGCTCCTGGCGGCCACCGGCGCGGCCTTCGCGGCCCTGGGCGGCGGCAGCACCGCGGCCGGCACGGGGTCCGGTGGCGGGCATCCCGCCGCCTTCGCCGCCGTCTTCCTGCCGATGGCGGCGGTGGCGGTGGCGGGAGCCTGGGTGACCACACGACTGCGGGGCCGGCCGGCGCCGGCGCGGTGACAGGGGCGGGGGACACCTGCGCGAACCCCTGCGCGGAGACAGGGGCGGGGGACGGTGGTGGGCCGGTGGCTGCCGCGGGCTTGTGACGTCGCTCCCACCCGCGGGCGAGGCGGGGTCGTCCGCGCGTTGAGCGGAGGGCGGCGCCGGTAGGGTGGCCCGGTTGTCATACGTAGCCGCCCTACCCCGCTCGGAGACCGTGACTACCACCGCCGCCTCGCCCGCTTCCTCCCACCACCTCTCGCCCGCCTTCCCGGGCCGGGCCCCCTGGGGTACCGCCAGCAAGCTGCGCGCCTGGCAGCAGGGGGCGATGGAGAAGTACGTCCAGGAGCAGCCGCGTGACTTCCTCGCCGTCGCCACGCCCGGCGCCGGCAAGACGACCTTCGCCCTGACGCTGGCCTCGTGGCTGCTGCACCACCACGTCGTACAACAGGTGACCGTGGTCGCGCCGACCGAGCACCTGAAGAAGCAGTGGGCCGAGGCCGCGGCCCGGATAGGGATCAAGCTCGACCCCGAGTACAGCGCGGGCCCGCTCGGCAGGGAGTACGACGGCGTGGCCGTGACGTACGCCGGTGTCGGCGTGCGCCCGATGCTGCACCGCAACCGGGTCGAGCAGCGCAAGACCCTGGTGATCCTGGACGAGATCCACCACGCCGGCGACTCCAAGTCCTGGGGCGAGGCCTGTCTGGAGGCGTTCGAACCGGCGACGCGGCGCCTCGCGCTGACCGGTACGCCGTTCCGGTCCGACACCAACCCCATCCCCTTCGTGACCTACGAGGAGGGGGCGGACGGAATCCGCCGGTCCGCCGCCGACTACACGTACGGCTACGGGTCGGCGCTGTCGGACGGGGTCGTCCGGCCGGTGATCTTCCTCTCCTACAGCGGCAACATGCGCTGGCGGACCAAGGCCGGCGACGAGGTCGCCGCGCGGCTCGGCGAGCCGATGACCAAGGACGCGATCAGCCAGGCCTGGCGTACGGCCCTCGACCCGCGCGGCGACTGGATGCCGAGCGTGCTGCGCGCCGCCGACCAGCGGCTGACCGAGGTCCGCAAGGCCATCCCGGACGCGGGCGCGCTCGTCATCGCCTCGGACCAGGACTCCGCGCGCGCGTACGCCAAGCTCATCCGGGAGATCACCGGGACGAAGGCGACGCTCGTCCTCTCGGACGACGCCGGCGCCTCGAAGAGGATCGACGAGTTCAGCGCGAGCGACGAGCGGTGGATGGTCGCCGTGCGGATGGTGTCCGAGGGGGTCGACGTACCGCGGCTCGCGGTGGGCGTGTACGCGACGACCATCTCGACCCCGTTGTTCTTCGCGCAGGCCGTCGGGCGCTTCGTGCGGTCCCGGCGGCGCGGCGAGACCGCGTCCGTGTTCCTGCCGACCGTGCCCGACCTGCTGACCTTCGCCAACGAGATGGAGAAGGAGCGGGACCACGCCCTCGACAAGCCGAAGAAGGAGGGCGAGGAGGACCCGTACGCCGAATCCGAGAAGGAGATGGAGGAGGCGAACAAGCAGCAGGACGAGGACACCGGCGAACAGGACATGCTGCCGTTCGAGGCGCTGGAGTCCGATGCCGTGTTCGACCGCGTGCTGTACGACGGCGCCGAGTTCGGCATGCAGGCGCACCCCGGCAGCGAGGAGGAGCAGGACTACCTGGGGATCCCGGGGCTGCTGGAGCCCGAGCAGGTGCAGTTGCTGCTGCAGAAGCGGCAGGCCCGGCAGATCGCGCACAGCCGGAAGAAGCCGGACACCGAGGCCGACCTGCTGGAGCTGCCCGCCGAGCGGCGGCCGGTGGTCACGCACAAGGAGCTGATGGAGCTGCGCAAGCAGCTGAACACGCTGGTCGGCGCGTACGTCCACCAGAGCGGGAAGCCGCACGGGGTGATCCACACCGAGCTGCGGCGGGTGTGCGGGGGGCCGCCGAGCGCGGAGGCCACGGCGGGACAGTTGCGGCAGCGGATCGAGAAGGTGCGGGAGTGGGCTACGCGCATGCGGTGACGCTGCGCTGGGCTTGGGGGGTTGGTTGTCTGCCCGCCCGCCCACCCGACTCGGTCCGCCGGGAGGGCACCGCCCAGGGGCTCCGCCCCGGACCCCGGAGGGGTGGGTGGGCGGCTCGGGTGGGTGGCTCGCTTCGCGGTGGGGTGCGGGGTGCAAGGGTGCCGTGCGTCGGTGTCGGTGCGGATCTTCGTGTGTGCGTATCCGGACGAATGCAGGCAGGCCGGATCTGGGCTTGCCCGGATTCTGGACGAAGACTTCCGCTCAGCGAACCGGCTTCGCTACTGTCCCGCTACGCACACGCCCCGTGGCAGCGCCGCCGCGGAGCGCAGCCGTGAAGCGACTAGGTCCGGGAGCCGCCGGGCCGTCCTGCCGATCGGCGGCCTCTGAAGCGCGTCGCCGACGGGACTCGGTGACGCATCCGCCGAACAGGGGGCGCCGACCTCACCGCCGAAGGAGTGGGCGTCGTGACCGCGGAGACCTCTCAGACGCTCGACCGGGGACTGCGCGTCCTCAAGCTGCTGGCCGACACCGACCACGGGCTGACCGTCACCGAGTTGTCCACCAAACTGGGCGTGAACCGGACCGTGGTGTACCGGTTGCTCGCGACGCTGGAGCAGCACGCGCTCGTACGGCGTGATCTGGGCGGGCGAGCCCGGGTCGGACTGGGCGTGCTGCGGCTCGGACGGCAGGTGCATCCGCTGGTACGGGAGGCCGCGCTGCCCGCGTTGCGGTCGCTCGCGGAGGACATCGGGGCGACGGCGCACCTCACGCTCGTGGACGGGTCCGAGGCGCTGGCCGTCGCGGTGGTGGAGCCCACCTGGACGGACTACCACGTGGCCTACCGGGCCGGGTTCCGGCATCCGCTGGACCGGGGCGCGGCCGGCAAGGCGATCCTCTCCGCACGGCAGTCGCCGTCCTCCGACCCCGGGTACACGCTCACGCACGGGGAGCTGGAGGCGGGGGCGAGCGGAGCCGCGGCACCCCTGGTCGGGGTGACGGGCGTCGAGGGCAGTGTGGGCGTGGTGATGCTCGCGGACGCCGTGCCGGAACGGGTGGGCGCGCGCGTGATGGAGGCGGCGCGGGAAGTCGCGGAAGCGTTGCGCTGAGCCCGGCCGAGTGCGGCGAGGGGCCGTCTCTCTGGCCTCCCTTCCCACTTCCCTCCCATCCGCCCCCGACCCTTGGCCAGGCGGGACCGGCACCTGGCACGGCGGGGCTCGTACGCGTCGTGACGGGACCCGTACGCAGAAGGGCACCTCTACGCACCGCACACCTGGCACTCCGATCCGGTCCGGCGGGACGCGCACCCGGTCCGGCGGAGCCCGCATCCGGCCTGGCGGGACGCGCATCCGGTCTGGCGGAGCCGGCATCCGGCCTGGCGGGACGCGCATCCGGTCTGGCGGAGCCGGCATCCGGCCTGGCGGGACGCGCACCCGGTCCGGCGGAGCCCGCATCCGGCCTGGCGGGACGCGCACCCGGTCCGGCGGAGCCCGCATCCGGCCCGGCGGGACTCGCATCCGGCCTGGCGGGACTCCGATCCGGCCCGGCGGAGCCCGCATCCGGTCCGGCGGGACCCGCATCCGGCCTGGCGGGACGCGCACCCGGTCCGGCGGAGCCCGCATCCGGCCTGGCGGGACGCGCACCCGGTCCGGCGGAGCCCGCATCCGGTCCGGCGGGACCCGTACCCGGCCCGGCGGAGCCCGTACCCGGCCCGGCGGAGCCCGTACCCGGCCCGGCGGAGCCCGTACCCGGCCCGGCGGAGCCCGTACCCGGCCCGGCGGAGCCCGCATCCGGCCCGGCGGGACTCCCACCCGCCCCGGCGGGACTCCCACCCGGCCCGGCGGGACCCGCACCCGGCCCGGCGGGACCCGTACGCGGCAGAAGGCGTACCTGGTCGGCGCGTTAGATTGAGGTCGTGCTCTCACGTCTCACACGCCTCCAGGCCCTCGCCGTCTGCGCGCTGCCCGTCGTGGCCCTGCTCGCCACGGCCGCGTTCGCGCCGCTGCCGTTCTCGGTGGCGCAGCCCGGCATGACGGCGAACGTGCTCGGGCGGAACCAGGGCACCCCGGTGATCACGGTGTCCGGGGCGGAGACCCGCAGGACCAGCGGGCAGCTGCGGATGACCACCATCGAGGCGACCGGTCCGGACGCCCGGGTCGGGCTCGGCGACGTGGTCGACAGCTGGTTCCGCACCGACCGCGCGGTGCTGCCGCGCGACTCGGTCTACCCGAGCGGGGACACCGTCAAGGAGATCGAGCAGCACAACGAGGCACAGATGCGGCAGTCCCAGGACGCGGCGACCCAGGCGGCGCTGAAGTACCTCGGCCTCGGCGCCGACCGGGTGAAGGTGACGCTGAAGCTCGCCGACGTGGGCGGGCCCAGCGCGGGGCTGCTGTTCTCCCTGGGGATCGTCGACAAGCTGGACGGCGACGGCAGCGGCGGCGACCTCACGGGGGGCCGCGTCATCGCCGGCACGGGCACGATCGACGCGGCCGGCCGGGTCGGCGCGGTCGGCGGGGTGGCCCTGAAGACCCGGGCCGCGCGCCGCGACGGGGCCACCGTCTTCCTGGTGCCGAAGGCGGAGTGCGCCGACGCCAGGGCGGAGCTGCCGAAGGGGCTGCGACTGGTCCCGGTGACCACGCTCAAGGGCGCGGTGGACTCCCTGGTGGCGCTGGAGAAGGGCAAGGGCCCGGTGCCCGGCTGCTGATCCACGGGTTCGGGACCGCCTACGACCGTTCGATGTCCGCCGCCTGCTCCACCAGCGGGATGATCCGCAGCGGAACGGGGTTCTCCATGACGATCGCCGTGGAGGCCCGGACGATGCCGTCGAAGCCGACGACCCGGTCGATCACCCGCTGGAGATCGGCGTTCGAGCGGGCCACCAGCCGGCACAGCATGTCCCCGCTGCCGGTGGTGGTCAGCAGCTCCAGCACCTCCGGCACGGTCGCCAGGTACGCCCGTACGTCGGCGCCCTGGCCCTGCCGGATCTGCAGGGTGGCGAACGCGGTGACCGGATAGCCGAGGGCCGCCGGGTCCACCTGGGGACCGAAGCCCCGGATCACCCCGTTCGTCTGGAGGCGGTCCAGCCGCGCCTGCACGGTCCCGCGCGCCACGCCCAGCCGCCGGGACATCTCCAGCACCCCGATGCGCGGCTCCCGGGCCAGCAGCACGATGATGCGTCCGTCCAGATGATCGATCGCCACGGGACCCCCAGAGATGGTCATCCTGTACAGAAAGACCGCCGAGACGGCCGTACCGCTGGTCAGACTGCCCAGCGATTGCGCGAACTATTGCGCACCTTGCAGAGCGGAGCCACCCTTCGGCTATGACGCAGACCACAGACCTCACTCCCGGTACGGCCGCCCGGCAGGACGATCCCTTCCCGGTCAAGGGAATGGACGCGGTCGTCTTCGCCGTGGGCAACGCCAAGCAGGCGGCGCACTACTACTCCACCGCCTTCGGCATGCGGCTGGTCGCCTACTCCGGACCGGAGAACGGCAGCCGCGAGACCGCCAGTTACGTGCTGGAGAGCGGCTCCGCCCGCTTCGTCCTCACCTCCGTGATCAAGCCGAGCAGCGCCTGGGGCCGCTTCCTCGCCGAGCACGTGGCCGCGCACGGCGACGGCGTCGTCGACCTGGCCATCGAGGTCCCGGACGCGCGCGCCGCCTACGCGTACGCCGTCGAGCAGGGCGCGAGGAGCGTCGCCGAGCCGTACGAGCTGAAGGACGAGCACGGCACGGTCGTCCTCGCCGCCATCGCCACCTACGGCGAGACCCGGCACACCCTGGTCGAGCGCACCGGCTACGACGGCCCCTACCTGCCCGGCTACACGGCCGCCCGGCCGATCGTCGAGCCGCCCGCCCAGCGCGTCTTCCAGGCCGTCGACCACTGCGTCGGCAACGTCGAACTCGGCCGGATGAACGAGTGGGTGGCCTTCTACAACAAGGTCATGGGCTTCACGAACATGAAGGAGTTCGTGGGCGACGACATCGCCACCGAGTACAGCGCGCTGATGTCGAAGGTGGTCGCGGACGGCACCCTCAAGGTCAAGTTCCCGATCAACGAGCCCGCCATCGCCAAGAAGAAGTCCCAGATCGACGAGTACCTGGAGTTCTACGGCGGCGCGGGCGTCCAGCACATCGCGCTCAACACCAACGACATCGTGCAGACGGTCCGCACCATGCGGGCGGCCGGCGTCGAGTTCCTCGACACCCCCGACTCCTACTACGACACCCTCGGCGAGTGGGTCGGCGACACCCGGGTGCCGGTCGAGACCCTGCGCGAGCTGAAGATCCTGGCCGACCGCGACGAGGACGGCTACCTGCTGCAGATCTTCACCAAGCCGGTCCAGGACCGTCCCACCGTGTTCTTCGAGCTCATCGAGCGGCACGGCTCCATGGGCTTCGGCAAGGGCAACTTCAAGGCGCTGTTCGAGGCGATCGAACGCGAGCAGGAGAAGCGGGGCAACCTGTAACGGCGGGCCCTACTCGCTGGGCGGCGGCTCGTCGGGTACGTCGCCCAGCTCCCGCAGCGCCTCCCGCGCCATCGGCGCCTTCAGCGGCGAGAAGTACGGGTTGATGCGCAGCGCCTCCTCCAGGTGCCGCCGCGCGGGGCCGTACCGCTCCAGCTCCGCCTCGATCACGCCCCGGTGGAACGCGTACAGCGCGCTGCGCACCCCGCCCCCCTTCGCCTTGTCCGTCGCGGTGGTCGCGTAGGTCAGCGCCTCCTCGTCCTCACCGGCCCGGTGCAGCGCCCAGCCCAGCGCGTCGGCCACCTCGATCCCCGGCTGCCGCCGCCACTCCTCCCGCAGCCGCTCCACGCCGTCCCGCGGGTCCCCGTGGTCGGCCTCGAACCGCCCGATCAGCAGATCCTCGTCCACCCCGCCGGACACGGCCTGCCGCACCGCCGCCTTCATCCGCGTGTACTGCTCCTCGGCGACCCCGGGCTGCCCCAGCGACTCGTACAGCTCGCCCAGTTCCAGCAGATCCGCCGGGTCCGGCCGCCTGGCGACGGCGGCCCGGTACGCGGCCAGCGCCTGCGCCGTGCGCCCCAGCGCGGCCAGCGTCCGCGCCCGCCCGACCGATGCCGTCCGCTGGTCGGGATCCAGCCGCAGCGCGGCCTCGAAGTGCCGCAGCGCGTCCGCGAGGTCCCCGCGCTCCCACGCCAGCTCTCCCAGCCCGGTCAGCCACGCGGCCTGCTCCGCCGGGGTGCGGGCGGCCGCCGCCGCGTCGGTCAGCTGGGCCACCGCGTCCTCGCGCCAGCCCCGGTCCCGGTACACCGCCGAGGCCCGCGCCATCACGGCCGGCCGCGCCGCCGCGTCGGTGCGCAGCGCCAGCAGCTTGTCCAGGCTGGAGCGGGCCTTCTCGTAGTCGCCGAGCCCGGTGTACGCGTCGATCAGCGGCGGATACGCCTGCCACCGCTTCGGCGCCGCCTTCAGTGCCTGCTCGCCGTAGTCCTTCGCCGCCGGGAAGTCCCGGCGCGTCAGCGCCAGCGCGGCCAGGCCGTCCAGCGCCTCGGTGTTCCGGCCGCCCCGCACCTCCAGCGAGGACCGCAGCGCCCGCTCGGCCTTCGGGTAGTCCGCCGCGTCCCCCGCCCGCCGCCCCCGCTCCACGTACGCCGACCCCAGCACCGCCCACGCCCGGGCGTCCCCCGGCTGCGCCCGCACCAGCCGCTCCTGCCGCCCGATGAGCGCCGTCAGCCCGGGCAGCGCGGCCGGCACCCCGTAGGTCACCGACGTCAGCGCCGGCGCCTGCGCCCGTGGCCGCGCCTGCGGACCGGCGGCGGGCGGCGCGGCCGGCCCGTGCCGCCGTTCGTGCGGCAGCAGCATCAGCACCGTGCCCGCCACGACACCGCCCGCCAGCGAGGCGACCAGCGCCCGCCGCAGCCCCCGGCGGCGCGCCCGCCGGCGCGGCGCCGGCGGCTCCGGGACCAGGGACGTACCCACGCACTGTCGGTTGTCCATGGCGCTCACTGTGCGTCAATACGACGAGCACATCCGCGTGGCCCCGGAGCGGCACGGGCGGGGTTCACACCGATGGCCGCGAGTGACAGGCTGTGATCATGAGCCGTATCGAAGCACCCCGCGACGAGCACACCGGTAACCTCACCGACCGGCTCCTGGCCGGCCTGCCGCCCGAGGCCGTCCTGACGGACCCCGACGTCACGGCCTCCTACGCCCACGACATGGCGAGCTTCTGCCCGGCGGGCAGCCCCGCCGTCGTCGTCCTGCCGCGCACCGTCGAGCAGGTCCAGCACGTCCTGCGCACGGCCACCGAACTGCGCGTCCCCGTCGTCCCGCAGGGCGCCCGCACCGGCCTGTCCGGCGGCGCCAACGCCACCGAGGGCTGTGTCGTGCTGTCCCTCACCAAGATGGACCGCATCCTGGAGATCAGCCCCGTGGACCGGATCGCCGTGGTGGAACCGGGCGTGGTCAACGCGGCCCTGTCCCGCGCGGTCGAGGAACACGGCCTGTACTACCCGCCGGACCCCTCCAGCTGGGAGATGTGCACCATCGGCGGCAACATCGGCACGGCCTCCGGCGGCCTGTGCTGCGTCAAGTACGGCGTGACCGCCGAGTACGTCCTCGGCCTGGACGTCGTCCTCGCCGACGGCCGCCTGATGTCCACCGGCCGGCGCACCGCGAAGGGCGTCGCGGGCTACGACCTGACCCGGCTCTTCGTCGGCTCCGAGGGCTCGCTCGGCATCATCGTCCGGGCCGTCCTCGCGCTGAGGCCCAAGCCGCCCCGGCAGCTCGTGCTCGCCGCCGAGTTCGCCTCCGCGGCGGACGCCTGCGACGCCGTCTGCCGGATCATGGAGCGCGGTCACGTGCCGTCCCTCCTCGAACTGATGGACCGTACGACGGTCAAGGCGGTCAACGACCTCGCCCACATGGGGCTGCCCGAGACCACCGAGGCGCTGCTGCTGGCCGCGTTCGACACCCCGGACCCGGGCGCCGACCTGGCCGCCGTCGGCGCCCTGTGCGAGGCCGCCGGCGCCACACAGGTCGTCCCGGCCGAGGACGCCGCCGAGTCCGAGATGCTGTTGCAGGCCCGGCGGCTCTCGCTGACCGCGCTGGAGGCGGTCAAGGGCACGACGATGATCGACGACGTGTGCGTGCCCCGCTCGCGGCTCGGCGCCATGCTGGAGGGCGTGGAGCGGATCGCCGCCGCGTACGGCCTCACGATCGGGGTCTGCGCGCACGCCGGCGACGGCAACACGCACCCCACCGTCTGCTTCGACGCCCGCGACCCCGAGGAGTCGCGCCGGGCCCGCGAGTCCTTCGACGAGATCATGGCCCTCGGCCTGGAACTGGGCGGCACGATCACCGGCGAACACGGCGTCGGCGTCCTGAAGAAGGAGTGGCTGGCCCGGGAGATCGGCCCGGTCGGGGTGGAGATGCAGCGGGCGGTGAAGCAGGTCTTCGACCCGCTGGGCATCCTCAACCCGGGCAAGCTGTTCTGACGAGCCCCGGGGGCCGTTCACCGGGCGAGGAGGTGGTCGAGCGCGTCGTCGATGCCCAGCCGCCCGCCCTCCGCGCCCGGCGGCACCGCCAGCAGCGTCCGCTCCAGCCAGGCCGACACCTGCGGGACCGGCGCCTGGAGCAGCGCGTCGCCGTCCGGTGAACTCAGCGCCATCAGCACGACACCGCGCCCGTCCGCCTTCGCCGGCCACACCCGCACGTCCCCGTGCCCGCACGGCCGGAACACCCCCTCCACCAGCAGGTCGCGGGCGAACGTCCAGTCGACGGGGTGCGCCGAGTCGATGTGGAAGGTGATGTGGACGGCGTAGGGGTCGTCGGAGCGGTAGCCGAGCCGGGCCGGCACCGGGACGCTCCGCTCCGGCGACAGGATGAGCCTCAGTTCGAGTTCGCGCTCCACCACGGTGTACTGCATGACCAGCGTCTCCTTTCGTGTCGGGGCCGCCGGGACGGGCCCGTACCGGGGGAGAGGGGGCCGGGGCCGGACCATTACGCGGGTCGGCGGACATTCCTTTCGCCGGCCCCCGGGGGAGCCTCGTACGGCGTTGCCCGGAAAGGAGTGGGTCCGGCGGGACTGGCGGTGGGGGATGCCCGGGTCTGATAGATGTGGAGGCCCCCATCCCACCCCCGAGCAGATACGGGACGACGGACATGAGCGCCCCAACCCCGGCCCCCGGCGACGACCGGCCCCGCGAGGGCTACTACCCGGACCCGTCCATCCCCGGCTACGTCCGGTACTGGAACGGCGCCTCCTGGGTGCCCGGCACGAGCCGCCCGGCGCCGGAGAACGGTGAACCGCTCACCCCGCCCCCCGGCGCCCGCCCGGCGCTCCCTTCCGTGGAGGAGACGGGCCCCCACTTCTTCGACGAGGACCCGCCGGACGGCGAGCAGCCGGGCGGCGCCGGTCAGCCGGACCGGCAGGGCGCCCGGCCCGCGCAGGGCGCGCCGGGCGCGCAGTGGGGCCGGCCCGGTGAACCCTGGGGTGCCGACCCCCGGGTGCCGGCCGAGGCCCCCGACGGCCGTGCCACCGCCCGGACCGACGGCACCGCGACGATCCCGCCGGCGCGGGACGACCCCCACGACCCCGGCACCTTCATCTTCCGCCGCCCGGTCCCCGGCCCGGCGGCGGCCGACCGCACCGACGACGGCACGCTGACCTTCCGTCCGGTCCCGCCCGCCCCGCCGGGCCCGTCCGGGACCGACAGCGGCCCGGCCGGCTTCGGCGCGCAGGGCCCGCTCGGCGCGCCCGCGAACTCCGGCTTCGGCGCCGGAAAGGCCGCCGCGGCCCGCGCCGCCGCCGAGCGGACACCCCCGGCGGCCCAGGGACCGCAGGCGCCGTCCATTCCGCAGCCGGCCCCCGCGCCCCCGCCCTCCCCGGCCGTCCCCGCTCCCGCCCCCGTGGCGCCGTCGGTACCCCATCAGGGGGTTCCCGGTCAGGCCGGTGTCCCCGCCACCCCGCTGACCAGCGGACCCGGTGGCGGGCAGACCTCCTGGGCGCAGCAGGTGCACCAGCTGGCCGGGGGCGGGGACGACCAGCCCGTGGCGCCGTGGAAGCCGCCGGTGGAAGACCCCTTCCAGGCCGCCGCGCGCCGGCAGGCAGCCGCCCGCCCCGCCGGACTCGGCAAGCGGCTCGCCGCGCGGCTGATCGACCTCGTCGTCATCGGCGCCGTGACGGCCGCCGCGGCGGTCCCGCTCGGCGTCCGGGCCGTGGACCACGTCCAGCGGAAGATCGACGCGGCCCGGCTCTCCGGCCACGAGGTCACGGTCTGGCTGGTCGACGGCACGACCGGCACCAGCCTCGGCATCGTCCTGGCCGTCCTGCTCCTGGCCGGTGTCCTGTACGAGGTGCTCCCCACGGCCAGGTGGGGCCGCACCCTCGGCAAGAAGCTGTGCGGTCTCGAGGTCCGGGACATCGAGGCGCACGAGCCCCCGGCGTTCGGCGCGGCACTGCGCCGCTGGCTGGTTCTCAGCGTGCCGGGCCTGCTGGCCGTCGGGATCGTGGGCGTGCTGTGGTGCCTGTTCGACCGGCCCTGGCACCAGTGCTGGCACGACAAGGCGGCCCACACCTTCGTGGCCGGCTGAGCGCGCGTACTCCGTCCGGCCGTCTGCCGGATGCGCGGCCGCGCTCTTCGGGTTCCACTCGGGCCATGAGCAGCGAACCGCCCCCCGGCTCCGGAGAGCAGCCCCCCGAGGACGACCCCTTCAGGAAGCGGCCCCCGTCGGACCAGGGCTCGGGCTCGCCGTACGGCGCCCCGTACGGCGGCGCCCAGCCCCCTCCGCCGGGCGGCGGCGCGGGCGGTCCCTACGGCGGCGGTCCCTACGGCGGTGGTCCGGGCGGTCCTTACGACGGTGGTCCGGGCGGCGGCCCCTACGGTCCCGGCGGCTACCCCGCCGACCCGCTGGCCGGCATGCCCCCACTGGCCGACAGCGGCAAGCGGACGCTCGCGCGCATCATCGACATGATCCTGGTCGGCATCGTCGTGCTGCTGCTCACCTGGGCGGTCGGGGTGAGCGCGTACACCATCGACAGCGAGCGCGCGCAGGTCGGCAGGTCCCTCGTCCAGTCCGTCATCGCCGCCGTGCTCTACATCGCGTACGACACCGTCATGATGTCCAGGTCGGGGCAGACCCTCGGCAAGAAGTGGCTCGGCCTGCGGGTGGCCAACCTGGACAACGGCGCCACGCCCTCCGTGCAGACCATGCTGATCCGCTCCCTGGTGCTGTGGGTACCGTTCGCCTTCTGCTGCGCGTGCGTCTGGACGGCCGTCTCGGGCGGCTGGAGCTTCTTCGACAAGCCGTACAAACAGGGCCTGCACGACAAGGCGGCCAAGACGGTGGTGGTCAGCACCGGCTGAGCCGCCTGCCGGGAGCGGTCACAGCGCCGTGGGCACGCGTTCCTCCTCCGCGACGGGCCCGGCGGGCGCCCGCTCCGCGCGCACCCCGGGGACGGCGACCGTCAGGGCGACCAGCAGGCCCAGCGCGAGGGCCGCGAGGGCGATGACGGCGACCCCGACGCCCGAACTCGTCTGGGACAGCAGCAGCATGGCGAGCGTCGAGAAGATCACGGTGCAGGAACCGTAGGCGAGCTGTGCGGCGGTCGGACGAGGCATGGCAATCGTGTCCTCGGCAGTCTTCGGAAGTCGGGGGTGCCACTCTGTTGGCCTGCATGCCCGAGCGGGACGCCCGGTAAGCGTGACCTAACCCACGGTACCGGTGCACAGGGGGCGCATGGAGTCACCGTCCCGGCCAAACGGGCATTCGTCTGCGCCCGTTGGCGTCGGTGACACGCGTCCGTAAAGCGAACGCCACCTCCGCATAGTGCACTTGTCCTGCTCAAGTCAAGGTCTGTTTTTTCAGCTAAACCTCTAGTCAAATGTCGTCACTTGACTACACGCGTTGATCGTGCGCGCACGGATTCCTCCATAACCCGGAACCCTCTGTCCGTGTGCGCGGCGCGGGGGAGGAACTCAAGTGACCAGCAGATCCTGGACGTTCAGAGCGGCCGCCATCGGTGTGACGCTCGCGGCGGCCTCCGCCACGTTCGCCACCTTCGCCGTCGCGGAGGCGGGCACCCAGGCCCAGAGCGCCGCCGCCAACCGGCACGACCCGGCTCCGGTGAAGCAGCACACGCACGATTTGGACGGCCCCCTGAGCAAGACCCAGGAGGCGCAGCGCAAGGAAGCGCTGAACCAGCTCATAGCGGGCAAGGCCACCGCGAAGGAGCGCAACGGCTCCAAGGTCGTCGAGCTCAAGAGCCGCAAGGGGCACAGCAAGTACGTCGAGCTGAGCCGCGAGAAGACCGACAAGATCTTCACGATCCTGGTGGAGTTCGGCGACAAGACCGACCCCAAGTTCGGCGGCACCGCGGGCCCGCTGCACAACACGATCGCCGCGCCGGACCGCAAGAAGGACAACTCGACGGCCTGGCAGAAGGACTACAACCAGAAGCACTTCCAGGACCTCTACTTCGGCACCGGCAAGAAGACCGAGTCGCTGAAGAAGTACTACGAGAAGCAGTCCTCGGGCCGCTACTCGGTCTCCGGTGAGGTCTCCGACTGGGTCAAGGTCCCCTACAACGAGGCCCGTTACGGCAACAACGCCTGCGGTTCCACCAACTGCCCGAGCGTGTGGAACGTCGTCAGCGACGGCCTGAACGCCTGGGTCGCCCAGCAGAAGAAGGCCGGCCGCACCGACGCCGACATCAAGAAGGACCTCGCCCAGTACGACCAGTGGGACCGGTACGACTACGACGGCGACGGCAACTTCAACGAGCCGGACGGCTACGTCGACCACTTCCAGATCGTGCACGCCGGTGAGGACGAGTCCGCGGGCGGCGGCGCCCAGGGCACGGACGCGATCTGGGCCCACCGCTGGTACGCCTTCGGCACCGACGCCGGCGCCACCGGCCCCGTGAACAACAAGCTCGGCGGCACGCAGGTCGGCGACACCGGCGTCTGGGTCGGCGACTACACCATCCAGCCGGAGAACGGCGGCCTCGGCGTCTACGCCCACGAGTACGGCCACGACCTCGGTCTGCCGGACGAGTACGACACCGCCGGCGGCGACAACTCCACCGGTTTCTGGACGCTGATGTCGTCCGGCTCCTGGCTCGGCACCGGCAAGGAGTCCATCGGCGACCTGCCCGGCGACATGAACGCCTGGGACAAGCTCCAGCTGGGCTGGCTGAACTACGACACCGCCAAGGCCGGCAAGCAGTCCACGCACAAGCTGGGCGTCGCCGAGTACAACACCTGGGACAAGCAGGCCCTCGTGGTGACCCTGCCGGACAAGGCGGTCAGCACCACCATCACCGAGCCGGCGCAGGGCGCCACCCAGTGGTGGAGCGGCAGCGGCAACAACCTGAAGAACACCCTGACCCGTTCCGTGGACCTGACCGGCAAGTCCTCGGCGAGCCTCACCCTGGACGGCTGGTGGGCCACCGAGGCCGGCTACGACTACGTCTACACCGAGGTCTCGACCGACGGCGGCGCCAACTGGACCGCCCTGGACGGCACCGCCGACGGCCAGGCCCTGCCGGTCGACGCCAGCGGCAAGCCGGCGCTCAGCGGCTTCTCGCAGACGCACAAGAAGCTGGTGTTCCCGCTCGACGCCTACGCCGGCAAGAAGATCGACCTGCGCTTCCGCTACGCCACCGACGGCGGTGTCGCGGAGAACGGCTTCACGGCCGACGAGATCGCCGTGACCGCCGACGGCACCCCGCTGTTCTCGGACGACGCCGAGAGCGCGGACGCCGGCTGGACCGCGGACGGCTTCTCCCGCATCGGCGCGTCCTTCACCAAGGACTACAAGCAGTACTACATCGCCGAGAACCGGCAGTACGTGTCGTACGACAAGACGCTGAAGACGGGCCCGTACAACTTCGGCTTCGCGTCGCGCCCGGACTGGGTGGAGCACTACCCGTACCAGAACGGCCTGCTGATCTGGAAGTGGGACACCTCGCAGGCGGACAACAACACGAACGCCGCGAACGGCCACCCGGGCTCCGGTCTGATCCTGCCGGTCGACTCGCACCCGAAGGCGCTGAAGTGGACCGACGGCACGCTGCTGCGCAACCGCATCCAGGCCTACGACTCGCCGTTCAGCCTCTACGCCACGGACGGCATCACGCTGCACAAGGCCGACGTCGCGCTGAAGATCAAGGGTTCGAAGGGTGTCCGGGTCTTCAACGACCACACCAGCACCTACTACGACCCGTCGAACCCGACGGGCGGGGTGAAGGTCACTGACACCAACACCAAGATCACGATCGTCAAGGAGGCCAAGGACGGCTCCACGATCCAGCTCAAGGTCGGCCCCGCGGTGAAGTAGTCCGCATCACCGCAGGTCACAGACGTATCGGCGGCAACCCCTTGGCGGGTTGCCGCCGGTCGTGTTTAGGTGCGTCCTGTGGACCGCTTATTGACACCGACCGGAACGGGGATGTGACCGCATGGCCGCTGGAGGCTTCTGCAAGCTGCCGAACGGCACGGTGGTGGTGGCGCTGAACCTGCCGTACGGCTCCGCCGGGGTGCGGGTGCTCGTGCACGCCCAGAACCGTGCCCGGGCCCTGACCAGGCTCCGGAACCTGGGCCTGCGGGCGATCTACCTCCGGGGGAACGCCGAGCCTCCGACGCCGGACGAGATCACGGCGGTCCTGCACCACCCCGACGGCCTCATATGGCGCACGGCACCGGCCGACAACGCTGTCATGGTCACGGAGCTGTGGCACCCGATCCGGGCGCTGCTGCGCGGGCCGGCGCTGGTGCGGTGAGGAGAGCGGCAGCAGGCCGGCGGGCGCGGCCCGGTGGCCGCCCGCGCGCTTGTCCGCGCCCCCCGCGGGCGCCCTCCTAGCCGCTCACCACGGGCTTGCCGGTGAGTTCCACGCCCGCCTCCCGCAGCTGCTCCAGGGCCCGCTCGGTGGTCTCGCCCGCCACCCCGGCCGTCAGGTCCAGGAGGACCTGCGTGCGGAAGCCCTCCCGCGCGGCGTCCAGGGCGGTGGCCCGTACGCAGTGGTCCGTGGCGATGCCCACCACGTCCACCTCCGTGATCTCCCGGGCGCGCAGCCAGTCGGCCAGGGAGACGCCGTTCTCGTCCTTGCCCTCGAAGCCGCTGTACGCGGCCGCGTAGGCACCCTTGTCGAACACGGCGTCCACCGCGCCGGAGGCGACGGCCGGGGCGAAGTTCGGGTGGAAGCCCACCCCCTCCGTGCCCGCGACGCAGTGCGCGGGCCAGGAGCGGACGTAGTCGGGGTTGTCCGCGAAGTGGCCGCCGGGCGCGATGTGGTGGTCGCGGGTGGCCACCACATGCCGGTATCCGGTGCCCGCCGCCTGGCCGATCAGCTCGGTGATGGCGGCGGCCACGTCGGCACCGCCGGCCACCGCGAGACTGCCCCCCTCGCAGAAGTCGTTCTGCACGTCTACGACGATCAAGGCGCGGCGCATGGTGGGTGTCCTTCGACTGAGAGTGAAGTAACTGAGCCTAGAGAATTCCGGGCTCTGGCGGGAGGGGGCGTCGAGGGGCGGACGGGGTCCCGCTCTAGCTACCCGAGCGCCCTTGGACGTACTCCGTCGGAATGACGGGTTCCCCCCTGGACAGCTGGATCGCGGAGAGCGGCAGATTCGCGCGGGCCGCGATGTGGCGGTCCCGGGCCACGTCCAGCGGCTCCCGGGCGACCACCTCGCCGCCCTTGACCAGCTCCACCAGCAGCTGCCGGTCGGCCAGCTCGGCCGGGACCGCCCCGGTGCCGATGACCTCGGCCTCCGCGACCCCCTCCGCGTCCAGCCGCCGCGCCGCCCACTTGCGGCCCCCGACGGACACCTTGCCGCCGCTGGACTTCTTCGCGACCGGCAGCAGCGGCGCCTTCGGGTCGGCGGATTCGGCGCGGGCCACCAGCTTGTAGACCATGGAGGAGGTCGGGTGCCCGGAGCCGGTCACCAGCTGGGTGCCGACGCCGTACGCGTCCACCGGCGCGGCGGCCAGCGAGGCGATGGCGTACTCGTCCAGGTCGGAGGTCACGACGATCTTCGTGCCGGTCGCGCCCAGCTCGTCCAGCTGCTGGCGCACCCGGTGGGCCACCAGCAGCAGGTCGCCGGAGTCGATGCGGACCGCGCCCAGCTCGGGGCCGGCCACCTCCACCGCCGTACGGACGGCCTCGGCGACGTCGTAGGTGTCCACCAGGAGGGTCGTGCCCCGGCCGAGGGTGTCGACCTGGGCCTGGAAGGCGTCGCGCTCGCGGTCGTGCAGCAGGGTGAAGGCGTGGGCGGAGGTGCCGACGGTCGGGATGCCGTAGCGGAAGCCGGCGGCCAGGTCGGAGGTGGTCGCGAAGCCGCCGACGTAGGCGGCGCGGGCTGCGGCCACCGCCGCCAGCTCGTGGGTGCGGCGGGCGCCCATCTCGATCAGCGGGCGGTCACCGGCGGCGGCGGCCATCCGGGAGGCCGCGGCGGCGATGGCGGAGTCGTGGTTGAGGATGGACAGGATCACGGTCTCCAGCAGGACGCACTCGGCGAAGCTGCCCTCGACGCGCATGACCGGCGAGCCGGGGAAGTACACCTCGCCCTCGGGGTAGCCCCAGATGTCCCCGCCGAAGCGGTAGTCGGCGAGCCACCGCAGGGTCTCGTCGTCGACGATGTCCCGCTCGCGCAGGAAGCCGAGGACCGCGGAGTCGAAGCGGAAGTTCTCCACCGCGTCCAGGACACGGCCGGTTCCGGCCACCACGCCGTAGCGGCGCCCGTCCGGCAGCCGCCGGGTGAAGACCTCGAACACGCTGCGCCGTTCGGCCGTACCGGCCTTCAGCGCGGCGCGCAGCATCGTCAGCTCGTACTGGTCCGTGAAGAGCGCCGTCGAGGGAACGTCCACCGGCAGCCCAAGGTCCGCTGTGTTCATGGCGAGGAATCGTACTCCCTTTTCGTCGGTGTGACGATTTATGGGGGCCGTGGCAGCATGGCTGTGTGACGTCACCCGCGCCCGTAGAGATCGAACGCACCGAGTCGGCGGAGGAGGTCTTCGCCGTACCCGAGCCCGACGTCCCCTGGGTCACCATCGTGCACAACGACCCGGTCAACCTCATGAGCTATGTGACGTACGTCTTCCAGACGTACTTCGGCTACACCAAGGACAAGGCCACCAAGCTCATGCTCGACGTCCACCACAAGGGCCGGGCGGTCGTCTCCAGCGGGACCCGCGAGGAGATGGAACGCGACGTGCAGGCGATGCACGGCTACGGTCTGTGGGCCACCCTCCAGCAGGACCGGAAGTAAACGCACCCCGATGCCCGGACACTTCGAACCGCTCCCCGGCGGCGGCGCGGCCGTCGCCCTCGACGACGTCGAGATCTCCATCATCCGGTCGCTGGCCGTCCAGCTCCTGGAGCTCATCGGTCCCGGACCCGGCGCCGACGCCCCGGACGACCCGCTCGCCGAGCTGTTCGCGCAGGGCCCGAGCGAGCCCCCCTCCGACCCGGTGCTGCGCAGGCTCTTCCCGGACGCCTACGGCGACCCGGAGGAGGTCCCGGCCTCGTCGGCGGAGGCCGAGGAGCGGCGGGCGCACTCCGCCGAGTTCCGCCGCTTCACGGAGAACGACCTGCGCGCCGGCAAGCGGGAGAACGCCCTCGGGGTGATCCGCAGCCTCGACGCGCTCGCCCCGGTGGACGAGGGCGGGGCGGTGCTCAAGCTGTCGCCCGACGAGTCCCGGCAGTGGCTCGGCGCCCTCAACGACCTGCGGCTGGCGATCGGTTCCCGGCTGGAGATCACCGACGAGGACGACACCGACCTGCTGTACCGGCTCCCGGACGAGGACCCGCGCAAGCCGATGGTCATGGCGTACCTGTGGCTCGGCGGGCTCCAGGAGACCCTGGTGACGACCCTGATGCCGTAGTTCGTACGGTTTCGCCCCCTCGGGGGCGTTCGCTCAGAGGACGCTCAAATCCGGATAACGATCCCGTCACCTTTGTAGCCGGTTTTGCCGCATTCGGGCGTTCTTTGTCCGCTTTTACCTGTGCGATGCGCCACACCCCACCCCTGTGATCAATATTGCGGCCGTGATAAATCTTCACGACCGCCCGGCCGACACCACCCACGTACGGCCGGGTGCGCCACCGAGCCGACGACCGTCGGCCAGGCAGACAACTCCATCATCCGGGGGGATCGAGACCCGATCCGAGGCCGACGAAAGGCCCGGGTCGGCATGGAGAAAGGCGCACCACACATGACCTCTGAGAAGGTCACCACCACCCCTGAGGAGGGGTACGAGCGAGGGCTCGGCAGCCGTCAGGTCCAGATGATCGCGATCGGCGGCGCGATCGGCGTCGGGCTCTTCCTGGGCGCCGGCGCGAACATCGCCAAGGCCGGTCCCAGCCTCATCCTGATGTACGCCCTCGCCGGCGTGATCATCTTCTTCATCATGCGGGCCCTGGGCGAACTGCTGCTCTACCGCCCGGTCTCCGGCTCCTTCGCCGAGTACTCCCGGGAGTTCCTCGGCCCGTTCTTCGGCTACTTCACCGGCTGGACGTACTGGCTGATGTGGGTCGTGACCGGCATGGCCGAGCTGACGGCCGCGGCGATCTACGTCCACTACTGGTTCCCCGGCATCCCGCAGTGGGTGACGGCCCTGGTCTTCCTCGTGGTCCTGTTCGTGGCCAACCTGATCTCGGTGAAGCTGTTCGGCGAGATCGAGTTCTGGTTCTCCATGGTCAAGGTCACGGCCCTGATCGGCATGATCGTGATCGGCCTCGGCGTGCTCACCTTCGGCTTCAGCGCCGCGGGCGACACCGCGCACGTGGCGAACCTGTGGCAGTTCGACGGCTTCTTCCCCAAGGGCATCGGCTCCTCGCTGATGACCCTCCAGGGCGTGATGTTCGCCTACCTCGCCGTCGAGCTGGTCGGCGTCACCGCCGGCGAGTCCGAGAACCCGGAGAAGACCCTCCCGAAGGCCATCAACACGCTGCCCTGGCGCATCGCGCTCTTCTACGTCGGTGCCCTCACCGTCATCCTGTGCGTGGTGAAGTGGACCGAGTTCGCGCCGGGCGTCAGCCCCTTCGTGAAGGCGTTCGCGGTCATCGGCATCCCGGCCGGCGCCGGCATCGTCAACTTCGTGGTGCTCACCGCCGCCCTGTCGTCCTGCAACTCCGGCATGTACTCCACCGGCCGCATGCTGCGCACCCTCGCCGACAACGGCGAGGCCCCGCGGGTCTTCTCGAAGCTGTCGTCGACCAAGACCCCCGCGCTCGGCATCACCGTCTCGGTGCTGTTCATGGGCATCGGCGTCGTCCTGAACTACGTCGTCCCGGAGAAGGCCTTCGGCTACGTCACCTCCGTCGCCACCGCGGCCGGCATCTGGACCTGGCTGATGATCCTGATCAGCCACGTCCTCTACCGCCGGGCGGTCGACGCGGGCCGGCTGCCCACCAGCTCCTTCCCGGCGCCGGGCGGCGCGGTGTGCTCCTACATCGCCATCGCCTTCCTGCTCTTCGTCACCGGTCTCATCGCCTACGACGCCGACTCCCGCGTCTGCCTGTACGTCATGGCGGTCTGGGCGGTCGCCCTCGGCATCGGCTGGCTGGTCCTGAAGTCCCGGACGCCGTCCATCGCGGACCGCCGCGATCCGGAGTTCGAGAAGGTGGGCTGACCCCGGAAGGTTTCCGGGGAAACCCCGGAAAACCCCGGGGCGGACCCCGCAAGACCCTCCGGAAAGGACGTCCGGCCGTCGGGAGCTCTCGTGGCGCCCCCGGCGGCCGCCGCTCAGGACGTCCGGCATGTGGGCCGTCCCGTACCACTCCTCGGTACGGGACGGCCCCTTTGCTTATCCTGACCCCCATGCTGACCATCACCCAGGCGCTCCACGACCAGATCGTCGCCCACGCGCGCGCGGACCACCCCGACGAGGCGTGCGGGGTGGTCGCCGGACCGGTGGGCTCCGGCCGCCCCGAGCGCTTCGTCCCGATGCTCAACGCGGCCCGCTCGCCCACCTTCTACGAGTTCGACTCCCAGGACCTGCTCAAGCTCTACCGCGAGCTGGACGACCGCGACGAGGAGCCGGTGATCATCTACCACTCCCACACCGCGACCGAGGCGTACCCCTCCCGGACGGACATCAGCTACGCCAACGAGCCCGGCGCGCACTACGTCCTGGTGTCCACCGCCGACACCGACGGCGCCGGAGAGTTCCAGTTCCGCTCCTTCCGCATCCTGGAAGGGGAGGTCACCGAGGAGGAGGTCAAGGTCGTCGAGGCGTACTGATCTCAGTACCCGGTCGGATGTAGTCCGGGATGTGGAATCACACTCCGGAACCCGGACCGGGAATCGATACGATGAGCCCATGGTTCTGAACGACGTGAGCGAGAAGGCGCCGGGCACACTGCTCGTGGCGCGGCTGCACGTCGATCTGTGCAGGCTGAACAGCGCCATCTGTTGACGTTCCCCGCCGCCGTACGGCCGTGAGCCGCGGCGTGCCGCGCCGCGCGCCCACACCTTCCGACACTTCCCGACAGGAGCCCGCAACCATGGCCATCGAGGTCCGCATCCCCACCATCCTCCGCCAGTACACCGACGGTCAGAAGGCGGTGGAGGGCAACGGGAGCACCCTCGCCGAGCTGTTCGCCGACCTGGAGTCGCGGCACGCGGGCATCCAGGCCCGCATCGTGGACGGCGAGCAGCTGCGCCGCTTCGTCAACGTGTACCTCAACGACGAGGACGTCCGCTTCCTGGACGGCATCAACACCAAGCTGACGGACGGCGACAACGTCACGATCCTGCCGGCCGTCGCCGGCGGCATGCGCTGATCGGTCACCGAGCAGCGATGCGCTACGACTCCCCGCTGGCCGCGGTGGGCAACACCCCCCTGGTGCGCCTGCCGCGGCTGTCGCCGTCCCCGGACGTGCGGATCTGGGCCAAGCTGGAGGACCGCAACCCCACCGGCTCGGTCAAGGACCGGCCCGCCCTGCACATGATCGAGCAGGCGGAGAAGGACGGCCGGCTGACCCCGGGCTGCACGATCCTCGAACCCACCTCCGGCAACACCGGTATCTCCCTCGCCATGGCGGCCAAGCTCAAGGGCTACCGGATGGTGTGCGTGATGCCGGAGAACACCTCGCAGGAGCGCCGGGACCTGCTCGGCATGTGGGGCGCCGAGATCATCTCCTCCCCGGCCGCCGGCGGTTCCAACACCGCCGTGCGCGTGGCCAAGGAACTGGCCGCCGAGCACCCCGACTGGGTGATGCTCTACCAGTACGGCAACCCGGACAACGCGGGCGCCCACTACGCCACGACCGGCCCCGAGATCCTCGCCGACCTGCCCTCGGTCACCCACTTCGTGGCGGGCCTCGGCACCACCGGCACCCTCATGGGCGTCGGCCGCTATCTGCGCGAGCACAAGCCGGGCGTCCAGATCGTCGCCGCCGAGCCGCGCTACGACGACCTGGTCTACGGCCTGCGCAACCTCGACGAGGGCTTCGTCCCCGAGCTGTACGACGCGTCCGTCCTGACCACCCGGTTCTCGGTCGGCTCGGCCGACGCGGTCACCCGCACCCGAGAACTGCTCCAGCAGGAGGGCATCTTCGCGGGCGTCTCCACCGGCGCCGCCCTGCACGCGGCGATCGGCGTCGGCCGGAAGGCCGTCAAGGCGGGCGAGAGCGCCGACATCGTCTTCATCGTGGCCGACGGCGGCTGGAAGTACCTCTCCACCGGCGTCTACACCGCGGCCACCACGGAAGAGGCCATCGCGACACTCCACGGCCAGCTCTGGGCCTAGGTGTCCCGCGGCGGCGGATCCGCGCGCGCCGGTGGTACGTCACATCCGTACCAGGACACCGGCAGAAAGGCGGACCCCATGCGCCGTACGACGCTCCTCGCCCCCGCGGCGGCAGCGCTGCTCCTCGCGGGCTGCGGCTCCCAGCAGGACACCGGGAGCAGCGACAAGGTGTCGGCGCCGGCCCGCACGGGCACGCCGTCGCCCACCGAGTCCGCCGGCGACTGCACCGGTCACGTCGAGCTGACGGCCGCCGATCACGGCCGTACCGTCTGCGTGACCGAGGGCGGCGAGGTCCGGCTGACCCTGGACGGCACCCGGGCCCGCCCCTGGCGCCCGGTCGCCGCGCGCGGTACGGGACTGGAGGCCGTCAACGCGGGCTTCGTACTCCAGCCGGGTGACGCCACGGCCGCGTACCGGGCCGTGGCCGCCGGCACGGTGGAGCTCACGTCGTCCCGCCCGCTGTGCGCCGAGCCGACCGCACCGGGCCAGGTCTCCTGCAAGGGCGTCGAGGACTGGACGGTCACCGTGCGCGTCCGGTGAGGCGGAGCTAACCGGCCAGGTGCCGGACCTGGTCCCACAGGACCGGGTCGACCACGCCCACCCGGCGGCGGAAGGCGTCCACCGGGACCTCGCGCAGCTCGTCGGTCCGCAGGAAGCTGGGCCGCCCCTGGGTGTCGCCGACCGCGCCGGGCGGCAGCGGGATCACCCCGCAGCGCTCGTCGTGGTACTTGCCGGTGATCTTCGCGACGGTGGCCCGGCCGCCGCGCACGGCCAGCACCAGACAGGGCCGGTCCTTGGCCCCGGCCCGGTCCTCGTAGGGGACCTCCGCCCACCAGATGTCCCCGGGGCGGGGCCGTACGGCGTGTGCCGTCCGCGTTCCCGGGCGGCCCGGGGCCCGCGGGCGCCGGCCACCGGGACGGTGCCCGCGGCCCCAGCCGTCGACGAGCGTGGCGACCAGCGCGAGCAGTACCACCGCCGCGAGCGCCAGCCACCAGGACGTGTCCATACGACGACGTTACCGGCGCGCGACGGACATCGCGCGCCCTCTTCCGATCCTCGTGCGCCCTGCTTCCA
This sequence comes from Streptomyces sp. NPDC047841, assembly GCF_040704085.1. Classification (NCBI taxonomy): domain Bacteria; kingdom Bacillati; phylum Actinomycetota; class Actinomycetes; order Kitasatosporales; family Streptomycetaceae; genus Streptomyces; species Streptomyces sp. NPDC047841. The sequence goes on from NZ_JBEYRP010000007.1 coordinate 33,319, forward strand.
GCCGAACCGGTGACAGCGCAGGTGAGTTCGCCCACAACGGCCCCGGGCGGAGGAGCGACCCGCGCTTTCGCGCCTTACGCTCGACGGACCGCACGACCCCCGACAGCCCCCGCCCCTCAAGGGGTTTACGTCCCGCCCACCGGTTACCCGCCTACGGAGGTTTCTGCTTCATGAAGCTCACCGTCGTCGGCTGCTCGGGGTCGTTCCCGTCCGCGGAATCGGCCTGTTCGAGCTACCTCGTCGAGGCCGACGGCTTCCGGCTGCTCCTCGACATGGGCAACGGCGCCCTCGGCGAGCTGCAGCGCCACTGCGGTCTCTACGACCTCGACGCGATCTTCCTCAGCCATCTGCACGCCGATCACTGCATCGACATGTGCGCGTACTTCGTGGCGCGCTACTACCGCCATGACGGCGGCCGGTGCGACCCGCTGCCGGTCCACGGCCCCGAGGGCACCGAGCACCGCCTGACCACGGCCTACGCGGACACCCCCTCCGCCTCCTCGATGAGCGAGGTCTTCGACTTCCACACGGTGAAGCCGTCCACGTTCGAGGTCGGCCCGTTCACCGTGCACACCGAGCGGGTCCGCCACCCCGTGGAGGCGTACGCCGTCCGGATCGAGCACGGCGGCAGGTCCCTGACGTACTCCGGCGACACCGGCGTCACCGCGGCGCTGGACGAGCTGGCCCGGGACACCGACCTGTTCCTGTGCGAGGCCGCGTTCACGCACGGCAAGGAGAGCATTCCCGACCTGCACCTCAACGGCCGCGAGGCGGGACAGACGGCGGCCCGCGCGGGCGCGCGGCGACTCGTCCTCACCCACATCCCGCCGTGGACCGACCCCGAGGTGAACCTGCGGGACGCCCGTGAGGTGTTCGACGGCCCGGTGCACCTGGCGGCACCGGGACAGACGTACGAGATCTGACGCCACGCGCATACGGAAGGCCCCGGAACCGAAGAGGTTCCGGGGCCCTCCGTATACGCGGTTACTTGGCCTCTGCCTTCTGCAGTTCCGCCAGTTCCTCGTCGGACTCGCGGCCCGGGGTCGGCAGGTCGAACTTGGTGATCGCAAAACGGAAGATCACGTAGTAGACCACTGCGAAGCACAGGCCGACCAGGACCAGGCCCCACGGATTGCTCGCGATGCCCAGGTTGAGGCCGAAGTCGACCGCGCCCGCCGAGAAGCCGAAGCCGTCCTTCATGCCCAGCGCCCAGGTCAGCGCCATCGAGACACCGGTGAGGACCGCGTGGATCGCGTACAGGATCGGCGCGATGAACATGAAGGTGAACTCGATGGGCTCGGTGACGCCGGTGACGAAGGACGTCAGCGCCAGCGAGAACATCATGCCGCCGACGACCTTGCGGCGCTCGGGCCGGGCGCAGTGGACGATCGCCAGGCACGCGGCCGGCAGGGCGAACATCATGATCGGGAAGAAACCGGTCATGAACTGGCCCGCGTGCGGGTCGCCGGCCAGGAAGCGCGCGATGTCACCGCTCTTGCCGTGGTACTCGCCCGCCTGGAACCACGGGAACGAGTTGAGCAGGTGGTGCATGCCGATCGGGATCAGCGCACGGTTGGCGACACCGAAGATGCCCGCGCCGACCGCGCCCGACTTCACCAGCCACTCGCCGAAGTTGTGCAGGCCCGTACCGAGGACCGGCCAGATGTAGCCGAAGACGATGCCGATGACGAGGCCCGCGAAGGCCGACAGGATCGGGACGAGCCGGCGGCCGCCGAAGAAGCCCGCCCAGTCGGGCAGTTTGGTGCGGTAGAAGCGCTGGTACAGCAGGGCGACGACGATGCCCATCACCACGCCGCCGAGGACCTTGGCGTCCACCGGGGCGTTCTGCATGACGACCTTGCCGTCGACGACGGCGGCCACCTTCGGCAGGTTCTTGTCGGTGAACGTGGCGAGCACGTTCTTGAAGACCAGGTAGCCGACGACGGCGGCGAGTGCGGTGGAGCCGTCCGACTTCTTGGCGAAGCCGATCGCGATGCCGACGGCGAACAGCAGCGCCATGTTGTCGAGGATGGCGTTGCCGCCGGCCGCCATGAACGACGCTATCTTGGTCAGGAAGGCCGGGAAGGACGCGCGGCCCAGCATGTCGGTGTTGCCGAGGCGCACCAGGAGGGCGGCGGCGGGCAGCACGGCGACCGGCAGCATCAGGCTGCGGCCGATGCGCTGGAGCACCGCCATCGCTCCGGCGCCCTTCTTCTTCTCGGCCGCCGGTGCGGCGCTGGCCGTGGTCACAACTTCCTCCATCGGGCAAGGCGCCGCCCGGGAACCATGGAAGGGGACGGCAGCGTCTCTGGTCTACACCACCTGTGGTGTAGACCTGTTGTAGCACGATGAAGGCGGCGTAAGGAACCCGCGAATCCGCTACCGCGGCGCTACGCGCTGTGCGCCGCTAGACCTTGGTGACGTCCTCGACGTCCTCCGCCGGCTCCCGTCCCGGCGTCTTCAGGTCGAACCGCGTGATCGCGACGCGGAACACCAGGTAGTACACGGCCGCGAAGCACAGGCCGATCGGGACGATCGCCCACGGTCTCGTCGCCAGGTTCCAGTTGATCACGTAGTCGATCAGGCCCGCCGAGAAGCTGAAGCCGTCGTGCACCCCGAGCGCCCAGGTCACCGCCATCGACACCCCGGTGAGCACCGCGTGCACCGCGTACAGGGCGGGCGCGATGAACAGGAACGAGTACTCCAGCGGCTCGGTGATGCCGGTCACGAACGACGTCAGCGCGACCGACAGCATCAGGCCGCCGACCTCCGTGCGCCGCTCCGGCCGCGCGCAGTGCGTGATGGCCAGCGCGGCGGCCGGCAGCGCGAACATCATGATCGGGAAGAAGCCCGAGGTGAACTGGCCGGCGTCCGGGTCCCCGGCGAGGAACATGTTGATGTCGCCGTGCACGGGCCTGCCGCCCGGCGGCGTGTACGTGCCGAACTGGAACCAGAGGGGCACGTTCAGGAACTGGTGCAGGCCGATCACGAGGAGCGCGCGGTTGGCGACACCGAACACGCCGGCCCCCCAGGCGCCCGCGTCCCGCAGCCAGCGGCTCAGGCTCTCCAGCGCGTCGCCGACCGGCGGCCAGACCCACAGGCACAGCGCCGCGAACGCGATGGCCACGAACGCCATGATGATCGGCACCAGCCGGCGGCCGTTGAAGAAGCCCAGCCAGTCCACCAGCCGCGTGCGGTGGTACCGCGCCCAGAAGAAGGCCGCCAGCAGCCCCATCACGATGCCGCCGAACACCCCCGGGTTCTGGAACGTGAACGGCGTCACCGCCCCCACCCCCGCGCCGGAGCTCACCTGGCAGCCCACGTCCGGCACCGCCGAGGAGCCGCCCGGGCACCGCTGCGGGAACTGGTGCAGCACGCTGTAGTAGACGAGGAAGCCGGTCACCGCCGCCAGCGCCGTGGAGCCGTCCGCCTTCCTCGCCATCCCGATCGCGACCCCCACGCAGAACAGCAGGGGCAGGCCGAGCGAGCCGTCGAGCAGCGCGCCGCCCGCGCCCTTCATCACCTTCGAGACGCCGGTCCAGCCCAGACCGTCGGCACCGAACACGTCGGGCTGGCCGAGCCGGTTGAGGATGCCCGCCGCCGGCAGCACCGCGATGGGGAGCTGAAGGCTGCGGCCCATCTTCTGCAGGCCCTGGAACGCGCGGTGCCGACGGGCCCGCGCGGGACCCGCCGTGCTCGGTGCACTCATGGGTTTGGCGACCTTCCCCACGGTGGTGTAGACCAGTCGACGGACGGTTCCGCTGTCGTGATCGCCATCATCCGGCACGGACGGCATGACCGCTCGCGAAGATGGGCCAACTGTGGGTTACTGCGACAAAGCGGTTCGGAGCAGGGAGAAGGAACATGGCCAGCAAGGCTGAGAAGATCGTCGCCGGACTCGGTGGCATCGACAACATCGAGGAGATCGAGGGCTGCATCACCCGGCTGCGCACCGAGGTGTCCGACCCCGCTCTGGTCGACGAGGCCGCCCTGAAGGCCGCCGGCGCCCACGGCGTCGTCAAGATGGGCACGGCCATCCAGGTCGTCATCGGCACCGACGCCGACCCGATCGCCGCGGAGATCGAAGACATGATGTGAGCCGCCCCGGTTCACCCCGAAGGGGCTCTTCCCGACACCGGAAGAGCCCCTTCCCCGTGTACGGCTAGGCTCAGCGCCATGTCTCGCATCGACGGCCGTACCCCCGAACAGCTCCGCCCGGTCACCATCGAACGCGGATGGAGCAAGCACGCCGAGGGCTCCGTCCTCGTCTCCTTCGGCGACACCAAGGTCTTCTGCACCGCCTCCGTCACCGAGGGCGTCCCGCGCTGGCGCAAGGGCAGCGGCGAAGGCTGGGTCACCGCGGAGTACGCCATGCTGCCCCGCGCCACCAACACCCGCGGCGACCGCGAGTCCGTCAAGGGCAGGATCGGCGGCCGCACCCACGAGATCTCCCGGCTCATCGGCCGCTCCCTGCGCGCCGTCATCGACTACAAGGCGCTCGGCGAGAACACCGTCGTCCTCGACTGCGACGTCCTCCAGGCCGACGGCGGCACGCGCACGGCCGCCATCACCGGCGCGTACGTCGCGCTCGCCGACGCCGTCGCCTGGGCCCAGGGCAAGAAGCTGGTCAAGGCCGGCCGGCAGCCGCTCACCGGCACCGTGAGCGCCGTCTCCGTCGGCATCGTCGGCGGGGTCCCGCTGCTCGACCTCTGCTACGAGGAGGACGTGCGCGCCGACACCGACATGAACGTCGTCTGCACCGGCGACGGCCGCTTCGTCGAGGTCCAGGGCACCGCCGAGGCCGCGCCGTTCGCCCGCGAGGAACTCGACGCCCTGCTCGGCCTCGCCGTCACCGGCTGCCGGGAACTCGCCGTCATCCAGCAGGCGGCACTGGCGGCCACGCGCGCGTAAAGAAGTCCCCAAGTCGGCGGGGCAACCCGGCGGACCCCCGCGACGTCCCAGTGGGTACGGGCGCACGGCTCACCGGCGTGCGCCCGGCCAGCCGTACCCAGGGGAGGGACACCACCATGGCCGCCAGCCGACGCCGACTCACCGTTGTCGCCGCCGTAGCGACCGCCGCGCTCGCCGCCGGCCTCAGCACCGGCTGCGACGCCGTGGACAAGGCGCTGGACTGCGTGCAGACCGCCGACGCCATCGCCGACAACGTCACCGGACTCCAGCAGGCCGTGGAGAACGCGGCGAACGACCCCTCCCAGGCCGACGCGTCGCTCGACTCCATCGAGAAGAGCCTGCGGAAGATCGGCGACAAGACGGACGACACCGACGTCAACAAGGCCGTGGACGACCTTCAGCAGGCGGTCGGCACGGTACGCACGGCCATCAGGAACGGCGACGGGACACCGGACGTCAGTCCCGTGACGGACGCGGCCGGAGAGCTGACCAAGGTCTGCACGTCGTAGGGGCGGACCCACGGCGGACCGCGCTCAGCGCAGCTTCTTCAGGCGTTTGCGCTCCCCGCGCGGAAGCTTGCGCTCCACGCCCACCCCGCCCCAGAACGCGACCCCGCCGATGATCACGCGGGGCGCGCCCGGCTCGGGCGGGCCGTCGTCCCGCGGGTGTTCGAAGGCCCCCATCACACCGATGCCGCGCACGACGACCTCGACACCGGGCGGCACGATCACCTGGACCCCGCCCATGATCACCACACAGTGGATCTCGACCTCACCGGCGGCGAAGTCCGCCTCGCGCAGGTCGAGTTCGCCGCCGCCCAGGAACGTGAGGCAGGAGTACCGCCTCGGCACCGTCCAGCGGCCCTTGCGCTCGAAGCCCGACAGGATCGCCACCGCGCCCCTCGAGGAGCCCTCCGCGCCGGTGATCCGGCCCGCCCAGCCACCGCCCGCCGCCGGGGACTTGACGAAGGAGACCGGCTGGGCCGGTGCGGCGGCGCCGGCCACCGGCAGGTCGCGGGTCAGCGGCGCCAGCTCGCCGTACGTCCGCGCCTTGTAGGCCGCCTCCAGCCGCTCGTCGAACTCCGCCATGTCGAGCCGGCCCTCGGCCAGGGCGTCCCGCAGGACCTCGGCGACCCGGTCACGGTCGGCGTCGGACGCGCGGAGGTCCGGGACTGCGTCGTCGCTCATGCCGGCAGCCTACGAGACCGCCTTCTCCGCGTACATCCGGGCGATGACGGCCTCGATGTCCGGCTCCCGCACCGACAGGTCCACCAGCGGGTACCAGGCGGCCAGATGCGCCACCACCGGCGCCGCCGACTGCCCCGCCGGGAACGCCAGCCACTGCCGGGGGCCCTCCACCCGCACCACCCGGGCCGACGGCACCTGGACCGGCGGCAGCTCCCGCTCCAGGTCCACCACCAGCGTCCGCTCGCTCTCGCCGGCCTCGTGCAGCCCCGCCAGCGCACCGTCGTACACCAGGCGCCCGTGGTCGATCACCATCACCCGCGAGCACAACTGCTCGATGTCCTGGAGGTCGTGCGTGGTGAGCAGCACCGTCGTGCCGCGCTCGGCGTTCACCTCCCGCAGGAACTCCCGCACCCTGGCCTTCGACACGACGTCCAGACCGATCGTCGGCTCGTCCAGGTACAGCACGTCCGGGTCGTGCAGCAGCGCCGCCGCGATGTCACCGCGCATCCGCTGCCCCAGCGACAGCTGCCGCACCGGCACGTCCAACAGGGCGCCCAGGTCGAGCAGTTGCACCAGCCGGTCCAGGTTCTCGCGGTAACGGGCGTCCGGGATGCGGTACATGCGGTGCGCCAGCCGGTAGGAGTCGATCAGCGGCAGGTCCCACCACAGCGTGGTCCGCTGACCGAACACCACCCCGATCCGGTGCGCGAGCCGCGACCGCTCCCGCGCCGGATCGATGCCCGCCACCCGCAGCCGCCCGGCACTCGGCGTCAGGATCCCGGTCAGCATCTTGATCGTCGTCGACTTCCCGGCGCCGTTCGGCCCGATGTACCCGACCATCTCGCCGCGCCCCACGGTGAACGACAGCGAGTCCACCGCCCGCACCTCGTGCCGCTCCCGCCGCAGGAACCCGGTCCTGCGGCGCACCTCGAAGACCTTCTCGACCCGCTCCAGCGCGATGAAGCCGTCCCCCGGGACGCCGTCCCGTGCGATGCCGTCGTCCCCTGTGATCACGTCACTCACGCTAGCTCCCTGTGCTGCGGTACGAACGAAGTCCCGCCCGCCAGGCCAGCCCCGCGAGCGCGCCGCAGCCGACCGCCACCAGCGGGGGCGTGAACGCGGTCCACTCCGGCAGGCCCAGCGGGTACGGCCGCCCCAGCACATAGGTCGCGGGCAGCCAGTTGACGAAGGCCAGCGGCAGCACGAAGGTCACCCCGCGCACCAGCTCCTTCGCGAACACGGTCGGCGGGTACTGGAGCAGCGTCGTACCGCCGTAGGTGAAGGCGTTCTGCACCTCCGAGGCGTCCTGCGCCACGAACTGGAACGCCGCGCCCGCCACGAACACCGCGCAGAAGATGCCGCAGCCGCTCACCACCATCACCGGCATCAGCAGCAGCCTGTCCGCCGTCCAGTCGATGTCCACCCGGGTCAGCGACCAGCCCAGCACCAGCGCCCCCTGCGTCACCCGGCCCAGCCGCCTGAGCGCGAACCGGTCCGCCGCCACCTGCGCCAGCACCGGCGCCGGGCGCACCAGCAGGGTGTCCAGCGTGCCGTCCCTGACCCGCCGGCCCAGCCGGTCCATCGACCCGATCGCCAGGTCCGCCAGCCCGAAGGAGGTCGCGGACAGGCCGTACAGGAACGCCACTTCGGGCAGCGGGTAGCCGCCCAGGGCGTCCACCCGGGAGAACATCAGCATGATCGCGACGAAGTCGAGGAAGGTCGCGGCGAAGTTCCCGAACGTGGTCATGGCGAAGGACGCCCGGTAGGCCATCGTGGAGCGCACCCACATCCCCGCGATCAGCCGGTACGCCCGCACGCCCTCGGCCAGCCGGCGGGCCGGGCCGGGAGCCTGGCGGGGGCCCTGGCCGGTACCCTGGATCTCAGCCACCCTGCACCACCACCCGGCGCGTGGCCGCCGACTGCACCAGCCGCCCGGCCCCCAGCAGCGCCACCGCCCACGCGGCCTGGAAGAGATAGGTGGGCAGCGGGTCCGCGCGCCCCAGCAGCACGTCCGCCGGGCCCTGCAGCAGCGACGACCAGGGCAGCACCCGTACGACGTCACCGAGCGCGCCCGGGAACACGTTCAGCGGCAGCAGCATGCCCGAGCAGAAGACGCCCAGCAGCCACGCCATCTGCGCCACACCGGCGCCGTCCAGCAGCCAGAACGCGCTCAGCGCCACCAGGTAGCGGATGCCGAAACCGACCAGCATGGCCAGGACCACCGCCACGAGGAACGCCACCCACGTGCCGGCGTCGGCGGGCAGGTACACCGGGAAGCACAGCGCGCCGAACACGAACGGGACCAGGCCCCGGCCCAGCAGCTGGAAGAACGCCCGGCCGAGGTCCGCCGCCAGCCACCACAGCTGGAGATCGGCGGGCCGGTACAGGTCGATCGCCACGTCCCCCGTACGGATGCGCTCCATCAACTCGTCCTCGACGCCGCCGCCCCCGATCGCGAGGGTCGACAGGAACGCCTGCCCCAGCCAGACGTACGTCACGGCCTGCGCCTGGTCGTACCCGCCCAGATGGGGCCTCTCGTCCCACAGGGCGCGGTACGTGTAGACGAGGACGAGACCGAAGACGGTGTTCGTGAACACCCCTGCCGCAGTGGCGGCCCGGTAGGTCGCGTACCGTCTGAATCCCCCTGTCGCCACGGCCGCGTACAACCGTCCCGCGCCCACGCCAGTCGACCTCCTCGGACCGCTCGACACCGAAGCGCAGGAGCCTAGTCCGGAGGCCCGGTGGCCGGCCACGCGATTTCCGGTCGGAAGCGTGCCGGAATCCGGGAACGGAACGCCAGGTGCGAGAGTCTTCAAACAGGGGGAGCGCAGAAGCGTACGAGGCGTACGGGAACGTACGACGCGAAACAGGAGTCCGTGCACGACATGAGCGACGAGCCGCAGCCGCAGCAGCGGAACGAAGGCGTGGCACCGAAAAAGCCGCTGCCGGCTGAAGGGCCCGGAAACCCGGGACGCCGCGAACCGAGCAGCGCACCACCGAATCCCACGGAGGGCACCAGGAGCGACACCAGCGCACGCGCCGGGGGGCCCGAGGGCCGTGACGGTGGTGTGAGTGCCGGGGGCGCCCGGGACGGTGAGGGTGCGTCGAAGGGCGCCGGGGACACCGGCAGCCGTGGAGGTGCCGGGCGCGCCGAGAGCGCCGGGCGGGCCGGGCGTGCTGACGGGGCCGAGGGCGCCGAGGGGTTCCCGGGCGCCGGTCGGGCCGGGAGCGCGGGGGAGCCGCAGCGCGGCGAGCGGGGGGCCGACGGCACCCGTGGCGCCGGTGCGGGTGGCCCGGAGGCGGCTGAGCGAGGCGCGGGCCGGACGGCCGGGACCGGCAACGGCCCGGCGGACTCCCCGGCCCGCCCCGGCTCCGGCACGCCGGGCCCGGCGTCCCGGAACCGCACCGGCGGGCCGGGCACGTCCTCCCAGGACGACTCCCGCCCCGGGGACCCAGCCGAACAGGACCGGGACCGGACGGCGTCCATCGCCCGAGCCCGCCAGGCGGCCCGCGCCCGCACGGAACAGACGGGTGCCGCGGGAACCGCCGGAAGCACAGCCTCCGGGGCGCCTGGCCGTGGCCCGGTGTCCGGCGACGGCTCGGGGTCCGGCCGTGGGCCGGCGTCCGGGAGCGGCCCGGCGACGGGGCGTGCCGCGGAATCGGGGCGTGGGCGGGAAGCTGCCGGTGGCCCGGCCGCCGGCCGTGGCCCGGTGTCCGGCGACGGCTCGGAGTCGGGCCGTGCCCCGGCACCTGGTCGTGGTTCGGCAACCGGACGTGAGCAGGGAGCCGACGGCGGCCCGGCCGCCGGGCGGGGTTCGCAGGACGGGTCTGGCCGGACGTCCGGCGGTGGGTCGGAGTCCGGGCGTGGCCCGGTGTCCGGGGGGCCGTCGGCCGGGGGTGCCGGCGTGGCGTCCGGCCGCGGCTCGGAGCCCGGTCGCGCTCCGGTGCCCGGCCGGCGCGCGGACTCCGGCGACGGGCCGGTGTCCGGCGCGGCCGCGGCTGCCGACGGTGACAGGGGTGCCCGCGCCGCCGGGGGCGCGTCCGCCGGCGGCGGGAAGCCGGGCGGCTCCGGGCAGGAGCCGCCCGCCGAGAGCACCCAGGTGCTCCGCCGTGTCACCCCGCCCCGCGAACCGCGTTCCGGCGCCCGGCAGGAGGCCGACTCCGCCCCCGCGCCCGAGACCACGCAGGTGCTCCGGCGGGTCAACGCGCCCCGCTCCGGTGAGCCCGCCGGTGAGCCGGACCCCACCCGCAGTACCCCTCCCCCCACCGTGCCCCGTCCCGGCGGCGAGAACCGCGCCGCCCAGGCGTCCGGTGCCGCCGCTCCCTCCTCCCCGGCCGCCGCCCGGGCCGCCCGCGCCGCCCGCGCGGCCGGCACCGCCGCGGCGGGAGCCGGCGCCGGAGCGGCAGCCGGCGCCCAGGCCGCCAAACCCGCCGCCGCGTCGGCGACCGGCGCCGCAGCCGCCCCGGCCGCCGGCCCCGGCACCGATCCCCAGAACGCCACCGGAGCCCTCACCACCACCCTCCCCGCCACCGACGGTGAGACCGCCGGCGGCAAGGGCAAGAAGGGCAAGAAGGGCAAGCGGCCCAAGCGGACCGGCTGGCGGCGGATCATCCCCACCTGGCGCATGCTGCTCGGCACCTTCTTCGTCGGCGTACTGCTGCTCGTCGGCCTGTTCTTCGTCGGGTACTCCCTGGTGAAGATCCCGCCGGCCAACGCGTTCGCGACCAAGCAGAGCAACGTCTTCCTGTACGCCGACGGCTCGCAGCTGGCCCGCGACGGCGAGGTCAACCGCGAGAACGTCACCCTCGCCCAGGTCTCCAAGGACGCCCAGCACGCCGTACTGGCCGCCGAGGACCGCGACTTCTACACCGAGTCCGCCATCGACCCCAAGGCGATGCTCCGGGCCGGCTGGAACACCGCGACCGGCAAGGGCAAGCAGTCCGGCTCGACGATCACCCAGCAGTACGTGAAGAACTACTACCTGGCCCAGGAACAGACGGTCACCCGCAAGGCCAAGGAGTTCTTCATCGCCATCAAGCTCGACCGGAACAAGTCCAAGGACGAGATCCTGGAGGGCTACCTCAACACCAGCTACTTCGGCCGCAACGCCTACGGCATCCAGGCCGCGTCCCAGGCCTACTACGGCCGCGACGCCGCCGACCTCGACCCGGCCCGCGCCGCCTACCTCGCCGCGCTCGTCAACGCGCCCAGCGAGTACGACGTCGTCGCCCACCCGGAGAACCGCAAGGCGGCCGTCGCCCGCTGGAACTACGTCCTGGACGGCATGGTCACCAAGGGCTGGCTCAGCGAGTCCAAGCGCGCCGGCATGAAGTTCCCGATGCCGAAGGAGCAGACGGTCTCCACCGGCATGTCCGGCCAGCGCGGCTACCTCGTGGAGGCGGTCAAGCAGTACCTCACCGCCAACAACATCATCGACTCCGACCACCTCACGGCCGGCGGCTACCGCATCACCACCACCATCCAGAAGGACCGGCAGGACGCCTTCGTCAAGGCGGTCGACGACCAGCTGATGTCCAAGCTGGACAAGAAGAACCGCAAGGCGGACACCTACGTCCGGGCCGGCGGCGCCTCCGTCGACCCCAAGACGGGCAAGGTCGTCGCGATGTACGGCGGCATCGACTACGTGAAGCAGTACACCAACGGCGCCACCCGCGGTGACTTCCAGGTCGGCTCCACGTTCAAGCCGTTCGTGTTCACCTCCGCCGTGGAGAACGGGTCCACCACCCAGGACGGCCGCGCCATCACCCCGAACACGGTCTACGACGGCACCAACCAGCGCCCCGTCCAGGGCTGGAACGGCGGCGCCTACGCCCCCGAGAACGAGGACCAGAAGTCGTACGGCCCGATCACCGTCCGCAAGGCCACCGACGCGTCGGTGAACTCGGTCTACGCGCAGATGGCCGTCGACGTCGGCCCCGCCAAGGTCAAGCAGACCGCGATCGACCTGGGCATCCCCTCCGGCACCCCGGACCTCCAGCCGTACCCGTCCATCGCCCTCGGCACCGCCACCGCCAGCGTCCTGGACATGGCGGAGGCCTACGCCACGCTCGCCAACCACGGCAAGCACGGCACGTACACCCTGGTCGAGAAGATCACCAAGGACGGCACCGACGCGGTCAAGCTGCCCGAGCAGCCGGCCAAGCAGGCCGTCAGCCGGGAGGCCGCCGACACCACGACCTCGGTCCTGCAGAGCGTGGTCGAGAGCGGCACCGCCACGGCCGCCCAGGCCGCGGGCCGTCCGGCGGCCGGCAAGACCGGTACCGCCGAGAGCGACACCGCCGCCTGGTTCGCCGGCTACACCCCGGAGCTGGCCACGGTGGTCTCCGTCATGGGCCAGGACCCGGTGACGGCCAAGCACCAGCCGCTGTACGGGGCGCTCGGCCAGCAGCGTATGAACGGCGGCGGCCCGCCCACCCAGATCTGGGCGCAGTACACGCACGACGCGCTGCAGGGCAAGCCGGTGAGCAAGTTCGACCTGCAGCTCCAGCGGGGCGCCGACCAGGTCCAGGAGCCGCCCGCCACCAGCACCGCCCAGCCCGGCACCGACGGCGGCGGCAACGCCGGCGGCGCCACCGCCACCCCCACGGCCGGCGGCACCACCGGCGGGGCCACCCCGACCAACGGCGGCACCACCGGCGGCGGCACCCCGACGAACGGCGGCACCACGGGCGGCGGCACCCCGACCGACGGCGGCACGACCACGGACGGGGGCGCCACCACCGGCGGCGGCACCCCGACCGGCGGAGGGACCACCACGGACGGCGGCGCCACCACCGGCGGCGGGGACACGACCGGCGGAGGCACGCCCACCGGCGGCGGGACCGCCGCGGGCGGTACACCGGGCGGCGGCACCACCGGGGCGGACGGGGGCCCGGGAGGCTTCACCGGCACCTGACGCCTGACGCCTGACGTCGTAACCACTGGCGTCGTCACCCCTGACGCCTCAGTGACCGCTGGTCGCCTTCAGCCCCACCACGGCGACCAGCAGCAGGCACACGAAGAAGATCCGGGCGGCGGTGACCGGCTCACCCAGCACCACCATGCCGAGCACCGCCGCACCGGCCGCGCCGATACCCACCCACACCCCGTACGCCGTACCGATGGGCAGGGACTTCGCGGCGTACGACAGCAGGACCATGCTCGCGACGATGCCCGCGCCGGTGAACAGACTGGGGACGGGCCGGGTGAACCCCTCGCTGTACTTCATCCCGATCGACCAGCCCACTTCCAGCAGACCGGCGACGACGAGCAGAACCCAGGCCATGACGGCACCTCCGAGACGCGGCGACTTTCCCACGGGTCGTTCCAGGTGCGTCGTCTTTGCCTTCGACCCGGTACGGCGCGTCTCGTCGGGCTCCTTCCGAACATAGCAAAAGCACGGCAAAGAGGGCCGGTGACGATGGTCACCGGCCCTCTCGCTCCCTGTCCTCCAGGTACAGCCCGTCCTACAGGTACAGCCCCGTGGAGTCCTCCGACCCCTCGAACCGGTCCGCGGCGACGGCATGCAGGTCACGCTCGCGCATGAGGACGTACGCCACGCCCCGCACCTCCACCTCCGCCCGGTCCTCCGGGTCGAACAGGACACGGTCCCCGGGCTCCACCGTCCGTACGTTCTGGCCGACGGCGACGACCTCGGCCCAGGCCAGCCGCCGGCCGACCGCCGCGGTGGCGGGAATCAGAATGCCGCCCCCCGACCGCCGCTCGCCCTCACCGGTCTCCTGCCGCACGAGAACCCGGTCGTGCAGCATCCGGATGGGCAGCTTGTCGTGGTGGGGTGTGCTGTGCTCGTTTCTGTTGGCGCTCACGGCTCGAACCTACCTGTCCCGGTCAGTCCCTGCGCCGCCGGGCCCCGAGGGCGAGCAGCCCCACGACCCCCACGACGACGAGCGCGACGGGCACCACCCGCTCCAGGCGCGGTGCCCCCTGATCATTCACGAACTGTGCCCGTACCTCGCTCACGACACGGTTGACCTGCACGTACGCCCGTCCGACCGTGTGGTCGACATGGGCGACGGCCTTGGCCTTCGCATCGCCGACGATGGTCTTCGGATGCACCCGCACCCCGATCTCGTCGAGCGTCTCGGCCAGCACTTCACGGCGGCGCTTGATGTCCGCCTCGATCTGCGCCGGGGTTCTGGTGTCCGACGTGTCCGCCACCGTACGGCCTCCGAAGTCTGCTGATGCTGTTCCGGACAGTTTGTCAGCTCTGGGCGGCGCCGCACCGCAAGGCCCCCCGGTTAGGCTGGCCCGATGAGCGAGCGACTCCAGCCGGGGGACGTGGCCCCCGCCTTCACCCTCCCCGACGCCGACGGCACCGAGGTGTCCCTCTCGGACCGCAAGGGCCGCAAGGTCATCGTCTACTTCTACCCGGCCGCGCTGACCCCAGGCTGCACCAAGCAGGCCTGTGACTTCACGGACAACCTGGAACTGCTGGCCGGCGCCGGCTACGACGTCATCGGCATCAGCCCCGACAGCCCGGAGAAGCTGGCCAAGTTCCGCGAGAAGGAGTCCCTGAGGGTCACCCTGCTCGCCGACCCGGACAAGAAGGTCACCGAGGCGTACGGCGCCTACGGCGAGAAGAAGAACTACGGCAAGACCTACCTGGGTGTCATCCGCTCCACGATCGTCGTGGACGAGGAGGGCAAGGTCGAACGGGCCCTGTACAACGTCCGCGCCACCGGCCACGTGGCGAAGATCATCAAGGACCTGGGCATCTGACCCCGCCCACCGCACGAACGGCCCGCCCCGGGAAGCCCCCGGCGCGGGCCGTTTCCCATCGGTCCGGGCGTGACTGTCCGATAACCGGTTCGTTACTCCGTACGGGCAGCGAACGCGCGCCCGGATCGGAGGGGGCTCGATGGGGGCCGGCGCATACACGAAGGAACGGCTGGAGACGGCGACGCGCGGGGCGAGAACGTTGTCGGAGGCGCTGGAGAGGCTGGGGGTGGATCCGGGGAGTTCGAGGCGGGACTACATCAGGCGGCGGATGAAGAAGCTCGGTGTCGACACGTCTCATTTCGAGCCGGAGGGGTTGAAGTGGACGCGCGAGATCCTTGAGCCGGTCGTCGCGGTGTCCGCGAGCGTCAACGAGGTCGTGCGTCGGCTCGGGCTCGACTCCGTCGGCGGTCACCAGGCCAACATCGCCCGACGGATCAAGGCCTACGGCATCGACACCTCGCATTTCACGCCCGTGGTCCGAACCGAGCGGATGAGGGACAACCAGCGCCGCCGGCCCCCCGAGGAGATCCTCGTCGAGGACAGGTCGGCTCATGCCCGGCGTATCCCGAGCCGGCGACTCAAGAGGGCCCTGAACGAGCTGGGCGTGCAGGAGCGCTGTGCCCTGTGCGGTATCGAGCCGGTCTGGCGTGGCGAACCGCTCCCGCTGGAGGTCGATCACATCGACGGCGACTGGCGCAACAACCGCGCCGACAACCTGCGGCTCCTCTGTCCCAACTGCCATTCGACGACCGACACCTACCGAGGGCGCGGGAAGGGCCGTGCAAGGGCAGGTGCCGGATGAGCAGCGGAGTGCAGTACAGCCGCGAGCGATTGGGCCAAGCCGCCGCGCAGTGCTCGGACATCGACGAGGTCATCGCCTTCTTCGGCACCCGGCCGTACGGCCGGCTGCGTGCCTACCTCATGGAAAGATTCGCCCACTTCGGCATCGACGTCTCGCACTTCTCTCCCGTTGGCAGGCGAGCGAGACCCGCGCCGGACGTCCTGCGGACGGTGGTCCACGAGTCGGCATCCATCGCGGAGGTGCTTCGTCGCATCGGTCGTCCGAACAACGGTGGGCAACGCGCGATGCTCCGCGAGTGGATCGCCGAGGACGGCCTCTGTACCGCCCACTTCCTCGGCCAGGCACATCAGCGAGGCAAGCCGGGCACGAATGCCAAGCGGCCGGAAGCCGTCCTGGTGCGGCACGAGGGCGAGCACCGTATCGCGACCGAACGCCTTCGGCGTGCGCTCCGTGAAGTGGGCGTTCCTGAACGGTGCGCCGGGTGCGGGGTCGGCCCTGAGTGGCGGGGCATGCCGATGACGCTGGAGATCGACCACGTCAACGGGGACCGGTGCGACAACCGGCGGGAGAACCTGCGGCTGCTGTGCCCCAACTGCCATGCGATCACGAGCACCTGGTGCAGGGGCGGCGGAAGGCGCTGAGCAACTCCCGGTACGATGGCAGCGGCTAGCGGCGGTGGCGCAATGGCGACGCAGCAGACTTAGGATCTGTGGCCCCTGATCGGGCTTGAGGGTTCGAATCCCTTCCGCCGCACGGCAACGGCCTGCGAATCGAAAGGTGACTCGCAGGCCGTTTCTGTGGGCTCAGCCCAACAGCTCCCGCACCACCGGCACCAGCGCCCGGAACGCCTTCCCCCGGTGGCTGATCGCGTTCTTCTCCTCCGGGCTCAGCTCGGCGCACGTGCGCGTCTCGCCGTCCGGCTGGAGGATCGGGTCGTAGCCGAAGCCGTTCGTGCCGGCCGGGGCGTGCCGCAGGGTGCCGGGCAGCTGTCCCTCCACCACCCGCTCCGTGCCGTCCGGCAGGGCGAGCGCCGCCGCGCAGGCGAAGTGGGCGCCCCGGTGCTCCTCGGCGATGTCCGAGAGCTGGGCCAGCAGCAGGTCCAGGTTGGCCGTGTCGTCGCCGTGGCGGCCGGCCCAGCGGGCGGAGAAGATGCCGGGGGAGCCGCCCAGGACGTCGACGCACAGGCCGGAGTCGTCGGCGACGGCGGGCAGGCCGGTGGCCTGGGCGAGGGCGTGTGCCTTGAGCAGGGCGTTCTCGGCGAAGGTGACGCCGGTCTCCTTGACGTCGGGGACGTCCGGGAAGGCGTCCGCGCCGATGAGCTCGTGGGGGAGTCCGGCTTCGGCGAGGATCGCCCTCAGCTCGGTGATCTTTCCGGCGTTGCGGGTGGCGAGGATCAAGCGGGTCATGTCCGCCAGTATTCCTCGCCGCCCGGTCACAGCTCCGCCTGCCCCGCGCCCTTCAGGGTGCCGAGGTCGAAGACCTCGGCCATGGTGCGGTAGCCCAGGTCGCTGGGGTGCAGGTGGTCGCCGGAGTCGTACTCGGGGCGCAGCCGGCGCGGGTCGTAGGGGTCCCGGAGCGTCTTGTCGAAGTCGACGACCGCGTCGTAGACCCCGCCGGCGCGGATCCGCGCGTTGACCTGTTGGCGTACGGCTTCCCGGGCGGGGGTGTAGCCGTGGTGGCCCTTGAACGGCATGAGGGTGGCGCCGATGACCTTCAGGCCGCGGGCGTGGGCCTGGCGGACGAGGGTGCGCAGGCCGGTGGCGATGCGGTCGGGGTCGGCGAGCCGGGGGTTGCGCAGGATGTCGTTGATGCCGAGGTCGATGACGACGACCTTGACGTTGGGGCGGTCGAGGGCGTCGCGGCCGAAGCGGTCGAGGCCGCTCTGGTTCTCGGCGGGCCGGCCGAGGCCGTCGGCGAGGACCTGGTTGCCGCTGATGCCCTCGTTGACGACGCTGTAGCGGGGCAGCTCCCGTCCGTTTTGCAGGGCGCTGCGCAGCCGGCCGGAGAGGATGTCGGGCCAGCGGTGGTTGGCGCCGGTGGTGGAGGTGACGCCGTCGGTGATGGAGTCACCGAAGACGACGACGGTGCCGGTGGCCTCGTTGCTGAGCACGTCGAGGGCCGTCACGTACCGCCAGTACGGGGTCTGTCCGGTGTACGGGGTGCCGGTGGTGTCCTCGGTGCGGTCGCCGGTGGCGACGTAGGAGATCTGCCGGGCGCGCGGGTGATAGGTGACCGGTCCTGAGGGGGTGGGGGAGTAGGTGGTGATCAGGACGTCGGTGTCGTGCGGGAGGGTGAGGTGCACGGCGTCGCTGACGGCTTGTGCGCCGGCGGGTATGACGACGCCGGGGGCGCCGTTGAAGGTGAGGCGCCGCATCGTTTCCGCGGCGGCGGCCGCGCTGCCGTCGCCCAGGGAGAGGGCGAGGGAGGCGTGGCTGATGGTGAGGGCGGACTGGCCGTACAGATTGGACAGCGTGACGCGGGCACTCGTACCGCCGGCGCTGGTGTGCACGACGTTGCGGACGGAGCGGCCCGCGAGGCCGGCCGTCTCGGTGCCGGGTTCGCCGCCGACGGGGGCGGTGGCCCAGGCGCCGACCCAGGTGCCGGTGGAGGCGGGGGCGGCGTGGGAGTCGCGGTGCGGGCGGTTGTCACCGAGGGTGTCGCGGGGGGTGCCGTCGTCGGCGGCGACGGTGAGGTACAGGGCGGCGGACAGGGCCACGACCAGCGCGACGAGCGCGCTCAGGACGGCATAACCATGACGCTTGGTCACGCTTGTGTTGTTCTCCTCGACAGATGGGAGCCGGGGGCTCCGATCTTTCTCACCCATGATGGGTCATGGGCCGGGGTGATGTGACAGGACCCTGCCACGACAACCCTTCAGACAGACGCCGGGAACTCCTGTTTCGTTCCGGGAGTCGGGCAGGAAGGGACAATTGTGTGCGGGATCACCGAACGGGTGGAGCTGATGGAACCTAGCGAGACGGGAACACCGGGGCAGGTCGCGTCGTACAAGACGATGACGGCGTTCACCCCGGCCGACGAGGAGCGCCGGCGCGGGGTGCGCCGGATGAAGGCCACGGCGACGGGCATGCTGCTGTTCGTCGCGGTGGTCTACGTGCTGGCGAAGGTGGCCGGGAACGCGGGTGCCGGGGCGTGGACGGACTATGTGGCGGCGGCGGCCGAGGCGGGCATGGTCGGTGCGCTCGCCGACTGGTTCGCGGTGACGGCTCTCTTCCGGCACCCGCTGGGGCTGCCCATCCCGCACACCGCGATCATCCCCACGAAGAAGGACCAGCTGGGTGTGTCGCTGGGCGAGTTCGTCGGTGAGAACTTCCTCTCCGGGGACGTGGTGCGGCAGCGGCTGCGGGCGGTGGGCATCGGCAGCCGGCTGGGGGCCTGGCTGGCCGAGCCGGAGCACGCGGACCGGGTGACGGCGGAGCTGGCGACGGCGCTGCGGGGCGCGCTGACGGTGCTGCGGGACTCCGATGTGCAGGCGGTGGTCGGTGAGGCGATCACCCGGCGGGCCAACGCGCAGGAGATCGCGCCGGGCATCGGCAAGACGCTGGAGCGGATCGTCGCCGACGGCGGGCACCGGCGGGTGGTGGACCTGGTGGTGGCCCGGGCGCACGACTGGCTGGTGCTGCACCGGGACGACGTGATGGTGGCGGTGGAGGGGGGTGCGCCGGGCTGGACGCCGCGGTTCGTGGACCGGAAGGTGGGCGAGCGGGTCTACAAGGAGCTGTTGCGGTTCGTGACGGAGATGCGGGACATGCCCTCGCATCCGGCGCGTGGCGCGCTGGACCGTTTCCTTAGCGACTTCGCCTCAGATCTCCAGTCCGACACGGACACCCGGGCGCGGGTGGAGCGGCTGAAGGGCGAGGTGCTGGGCCGGGGCGAGGTGCAGGATCTGATCGCGTCGGTGTGGACGGCCGTACGGTCGATGATCGTGGCGGCGGCGGAGGACGAGCGCAGCGAGCTGCGGACGCGGGTGCGGGCGGCGCTGCTGTCGCTGGGTGCGCGGATGGCGACCGAGCCGAAGGTGCAGGACAAGGTCGACAGCTGGGTGGAGGGCGCCGCGGTGCACGTCGTGACGACGTACCGCGCGGAGATCACCTCGTTGATCACGGACACGGTGGCGAGCTGGGACCCCGAGCACACGACCCGCAAGATCGAGGCGCACATCGGCCGGGACCTGCAGTTCATCCGCATCAACGGCACGGTGGTGGGTTCCCTGGCCGGGTTGGTGATCTACACCCTCTCGCGCTGGCTGGGGGCCTGACCGGACTGTTCCGCGCAGGCCAGGGCACCCGGTATTGCGTCCTTCGGACGTGGAGGGAGCGCCCATGAGCACAGCCGAGGCCGGCACCGGCCGGACCCTCACCACCGACATCCCCGCCCGGCTCGACCGCCTGCCCTGGTCCCGGTGGCACTGGACGATCGTCATCGGGCTGGGGACCGTGTGGATCCTGGACGGCCTGGAGGTCACGGTCGTCGGCAACATCGCCAGCCGGTTGTCGGAGCCGGGCAGCGGTCTTTCTATCAGTTCCGGTCAGGTCACCGGTGTCGCCGCCGCGCTGTATGTGGCGGGCGCCTGCGTGGGTGCCCTGTTCTGGGGCCGGCTGACCGACCGTTTCGGCCGCAAGAACCTCTTCATGATCACCCTGGCGGTGTACCTCGCGGCGACGGCGCTCACGGCCGTCTCCTGGGAGGCCTGGTGGTTCTTCCTGTTCCGCTTCCTGACCGGTTTCGGCATCGGCGGTGAGTACGCGGCCATCAACTCCGCGATCGACGAGCTGATCCCGGCGAACTACCGCGGCCGGGTCGACCTGATCATCAACGGCAGCTTCTGGCTGGGCGCGGTCGGCGGCTCCCTGCTGTCGATCGTCGCGCTGGACACGGGGCTGCTGGCGAAGGACGTCGGCTGGCGCCTGACGTTCGCGCTCGGCACCGTCCTCGCCCTGGTCATCCTGCTCGTACGGCGGCATGTGCCGGAGAGTCCGCGGTGGCTGCTGATCCACGGCAGGGACCGGGAGGCGGAGGAGATCGTCTCCGGCATCGAACGCCGGGTGGAGGAGGAGCGGGGGGAGCCCCTCCCCGCGGCCGAGGGCGAGCTGGAGATCCACCAGCGCAAGAGCGTGTCCTTCATGGAGATCGCCCGCACGGTCTTCGGCCGTTACCGCAGGCGGGCGGTGCTCGGCTTCTCCCTCTTCATCGGCCAGGCGTTCCTGTACAACGCGATCACCTTCGGCTTCGGCGCGATCCTGACCAAGTTCTTCGACGTGCCCTCCGGTCACACCGGCTACTACTTCGCGGTGATCGCGGTCGGCAACTTCTGCGGTCCGCTGCTGCTGGGCAAGCTCTTCGACACGGTCGGCCGGCGGGTGATGATCTCCTCGACGTACCTGCTGTCGGGTGTGCTGCTGTTCGCCACGGCCTGGCTGTTCGACCGGGGCTCGCTGAGCGCGGGCACGCTGACCGCCTGCTGGTGCGCGGTGCTGTTCTTCGCCTCGGCGGGCGCCTCCAGCGCCTACCTCACGGTGTCGGAGATCTTCCCGATGGAGACGCGGGCGATGTCCATCGCGTTCTTCTACGCCCTCGGCACCGCGGCCGGCGGCATCAGCGGTCCGCTGCTGTTCGCCGACCTGACGGGCACGGGCCGGGTCGGCGACACGGTCCTCGCCTTCTGCATCGGCGCGGCGCTGATGTGCGCGGCCGGGCTGGTCGCCGCGTTCCTGGCGGTACGGGCCGAGCGCCGCTCCCTGGAGGACATCGCCCGCCCGCTGACGGCGGTGGCCGGCCGGGCCAAGGCCGCGGCCCAGGGCACCCGGCCGTCGACGGGTACACCGGGTTCGCAGGGCCACGGCCCGACGGCACCGCCGGCGGCCAGCAGGCCGTGAGGGCCGGGGGTGAGGGCGGGGATTCCACGGCTGGGCGCCGGTCCGGAGTGGGGCGGGTGAGCGTCAGGCGCCGGTCGTGGAGCCGGGCGGGTGACCGTCAGGCGCCGGTCGTGGAGCCGGGCCGGACGATCATCAGGACGGTCACCGCGGCCCACAGCAGGTTGAACAGCCCGGTGACCATGCCGAGCCGCGCGGCCCGCCCAGCGCCCGCGCTTCCTTCGAGGAGCGCGGACTGGGCGGGCAGCACCAGTGCCGCGAGGACGAGGGCCGCGAGGGCGGTGAGGGCGATCGACACGATCAGCCAGGCGCTGCCGAGCACGCCCATCTCGCTCGCGGTGGCGAACCCGAAGACGGGGACGACGACACCGACGACGGCGTAGACACGGCAGATGCGGTGCAGCAGGCGCAGGGTGCCGGTGGGGTCGCCGTCACCGTGGCCGGCGTCGTCGCCGGGCCCGGTGGCCAGGGCGCGGCGGGCGGCGGGCGGGAACATGCTGGCGGCGACGGCGACGGGTCCGATGGCGAGGATCGCGGCGATGACGTGGACGGAGAGCAGGAACTTGGTCACGGGGGGACGCTAGAGGGCGCGGGTGTGCCACAGAAGTGGCGGGATTGCCAGTGCCCAACGGATTCTCGCCAGAGGGCGCCGGCCCGGTGGACCGGCGCACTTTGCCGTCGCCGATCCCTGGTCGGCGGGGATGGCAAGGTCGGTAAGGGCACGGCCCGGTTGGCGACAACCCGTCGTACGCTACCTTCCTGCCATGCACACGGTGGCCGTACTGGCGCTGGACGGCGTCATCCCGTTCGATCTCTCCGCACCCATCGACGCCTTCGGCCGGGCGCGGCTGCCCGACGGCCGGGAGCCGTACCGGGTACGGGTCTGCTCGGTGCGGGAGGAGGTGGACGCGGGAGCCTTCACGGTCCGGGCGCCGTACGGCCTCCAGGCGCTGGCGGAGGCGGACACGATCATCCTGCCCGGGGTGGCGCGGCCCCCCGAGGCGCTGCCGCCCGGGGTCGCCGAGGCCCTGCGCGCGGCGGCGGCGAACGGCACCCGGATCGCGTCGATCTGCGTGGGCGCGTTCCTCCTCGCGGCGACGGGCCTGCTGGACGGACTGCGCGCGACGACGCACTGGGTCGCGGCCGCGGACCTGGCCCGGCGCCACCCCGCGGTGAGGGTGGACCCGAACGTCCTGTACGTCGACAACGGCCAGTTCCTGACGTCGGCGGGCGCCGCGGCGGCCCTCGACATGTGCCTGCACATGATCCGCAGGGACTTCGGCTCGGCGGTCGCCGCGCATGCGGCCCGGCTGAGCGTGATGCCGCTGGAACGGGAGGGCGGGCAGGCCCAGTTCATCGTCCACGACCTGCCCCCGGCCCCGGCCGGCACCACCCTGGAGCCCCTGCTGGCCTGGCTGGATGACCACTGCGAACAGGATCTGACACTGGCCGAGATCGCGGCGAAGGCCGGCATGAGCACCCGTACCCTCAACCGCCGGTTCCGGGAGCAGACCGGTACGACGCCCCTCCAGTGGCTGCACCGGGCGCGGGTGCGACGGGCCCAGTACCTGCTGGAGACCACCGCGTACCCGGTGGAGCGCATCGCCGTCCAGACGGGCTTCGGCTCACCGACGGCGTTCCGGGAACGGTTCCGCAAGGTGGTGGGGACGAGCCCGCAGGCGTACCGGAGGGCGTTCCGGGCGGGGGAGGGGGTGTGACGTACCGCGGGCCGGGTCAGGCCTGGGGGCCGGGTCAGGCCTTGCGGTCGGCGACGGCCCAAGAGGCGACGGCGACGGCACCCGCGACACCGAGGACGGACGGCCAGGCGCCGATCTTCTTGGCCAGGGGGTGGGACCCGGCGAACGCGGCGACGTAGGCGGCGGTCAGCGCGCCCGCGGCCTTCCCGCCGGCCCGGGTGCGCCACTGCTGGGCCGCCGCGGCGCCGGCGACGGCCAGGACGGCCCCGCCGAGCTGACGCTTCCGGGTCCAGCGGGCGACGCCGTAACCGCCGACGAGCCCGGTGGCGGCGACGACCGCGCTGGGAACTCCGGCCATGGTGGCCTCCTCGTGTCCGTTTTCCGTGCCGTTGGGTCTGGCCCGAGGCTAACGCCGGCCCGAGGGCGACGCGCGAGCGGGGCGGGCGAGCCACACCTGGGCCCAACCTGAGTCGACGCTTGTCAAGTTTCCGGCGGAGAGTTATATAAGAAGCCGTAGGGCATCGCACCCCAGCCCCTGATGGAAGGAGTGACCTGTGATGCTCATGCGTACGGACCCGTTCCGGGATTTCGACCGGCTCACGCAGCAGCTCTTCGGCGCGAACACCCGCCCGTCCGCGATGCCGATGGACGCGTACCGTTCCGGAGACGAGTTCCTGGTCCACTTCGACCTTCCCGGGATCGACCCGGAGACGATCGAACTCGACGTCGAGCGCAACGTCCTCAACGTCCGCGCGGAGCGCCGCAACCCCGCTCCCGAGGACGCGGAGATGCTGGTCGCCGAACGGCCCACGGGTACGTTCACCCGCCAGCTGTTCCTGGGCGAGACGCTCGACACGGACCGCATCGACGCCTCGTACGAGGCCGGCGTCCTGACCCTGCGCATCCCGGTGGCCGAACAGGCCAAGCCGCGCCGCATCCAGATCACCGGCGGGGGCGGCGACCGCAAGGAGATCGGGGGCTGAGACCGCCGGATCAGCGGCTGAAAATCGCCGCCCAGGCCGTGTGCCGGGCAGGGTGCGCGGCCGCTCGCGACGCGTGACGACCATGTGCCCCGCATGCCAGGCCGGCAGGCGGGGCACCAGAGCGCACGGCAGGCCCATGCGGCGCACGCGGCCCAAGAGGCCGACGCGGTCCAGGCGGCCGATGCAGCCCGAGCGGCCCATGCTCCCCCAAGCGGCCCATGCAGCCCAAGCGACCCATGCCGCACATTGGCCGAACTCCCGCCCATGCCCGCTGAATTACGGGGTACCGGGCTTCCGGTGCCCCGAAGCGTCCCGGAAGAGGAGCCAGCACGATGACCGTGACGACCCCGCAGCCCAGAACCACCATCCCCACCCCGTCCCTGCGCCCGCGCGTCAAGGAGGAGCCGGAGGCCGCCGACTGGCTGAAGCTGACCGAGGCGGTGCGTGACGCGGGCCAGTACCCGACGAGGGTGGAGGCGGAACGCGTCACCCGCATCGTCCTGTCGGCCCTCGGCGGCCACGTCACCGGCGACGAACGCGTGGCCCTGGCCCAGGCCCTCCCCCGGGAGGCAGGCCGCGTCATCGCTTCCCAGATCCCCGCGACCCACCCGTTGACGGCCCGCGAGTTCGTGGAGTCGGTGGCCACCCGCATAGAGGGCTCGACCCCCGCGACGGCCCGCTGGGACGTCAGCTCGGTCCTGAGCGTCCTGTCGACCCACGTCGGCGAGTCGCTGACCACCCGCGTCCTGGCGCAACTCCCGCCGGGGTACGCGCTGCTGTTCGGGCGGGCGGATCTGGCGGCGACGGCATAGACCCCACGCGGACCCCGGGCGCCGCCAGCCCCTGCGACGCCCACCGCCCCTTCGGCCTCGCCCAGGAAGGGCTGTGTGGTCTACCCCGCGGCGATCGAGGAGTAGGTCCACACGTCAGCTGGCAGATCGTGATGGAGATCCCAGATGATCGCCATCGGTTTGCTTCCCGAGTGCTCCGCATAGGTCGCGGGACCCAGGAACATCCAAGGTGCAGCCTTCTTGATGCTGGTCTCCTTGTAGCGGCGCAGGAACAGCAGGACGTGGCTTCCCCGTTCAGGGTGTTGTTGGTAGCGCCGTCCGGTCGTTGAGTTCTCCGATGTGCTGTTCTGCGATTCCCAGTGGAAGCGCGTGGGGCTAATCGCGTAATCCTTGTAGCGCACGTTGGGAGAGAAGTCCCGTTCGTTCTTCTCCAGAGTGATGAGGAGCGCATCCGTGGCGATGTCTTCGACCCAGGTGACACCTTGACTGAAGACGCCTGGCAATTGGCCGCCCAGGCGCGCGACCCCGAGGGCTGCCAAGACTTCGGAACGGTTGTACGCGCTGTGAATTTTCAATGGAAGGTGGCTGAGGGGGCCTTCCAATGCGATGGGGTAATGGTCCGCCCGATCGATGACGTACGAAAGGACGTCGCGCAGTTCGCGGCGGAATGCACGCTGGTCACGGAGGGACGCAAGGCCTTCCCCATAGCTGGAAAAGCCACCTGCCTTGTCCCAGAGGTTGAAGAACAGCATGCGGGCGTACACCTGCTCGACGGGGGACAGCGAGTCGTAGTCAGGGGCGTCGTCCCGCAAGAGCCGACGGTAGGCCCTGGCGCGTTCGGGGTCGTCGACATGGAGGAAAGCGTGGACGCGCTTGAGGAGGTCCTCTTCTCCGGGTGGAGCAGGCTCCGCGATCTGCCCTGCCCTGCGCAGCACCTTGGTCCAAGAGCTGTCACTCTTGTACAGCTCTTGGATCTCGCGACGGCTTTCACGTAGGTACTCCGCCAACGTAGGTGTGCTGTAGGCCCGGACCTCTTTGGCCAAGGTATTGATCGTGGCCTTTAGTTGGGTGCGAATGTTGTTGAGAACGAGATCCTTCGACTTGCCTTCGAGGATGATTTGGCAACCCGATGGCAACTGGGGAAAGTCTCGTTCGATATTGTCGACCAGGCGGTTGCGAGAGAGGTTCGTCAGGGCGCGGAATTGTTCTTCGAAGCGGAATTCTGCCCGGTGCTGCCCAATGAAGTCGAGTACGGTGAGGACAGGCTTGTGTGGCGTGCGGCGCAGGCCGCGTCCCAGCTGTTGCAGGAAGACGGTCGCACTGTTGGTGGGGCGGAGTAGGAGCAAGGTGTCGACATCGGGGATGTCCAGCCCCTCGTTGAACAGGTCTACGGAGAAAATGACCTGAATGCGGCCGGCCTTGAGGTCCTGCAAGGTTTGCTCACGGGCCTCGGGAGTCGAGTCGCTGTCGAGATGTGCCGCTTGGAACCCGGCCTGGCGGAAGCACTCGGCCATGAAGCGCGCATGTGCCTTGGTCACACAGAAGCCGAGGGCGCGCATGGCAGCTGGGTTGGAGATCTTGTCTCGGACCTGCTTGATGACGAGACGAGCGCGTGCATGGTCACCTGTGTAGAGACTGCCTAGTTGGTCGCGCTCGTAGCTGCCCGAGCGCCAGCTCACCGTCGTCAAATCGGTGCCGTCGGGCAGTCCGAAGTAGTGGAACGGGCACAGCAGATCGTTTTCGAGAGCCTCCCAGAGCCGCAGCTCTGCTGCGATACGGCCTTCGAAGAACTCGTCCTGGACATTGCGGCCATCCATCCGTTCCGGAGTGGCTGTCAAACCCAGGAGCTCGGTGGGTTGGAAGTGCTCGAGCACCCGTCGGTACGTGTCCGCTGTCGCGTGGTGGAACTCGTCGATGACGATGATGTCGAAGTGGTCGGGTGCAAGCTGCTCCAACCGGCGGAGGTTGAGTGACTGCACGCTGGCGAACACGTGCATCCAGTCGCGCGGCTCTTGGCCGTTGAAGAGCAACTCACCGAAGGAGGCATCGTCCAACACTTCGCGGTATGTCCGCAGTGACTGCTTCAGGATCTCCTTGCGGTGGGCGACGAAGAGCAGTCTTGGGAGCCTGAGACCGAAGGCCTCGCGGAGGTTCCGGTAGTCCAGGGCTGCCATGACCGTCTTTCCCGTCCCCGTCGCGGCGACCAGAAGGTTGCGGTGGCGGTTTCGGATGTCACGCTCTACGCGAAGCCGCTCCAGCATGTCCTTTTGGTGGGGGAGCGCGTGCACTGCGAGACCGGACAGGCTGATCTTCAGCTCGCCGGGCTTACCCGTGCCTCCTGCGTGGGCCAGAGCCTCAGCGAGCCGATCACCATCGCGATCGGGGTCATAGGTCTCGAAGGAAGTGTCGGCCCAGTAGGCATCGAAGGTCGCTTCGAACTTCTCCAACACCTTGGGGGTGGCAACGGACGCCAACCGTACATTCCACTCCAGGCCGTCGAGTAGCGCGCTCTTCGAGAGGTTCGAGCTACCGACGTACGCCGTATCGAAGCCGGTCTTGCGGCGGAACAGCCATGCCTTGGCATGCAGTCGGGTGGATCGGATTTCGTAGTTGACCTTCACTTCGGCGCCGAACTCGCGGACCAGACGATCCAGGGCAAACCGATCAGTGGCGCCCATGTAGGTAGTGGTGATCACCCGGATGGGAACCTTGCGCTCCTTCGCCGCACGAAGAGAGTCCTCCAGGACCCTGATGCCGTACCACTTCACGAAAGCGCAGAGCAGGTCGATGCGGTCCGCCGTCGCCAACTCCGCCCTCAGTTCGGCGCCGAGGCTTGGGTCGTCCGGGGCGTTGGTGATCAGGGCTGTCTCGGACAACGGGGTCAGTGGGCGCATGGCGTAGACCCCGGGCGCTTCCTGCTCGGCCAGCGCGAGCAATTGCCGAGGGCCATCAGCGATCGCGTCGACCACCTCGCCCAGCTCGGGGTGAGGAGTGTGGGAAACCACAGAGCGCAGGATTGCGTTGGCTGCGTTGACCTGCTTGTCATGCGGGAGTTGGCTCAGCTGAATGCGTACCGCTTCGCCGATGTGGCGGGCGAGTACGTGCGGAGTGGACTCTTCGCCGACCTCAGCATCCACCGTCCTCCAGCCGGCTGCACCCAACTGCTGCAAGCGGCTCTGCAGTCGATGGGTGAGGAGCTCCTCGTACACACCTGCCACCGGCTGCGTCTGCTCTGACCGTGTCATGCCCGCCCCCTTGGTCCCTTCGCGGAGGGACTAGTTGTAACAGGGACCACTGACAGCCTGTATTCGCGTCACGTTGCGAATCTTGAGTGACACAAGTGATCGATTCCGTTCAGTATGGCGCCGTGAGAGAACGAAGGATCGGTCACATCGAGGGCATCGCTCCAGGGGCGGAGTTTCACCGGCGGGTGCAGGTGAAGCGCAACTACCTGCACAGCGACACGCGCAGGGGTATCTCGACCCTCGTCGACAAGGACCGCAGTCGGGTCGCGGACGCCATCGTCCTGCACGGGGGGTACGAGGACGATCACGACGAGTGGCACAGCATCCGCTACACAGGAGCCTCACCAGATGTGGACAAGTACGAGGTCGAGGGCGTGCCAAGGCTCCGGCGCAGCCAGTCCTGGGACTACGCGGACAATGCCGCTTTGAAGCGCAGCTACGAACGCGGCCATCCCATTCGGGTCATCCGTGGCTGGAAGGGGGATCAGCGGTACTCGCCGATCGACTTCTACCGGTACGACGGCCTGTACCTCGTCACGGACCTTCGCACCGCCATCGCGCGCTCACCGGCACCCGATGGCACGCCCATCGAGATCTGCCAGTTCGATCTGAAGCGCCTCCCTGAAGATCGGCAAGACCCGACCTCTCTGGAGCGGCAGATCGCCAACTTGCTGGATGCACAGGCGGAGGTGCCAGGAGGAGACGTAGACGCCTCAGACAGCGCGAAGGTGTCCGAGGAGCAGGAAGAGGGCGCCGCGGAGGGGCCGGCCTCGAGCGAGAAGTTTCCTGAGACACGGACTGCTCGCGTGCAGCGCCTGGTCCGAGATGACGCGGTGATACGGAACGTCAAGAGGTTCCATGACGGCGAGTGCCAAGTGTGCGGCCTTCGCCTGCTCGGCCCGGACGGCAAGCCGTACAGCGAAGGCGCCCACATCCGACCTCTGGGTAAGCCCCACAGGGGCCCCGACGTCGAGCCGAACGTCCTCTGTCTCTGCCCGAACTGTCACGTCCGCCTAGACATAGGCGCCATCGTCATCGAGGACGACTGGTCGATAGTCGTACGGGCAGGCGCTTTCGGCGTGGACGTGCGGCCGAAGCTCAAGCGGCACCGGAAGCACAAGATCCATCTGGACTACGTTCGTTACCACCGCGAGTGGTGGTTGAGCCGCTAGTCCACCCCGTGACACCCCTGGTAGGTCCCACCCGACCCACACCAACACCCCGCCCCCCTCCCCGGCGGCCAAGCCACCGCCCGCCCCCGCGCGGCCAGGGTCGTCGCGTACTGGGGCAGCAGGGTCGGGTCCGACGGGGACGTGCCCTCCGAGGCGGCGAACGCCTCGTAGGACGGGACCGTGCCCGTGACGATGCCCAGGTTGGCCGTGCCCGAGGCGGACAGTTCGCGCAGGGAGGACTCTATGGTCGACAGGTGCTCGGTGTGGGACGGGTACTCGGAGGTCAGCGTGGGGTACGCCGCGAGGAGCTCGGAGAGTTCCGGGGCCGGCCAGTGCAGGACGGCCACCGGGAACGGGCGGGAGAGGGCCTCGCGGTAGGCGCCCAGTTCGGCGCGGAGGCGGGAGATCTCCGCCGCCAGTTCCGCCGGGTTGTCCGAGCCCAGGGACCACACGCGTTTGGGGTCGTGGAGTTCGTCCAGGGAGACCGGGGACGTGTGCAGGGTGTCCGCGAGGGTGTCCCGGTCGTCGTGCGGCAGGCCCAGCATGCGGCGGACGCGGTGGCGGCCGTAGAGGAGGGGGTGGGTGGCGGGCGGGGGTTCCTCCGGGGAGTCCGGCAGCAGGAGGTCAGCGGCCTCGCCGAACGTCTCCGCCGCCGCCTCCAGTTCGTCGTGCGACTCCAGGGCCTCCGCCACGATCACCCACGGGGCCGGGTCCCGGGGCGCCGTCGTGCGGATGCCCTCGATGATCGCCCTCGCCTCGGCCTCGTGGCCGTACTCCCACAAGTTCGACGCCTTCAGGGCGCGGACCAGGGCGGGGTTGTCCAGCCCGTCGGCGGACGTCAGCAGGCGGTCGTAGAGCGCGGTCGCCGCGGGGCGGTCGCCGGACAGCTCCAGGTGGGCCGCCGCCCGCAGGAGAAGGGTCTCGGCGTCCTCGGGGTACAGGCCGGCGGTCCGCTCCAGGCGTGCCGCTTCGGCGGTGTGGTCGACGTTCTCGGCAGGCGTGTCGGGGCGCATGGGGGACACGGTACTGCCGGGACGTGACAAAAGTGAGGCGCGGAGGGCTGCCGAGGAGGGGGCCGGCCCCGCGGTCCGCATATCTGGATATCTTCTGTCCCGGCATCTACACACGGAGTCGGCATGCGGAACGCGGTTGTGCTGGTCGGGGACGACCGTCCGGCCGGCGCCGGGGAGCAGGCGGGCACCCCCGCACCGCCCCGGTACTGGCCCCTCCTGCTCCTCGGCGCCGCCGTCGTCCCCGGCGGCGCGCTCTTCCTCCTCGGGCGCTGGGGCGACGCCCCCGCCGTGCAGGCCTGGCGGACCGTGTGCCTGGCCGTCACCGTGCAGGCCCTGCCCTTCCTGCTGCTCGGCACGGCCCTGTCCGGCGCGATCAACGCCTTCGTGCCGGAGGGGGTGTTCAACAGGATCCTGCCCCGGCGGCCCGCGCTCGCCGTACCCGTGGCCGGGGTCGCGGGGGTCGTCCTGCCGGGGTGCGAGTGTGCCTCCGTTCCGGTCGCCAACAGTCTCATCGGCCGCGGGGTCACCCCGGCCGCGGCCTTCGCGTTCCTGCTCTCCGCGCCCGCCGTCAACCCCGTCGTCCTCACGGCCACCGCCATCGCGTTCCCCGGGAACCCCGCCATCGTGCTCGCCCGGCTCCTCGCCTCCCTCGCCACCGCCGTCGTCATGGGCTGGCTGTGGCTCCGGTTCGGGAGGGCCGAGTGGCTGCGGCCCGCCGTACGGCACACCGGGCATCAGCACGGGCACAGCCGGTGGGACGAGTTCCGGCGCGGGTTCCAGCACGACTTCCTGCACGCCGGCGGGTTCCTCGTGCTCGGCGCCATGGCCGCGGCCACCTTCAACGTGGCCGTCCCGCGTTCCGTGCTCGACACCTTCGCCACCGCCCCCTGGCTGTCCGTGCTCTTCCTGGCCGGGCTCGCCGTGCTGCTCGCCGTGTGCTCCGAGGCCGACGCCTTCCTGGCCGCCTCGCTGACCGGGTTCCCGCCGGTCGCGCGGCTGGCGTTCATGGTGGTGGGGCCCATGGTCGACCTGAAGCTCATCGCCCTCCAGGCGGGGACCTTCGGGCGGGCCTTCGCGGCACGGTTCTCCGCCGCGACCGTCGTCGTCGCCGTCACGTGCAGCGCGCTGATCGGAGGGGTGCTGCTGTGAAACGAGTCGGGAAGCGCTCGCTCCAAGCGGGGCTGCTCGCCCTCTGCGGACTCGGGCTGCTGCACGTCTCCCTCTTCACCGACCTCTGCCTGCGCTACGTCAAGGAGGGCATGCGGCTCCCGCTCATCGCCTCCGGGGTCGTCCTGCTCCTGCTGGGGATCACGAGCGCCGCCCTCGACAGGACGGAGCGGACCGAAGAACCCCACGACCACTCCGGCCTGCCCCGCGTCTCCTGGCTGCTGCTCCTCCCCGCCCTCAGCCTGCTCCTCTACGCCCCGCCCGCCCTCGGCGCCTACACCGCCGCCCGGCAGCCGGCGAAGACCGTCACCCATGACAGCGACTTCGATCCGCTGCCCGCCACCTCGCCCCTGCCCATGACCCTCTCCGACTTCACCAGCCGGGTGCGGGAGGACCGCGGGCAGGCCATCAAGGGGCGCACCATCCGGATGACCGGGTTCGTCACGCCCCTGTCCGGCACGCGGGGCGGCGGCTGGGAGCTGACCCGGATCATCCTCAACTGCTGCGCCGCGGACGCCCAGTCGGTCAAGGTGCGGATCTACGGCGGCCCCGGGCTGCCCGCCGACACATGGGTGACGGTCACCGGGACCTGGCACCCCGGCGGGCGGCTCGGTACCCGGTCCGCGCCGGTTGCGCTGGACGCCCGCACGGTCACGAAGGTCCCCCGGCCCTCGAACGGCTACCAGGACGCCCTGCCCCTGCGATGACCCTCCCCGTCACACGGTGACGCCGTCGATCTGGAGCGTCTGCACCGACTTGCCCTCGAACGGCACGGACACCGACGTGCCGTTCAGGCGGATGTCCGAGTGGGCCGTGTACCGGTCGCCGCCCGTCGTGACCGTGTTCCAGCGGGGGACCAGGCCGGCCGGGCCGCCGGTCGCGGTGGCGAAGCGGGAGAGGTCGAAGGTCAGGGTCTGGGCCGCGGACGAGGTGTTCGCGGCGACGATCACCAGGCGCTTCGCCGGCCGGTCCAGGGCCGCCGCCGCATGGCTCACCCCGGTGTCCAGGATCGTCATGCCGGGGCGGATGTGGCGGGTGAACTGGGCGAGGACGTAGTACTTCGTCTGCACCGCGCCCGGCTGGAGGGTGCCCGGGTCGTAGGCGATCGTCGCCCAGCCCGGACTCGGGTCCATCACCTGCCAGTACACCCAGGCGGTGGGGTGCAGCCAGCGGAAGTCGTACAGGAGGTTGCTCGCCGTCGTCAGGCCGGTGGCGTCGCCGTCGCCGGTCTCCGAGTTCCACAGGGCCTTGCCGGCCGTGGTGACCACGTCCGTGTAGAGAAGGTCGCGGCGGCCTCCGGAGCCCTGGTAGCCGTGGACGTTGACCCGGTCGACGTACCCCCTCGTCGTGGCCGAGAACGAGTTCCAAGTGGTGCGCGCCAGGTCGTAGCTCGTCTCGTCCGACGCGGAGATCCGCGTGCCCGTCAGGCCGCGCTTGTCCAGCTCGCCGCGCAGGTACGGCAGTACGGACGCCTGCGTGCCCGCGCCGATGTGGCAGCCCTCCTGTGTGCCGGTCGCCGTCCACCAGGACGACGAGGGCTCGTTGAAGGCCTCCACCGTCGCGAAGTCCACGCCCCAGTGCTGCTTCGCGTACAGGGCGACCGCGGCGAGGTGGGAGGCGTGCTGGCGGTGGTTCCAGGACTGGAGGTTGTCGCCGCCGTCGGCCGCGCCGGACGGGTTGTGGTTGGAGCACATCCACCACATGGGGGAGTTGGTGAAGAGTTCCGAGATCGCGCCGCGCTGGGTCGCCTTCACGAGCATGGCCCGCTGGGTGGCGTCCGCCGTCCACTTCCAGGCCGCGGACGCCGGGTCCTCGTTCGTCCAGTCCTGCCAGTAGCCCTCGATCTGCTTGAAGGAGGGGATGTTCGGGGAGACGGCCATCGACGCGCCGTTCACGCTGTTCCGGCTGCACGCGCCCAGGTTGTAGCGGGCGATGTTCAGGCCCAGACCGGGCAGGGACGTGTCGTTGTACGTCGTGTTCCGGGTGGTGAAGAAGAGGTCGGCGAAGTCGTCCCGCGTGCCGAAGACGTTCGCCCACCAGGCCAGGGAGGTGCCCCAGCCCTCCCAGGTGCCGTACGTCGTGGAGGGGTTGACGGTGATCGTCGCGTCCGCCCGGGCCGTGCCCGTGGCCACCGCGCTGCCGAGGAGGCCGCCGCCCGCGGCGGCCAGCAGTGTCCTGCGTCGGATCATGGGTGGTTCGCTGCCTCTCCGTGCGGCTCCGGCACCGCGTCCCTGGGAGCGGTGCCGACTCGTCCCCCCGGCATGCCACAGGAAGCATCGGGGGTGTCGGAGGGCGTTGTCGAGGGTGGTGACGGCCCTTTCCCCAACCGGTTGAAGAAGTCCGGTTTCGGCTTACGGCCCTTCTCTCCCCGGCCAGTCGGAGGCGCCGCGCCGTCGTGCGGGCGGCTCCGGTGGAGGTGGGCGCGGACGCGGGCCGCGGTGGGCGTGGTGGTCCGGGGACACGCCCGGCCAGGCCCTTCACGCCCAGTCCAGGCCCTTTGCGCCCAGCTCACACCCCCGCGCCCGGTTCACGCCCGCTTCCGCAGTGCCGGCACGCTCACCGCGCCCCGCTCACGCCCGCTCCCGCAGTGCCAGCACGCTCACCGCGCCGGCCACCGCCAGTCCCGCCGACACCAGCAGGGCGATGTCCGTGCCCCGGGCCAGGCTGCCGGCCGAGGTGGCGATGGCGATGGTCAGGGCCACACCGGCGCAGGAGCCGACGTAGCGGAAGGTCTGCTGGGCGCCGGAGCCCATGGCGGCCCGCTGCGGCGGCACCGAATCGACGGCGAGCAGCGGCAGCGCGCCGTTGAGCAGGCCGCTGCCGAGGCCGCCGACGATCAGGCCGGGCAGCAGCCGGGTCCAGGAGCCGGAGCCGACGGCGCCGAGCATCGTGATCATGGCGATCGTGTGCAGGGCGAAGCCCAGGGCGAGCTGGGTGCGGGCGGCGACGCGACCGGCCAGGTGCTTGACCTGGAGGGCGACGGCGAAGCTCAGCCCCGACCAGAGCAGGAACAGTCCGGCCGTGGCCGCCGGGGAGAGCCCGAGCGACTGCTGGAGCAGCGCCGGCAGGAAGCTGAACAGGCCGATCACGGCCAGCCCGGTGAACAGGCCGCCCGCCGAGGAGGCCAGGAAACGGGCGTGGCGCAGCAGTCCGAGGTCGATCATCGGGGTGGCGGTCCGGTGCTCCACCGCGACGAACACCACGACCAGGACGACGGCCGCGGCGAACAGCAGCCCGACCGGTGCGCGCAGCCAGCCGTCCCGGCCCAGCGTCAGGGCCGCGACCAGGGCCACCAGCGCCAGCCCGAAGGTGAGCGCGCCGAGGGCGTCCGGCCGGCCGCCGCGCGGGGCACGCGACTCGGCCAGCGCCCGGGTGCCGAGCGCGGCCACGACGAGGGCGGCGGCGCCCAGGACGCCGTAGGCCACCCGCCAGCTCGGCAGCGCGCTCGCGAGCAGCGGGCCCGCGGCGATGCCGCCGCTGACGAAGGCGCCCCACACCCCGGTGGCGTGCAGCCGGCCGCGCGGGCTGGGGAAGGCGTGCACGATCAGGCCGAGGGCGCTGGCCAGCAGGGCCGCGCTGGCCGCGCCCTGGGCGACGCGGGTCAGGGTGAACTGCCAGGTCGACGTGGTGAAGGCGCCGAGTGCGGTGGTGAGGCCGAGGGCCAGGGTGCCGGCGAGGAAGACGCGGCGGCGGCCGTAGTCGTCGGCGAGGCTGCCGGCCACCAGGAGGAGGGCGGCGAGGCCGAGGGGGGCGCCGTTGAGCAGCCAGGCCTGGGCGGACAGCGGGGTGTGCAGGGCGGCGGCGGTGGCCGGCAGCGTGACCATCGGGGCCGTGTACGTCATGAGGGCCACGGCGGTGGCGGCGCTGGTCAGGGCCAGGGTGGCGCGGGGGCGTGCCGGGGCGTCCCGGGGACTGGTCCGGCGCAGGGCGGCGGGGGAGGTGGCGGAGTCGAGCCGGGGCATGGCCTGTCCTGTCGTGAGGTCATCGGGTCCGGTCATCGG
This sequence comes from Streptomyces sp. NPDC047841, assembly GCF_040704085.1. Taxonomy (NCBI): domain Bacteria; kingdom Bacillati; phylum Actinomycetota; class Actinomycetes; order Kitasatosporales; family Streptomycetaceae; genus Streptomyces; species Streptomyces sp. NPDC047841. Next base: position 68,919 of record NZ_JBEYRP010000007.1, read on the forward strand.
GCCTGTCCATCGGGTCCGGTCACCGGGCCCGTCCATCGGGTCCGGTCACCGGGCCCGTCCATCGGGTCCGGTCATCGGGGCCGGCCCGGTCCGCCGGGTGCGGTCCCTGCGGTTCGGTCGTTGAACCGACTCCCTTCCCGCCACCGTAGCACCGTAGGTTCGTTGATTGAACCCATATCCGGTCGGTGGTTACAGTGGAGGGCATGGCACTGGGCAAGGACTACGTGACGCAGGAGTGCTCGATCGCCCGCGCGCTGGAGGTCGTCGGCGAGCGGTGGACGCTGCTCGTCGTCCGCGACGCGATCTACGGCGTCCGGCGCTACAACGACTTCCTGGTCCACCTCGGCATCCCGCGCGCCGTCCTCTCGGCCCGGCTCCGCACGCTCACCGAGGAGGGGATCCTCGTGAAGCGCCGGTACCAGGAGAGCCCGCCCCGCGACGAGTACGTCGTCACCGAGCGCGGCGCCGCCCTGTGGCCCGTGCTGCGCGCCCTCGGCCACTGGGGGCGCGAGCACGTCGACGCCCACCGGCTGCGGCTCTTCCGGCACGCGGACTGCGGCGGGGAGGTCGAACCGTTCGGGAAGTGCGCGGCGTGCGGAACTGTCGTGCCGGTCGCGGACGTTGTCATGGTGCCGGGGCCGGAACTCGACTCCGCGCCGGCGGACCCGGTCAGCAGGGCGCTGCTGCGGCCCAAGCGGCTGCTGGAGCCCCTGGAGACCGAGCCGCCGCAACCGGCATACTGACGACCGGTACGCAGAAGACGAGTGCGGCGGAGGGGGGAGTGCCGATGTCCGGCCGTGTCGCCGCCGCGCGTCCCCTCGCCCTCCTGCTGCTCCTCGCGCACCTGCTGCTGCTCCAGGCCGCGCTGCTCGGCACCGGCGGCCTCGGCACCGCCGTCGCCCTCGCCGCGACGGCCACCGCGGCCGCCACGCTCGCCGTCTGCGCCCTGCTGGCCGCGCGCGGCGTGCCCGCCGCGGCGCCCACGCGCGTCCGCACGGCGATACGCGACCGGGCCCGCCGCACGGCCTTCCTGCCTCAGCGCGATCCCGACGCGCCCGGCCGCCGCCGACCCAGAGCCCCCGGACACGCCCGTCCGGCGACCGCCGCGTAGGGCACGTCCTCACCCACGTCAGTACGTGACCCCGCGCGGGTCGTCCTGCCGATCACCCCACCGGACCGGCTGTTCCCGGTCCCTCCCGGCACGACGAGACCCCCGGAGGGCTCACCCATGTCCGTTTTCGCGCGCCTGGTCGAGCACCTGGCCGACCTGCTGGCCCCGCTCTTCCACGCCTCCGCGGCAGCCGCCGCGATCGTCCTGTTCACCGCGCTCGTACGGCTCCTCGTCCACCCGCTGTCCCGGGCCGCCGCCCGCGGCCGGCGCGCCCGCGCCGCGCTCCAGCCGGGAATCGCCGCACTGCGCGAGAAGCACGCCAAGGACCCGGAGCGACTCCAGCGAGCGATCCTGGACCTGCACGCCGAGGAGAAGGTCTCCCCGCTCTCCGGCTGCCTGCCCAGCCTGCTCCAGGTGCCCGCGTTCTTCCTGCTCTACCACCTCTTCTCCAGCACCACGATCGGCGGCGAGCCAAACGGCCTGCTCGGACACCGCCTGTTCACGGCCCCGCTCGGCGGGCACTGGGCCGACGCGCTGGCGGACGGCGGGGTGTTCGGCCCGGCCGGGCTGGTCTACCTCGGCCTCTTCGCCGTCGCCGCGGCCGTCGCCACCGCCAACGTCCGGCGCGCAAGGCGCACGTCGGCCGCACAGCCCGCACCGGCCGGCGCCGGGGGCGAGGTGCCCGGGCTCGGCGCGGTCAACCGGGCCGTACCGTTCCTGTCCTTCTTCACGCTCGTCACCGTGGCGGTCGTCCCGCTCGCCGCCGCGCTGTACGTCGTCACCAGCACGGCCTGGAGCGCGGCGGAACAGTCCCTGTTGTCCCGGTGACCGGCCGAGCCCCCTGTGGCCATGATGACGGTCCAGTACCTGAACAGGGTCTTGTGGACTGGACGGTGTGATTGGAGGATCAGCCAGTCCTCCGATGGCTGCACCCATCGGCCGGGCGCCACCGATCGAGGGAGATGGTGACCATGAAGCTGCTGCGAGTCGGTACGGCAGGGGCGGAGCGACCCGCGCTGCTCGACGCCGGGGGGACCCTGCGGGACCTGTCGGGCCTCGTGGACGACATCGACGGCGCGCTCCTCGCCGACGACGCCGCGCTCGGCCGGATCCGGGCCGCGGCCGGGACCGGTGAGCTGCCCGCGCTGGACGCCGACGGTCTGCGGATCGGGCCCCCGCTCGGCCGCATCGGCAAGATCGTGTGCATCGGGCTCAACTACCACGACCACGCCCGCGAGACGGGCGCCGAGCCGCCCGCCGAGCCGGTGGTCTTCATGAAGGCGCCGGACACGGTCGTCGGGCCCAACGACACGGTGCTGGTGCCGCGGGGCTCGGAGAAGACCGACTGGGAGGTCGAACTCGCCGTCGTCATCGGCCGTACGGCCCGCTACCTGGACTCGGCCGAGGAGGCGCTCGCGCACGTCGCCGGGTACGCGGTCGCGCACGACGTCTCCGAGCGGGAGTTCCAGATCGAGCGGGGCGGCACCTGGGACAAGGGCAAGAACTGCGAGACGTTCAACCCGCTCGGGCCGTGGCTGGTGACGGCCGACGAGGTCCCGGACCCGCAGGGGCTGTCGCTGAGGCTGTGGGTGAACGGCGAGTTGAAGCAGGACGGTACGACGGCCGAGCAGATCTTCCCGGTGGGGGAAGTCGTGCGGTACCTCAGCCGGTTCATGACGCTGTACCCCGGCGACGTCATCAACACGGGGACGCCGGCGGGGGTGGCCATGGGGCACCCCGAGCCCAAGCCGTACCTCCGTGGCGGGGACGTGGTGGAACTGGAGATCGCGGGACTCGGGCGGCAGCGGCAGGAACTGAAGAACGCGTAGCCGCTGGGGTTGGGAGCTGGGGGTCGGGGCCGGGGGCTGGCGGCTGGAGCCGGGAAGTCGGGGGCGCCGGGAGCCGGGGAGCCGCCGTACGCCGGTCACGTCCGCGCGGCGGGGCCGTGTGGCTCTGTGCCGGTCACGGCCCCGTGCCCCCTTGCTCCTGACGCCGGGCGGCTTACGCCAGCAGGGTGGCGAGGGTGCGCCATTCCGTCCTCGGGAGGGAGTCGCCCGCGTCCGCCCGGACCACCTGGAGGGCCACGTGGTCCGCGCCCGCCTCGTGGAAGGCGGTGACGCGCTCGCGGACGCGGGCCTCGTCGCCCCAGGCGAAGACCGCGTCGACGAGACGGTCGCTGCCGCCGTCGGCGATGTCGTCCTCGGTGAAGCCCAGGCGGAGGAAGTTGCCGGTGTAGTTGGGGAACTCCAGGTAGCGGGCCAGGTAGGCGCGGGCCGTCTCCCGGGCACGGGCCCGGTCGGTCTCCAGGACCACCTTCAGCTCCGGTGCCAGCAGCGGTCCGTCGCCCAGGATCTCCCGTGCCCGCGCGGTGTGCTCGGGCGTGACCAGGTAGGGGACCGCGCCGGCCGCGCGGTCCCCGGACAGCCTCAGCATCTTCGGGCCCAGCGCGGCGAGCACGCGGCGGTCGGCGGGTACGCCCGCCGCGTCCAGCTCGTCGAGGTAGCCGACCATGGCCGCGTACGGGCGGCGGTAGTCCTTCGCCAGTGCGCTGTGGCTCACGCCGAGGCCCAGCGCGAAGCGGCCCGGATGGGCCGCCTCCACCTCGGCGAAGCCGGCCGCCGTCGTCGCGGCGTCCCGCTGCCACACGCTCTGGATGCTGGTGCCGACGACGACCCGCCGCGTGGCGCCGATGAGCGGGACCGCGTGGTCGACGGTGCTGCTGCCGCCCAGCCAGATCGCGCCGTACCCGAGTTCCTCCAGCTCGGCGGCGGCCTCGTCCAGTTCCCCGCGCCGGGACGCGTCCTCCGAGCGCAGCTCGACGCTCCAGACGCCGTGGCGGCCGACGGTCTCCTTCAGTGAAGCGGTCATCGGGTGTGAGCCCTCCGGTGGTGGTCCGCGCCGTGATCCCACGGCCTCGCTCCCTGCCAACCGGGGGGCATCCCCGCCGGATTCCCGCCGTTCGCTCAGTCGGCCGAACGGCCCAGGAACTCCTCCAGCGCCTCCACCACGAACCGGTGGTCCTGGAGCTGGGGCAGTCCGGAGACGGTCACCGCGCCGATCACGCCCACGCCCTCGACCCTGACCGGGAAGGAGCCGCCGTGGGCCGCGTACACGTCCGGGTCGAGACGGGAGGACTCCTCGAACGTCGTCCCCTTGGCGCGGAAACGGGCGCCGACCAGGTAGGAGGCGGCGCCGTAGCGCTCCACCACGCGCCGCTTGCGGGCGATCCAGGCGTCGTTGTCCGGGGCGGAGCCCGGCAGCGCGGCGTGGAAGAGCTGCTGGCCGGCGCGGTGGATGTCGATGGCGACCGGCGCCTGGCGCTCCCGGGCCCGCTCCACCAGGAGGGAGCCGAGCGCCCAGGCGTCCTCGTGGGTGAACTGCCGGAAGACCAGCCGGCGTTCCTGGGCCTCCAGCTCCTCCAGGCTCGGCGTGAGGTCGGGCGTCGTCCCCGGGGTGGTCCGCGGGTGCTGCATCAGAGGGTCACCGTCACCTTGTCGCGGGCGGACCTGCGGGCCGCCTCCAGTACGTCGAGCGCGGCGGCCGCCTCCAGGGCGGTCACCGGGTTGGGGCCGGCGCCGCGCAGGGCGGCGGCGACGGCGGCGTAGTACGCGGGGTAGTCGCCGGGCAGGGTCGGTACGGGGGTGCCGCCGCCGCTCAGCGGGGACTCACCGGCACCGACCCGGCCCCACAGGGACTCGTCCTCGGCGCCCCAGTCGGGGGTGCCGCCGGGGCGGCTGCCCTCGCGCAGGGCCGCTTCCTGGGGGTCCAGGCCGTACTTGACGTAGCCCGCGCGGGAGCCCAGCACCCGGAAGCGGGGGCCGAGCTGGGCGGTCGTCGCCGAGACGTAGAGGTGGGAGCGGACGCCGCTCGCGTGGGTGAGCGCGATGAAGGTGTCGTCGTCGGCCTCGGCGCCGGGGCGGCGGACGTCCGACTCGGCGTAGACCTCGGTGACCGGGCCGAACAGGACCAGGGCCTGGTCGACCACGTGGCTGCCGAGGTCGTAGAGCAGTCCTCCGATCTCTGCCGGGTCGCCGGACTCGCGCCAGCCGCCCTTCAGCTGGGGGCGCCAGCGTTCGAAGCGGGACTCGAAGCGCCAGGCGTCGCCGAGTTCGCCGTCGGCGAGGAGCCGACGGAGGGTCAGGAAGTCGTTGTCCCAGCGGCGGTTCTGGAAGACGGAGAGCAGCAGGCCGCGCTCCTCGGCGAGGGCGGCCAGCTCGCGGGCCTCGGCCGCGGTGCCGGCGACCGGCTTGTCCACGACCACCGGCAGGCCCGCCTCGAGGGCGGTGGTGGCCAGCGGGACATGGGTCTTGTTCGGGGAGGCGACGACGATCAGGTCCAGCTCGTCCGCGCGGCCGAACAGCTCCTCGGGGCTGGCGGCGATCCGCACGTCCGGGAACTCGGCGCGGGCCTGCTGCTGCCGCTCCGGCTGGGAGGTGACCACGGTGTCCAGGGCGAGGCCCTCGGTGGCGGCGATCAGCGGGGCGTGGAAGACCGAGCCGGCGAGGCCGTAGCCGATCAGACCGACGCGGAGGGGGGTAGCAGTCATGCCTCCACTTTGGCAACAGTGTTGCGGAAGTGCAAGCGGCGGGGACAATGGGGGTGTGAAACGGGTGAGGACGGCGACGACGGCGGGGCCGGTGAACGGCGGGGTGGCGGGCGCGAACCTGGGGGCGCTGCGCAGTCACAACACCGCGCTGGTGCTGGGGCTGCTGCGGGACGCCGGGGCCGAGGGCATCAGCCGGCTGGAGCTGGCCGAGCGCACCGGGCTGACCCCGCAGGCCGTCAGCAAGATCACCGCGCGGCTGCGGGCGCAGGGGCTCGCGGCGGAGGCCGGGCGCCGGGCGTCGACCGGGGGCAAGCCGAGGACCGTACTGCGGCTGGTACCGGAGGCGGGCCACGCGGTCGGGGTCCACCTGGACCGCGACGAGCTCCGGGTGGTGCTGGTGGACCTGGACGGCGCCGTGGTGGGGGAGCGGCGCGGCGAACTGGACCTGGGCGCGGGAGCCGAGGCCGTCCTGGGGGCGGTGTGCGAGGCGGTCCGGGGGGTCGTCGGGGAGTCGGGTGCGGGGCCGGGTGCCGGTGCCGGGTGCGGGGGCGGGGATACGAGTGCCGGCGGCGGTGGGCTCGCCTCGGTGGGCTCCTTGCTGGGCTCCTTGCTGGGCGTAGGAGTCGCGCTGCCGGGCCCCTTGGACCATGTGCGGGGGGTTCTGCACCGGGTCACCGGGTTCCCCGAGTGGGACGGCTTCCCGCTGAGGGACGCGCTCGCGGAGCGGCTCGGGGTGCCGGTGGTGGTGGACAAGGACACCAACGCGGCGGCGCTCGGGCTGGCCGTCGGGGGCGAGGAGGGCGCCGCGGGCCGGTCCTTCGCCTATCTGCACCTCGGCACCGGGCTCGGGGCCGGGCTGGTGATCGGCGGCAGCGTGCACCGGGGGGCGCGGACCGGGGCCGGGGAGTTCGGGCACCAGGTGGTCCAGCTCGACGGACCGGTGTGCGAGTGCGGGAACCGGGGCTGCGTGGAGGCGCTGTGCCTCGCGGCCGTGGCGCGGGGCGAGGTGGCCGAGGCGGCGCGGGTGCTGGGGGTGGCGGCCGGGAACCTGGTCGGGCTGCTGGACATCGACGTGGTGCTGCTGGGCGGCCGGACGGTCGCCGTCGCCCCGGAGACCTACGTGAGCGGGGTCGGAGAGGTGCTCGGGGCCCGGGCCCGGCGGGAGGGCACGGGCGGGGACGCGGTGCCGGTACGGGTGGCTCCGCGCGGGGAGCGGATCGTGGCCGAGGGCGCCGCCCAACTGCTGCTGGCACCGCTGTTCGGGCGGGGGGAGGACTGACGCACGCGCCCACGGGCGTGGGTGCGGGTGCCGCTGCCGTCGAGGTGCGGGGCCGCGGGCCTTGGCCGGTCTCGTCCGGGGCCGTGCCGCTGCGCCGGCCGGGCGGACTTCGCCCCCGGGGCCGGTGTGGCTCGGCCGGGACCCCGGTTCCATCCGGCATGGTCATGTGTTCATGCGACTGTGCACGTCCCTGTCCCTCTGCCTCTCCGCAGCCGCCGCCGTCGTCGTGCCCGCCGCCGTCCCCGCGTCGGCGCACGCCGCGTCCGCCGGTACGACCCCCTCGTGCGTCGCCGCCGACGCGCGGGCCTTCCCGCTGGCCACCCGGATCCGGGGCGGGCCCACGTCCTACGAGGCCGGCGGCGGTTACGGCACCTGGTACATCGACCTCACCAACACCACCCGCCGGACCTGCGCCGACATCCACCCGGTCGTGGTCCTCGTCGACGACAAGCGCGCCCTGCGGCCGGGGCAGCCCCGGCTGAAGTTCTACGACGGCCCCCGGGCCCGGCCCGTGACCTTCGAGACCACCGACGAGCAGGAACTGGTCGGGGTGCTGGACGGCGCCGGGTTCGGCGGCTTCACCGTGCCGCCCGGCCGGACCGTCAGCGTCCGGGTCCGGCTCGCGCTCACCTCCGACACCGCACCCGACCAGGTCACCGTCAACGCGGCCGTCGTGCAGCGGCGGGGCCAGGACGGCGACTGGGTCGGGCAGTCCAACGCCTACCGCTTCGGGATCGGCGAGGAGGCGACGGACATCCCGGAGGGCTCCCTGGAGGACGCCCAGGAGGCCGCGCAGAAGGACTCCCCGGAGTCGCAGGGGGTGGGGGCGACCGCCGCCGGCACGCGGACGGGTGAGGGCCTGCCGACCGCCCCGTCCGGCGGCGGCACGGCACCGGCCGCTTCCGCCGTCCCCGCCGCGTCCAGCGCCTCCGGCACCGGCACCGACGCCCCGGACGCCTCCCTGCCCCTCGCCCAGGACGAGGCGGCCGGGGAACGGGCGCGCGAGCTGGCCCGCACCGGTCCGGGGCTCGCCCACGGTTTGCTCACGGCCGTCGCCGCGCTGGTGGCCGTGGGCACGACCGCGCACCTCGTGGCCCGGGGCCGCCGCTGACGAGCCCCGCCCCCGTCGCGTCCTGGGCGGGGGCGGGAAGGCGTCCGGGAGCCGTCCGGGGAACGTCGGTGCGCGCGCCGGCCCGTACCGGTCCGGGGTCCGCTCACCGCCGTCGCCGCGCCGGTCGTCGTGGACGTGACCCTGTGCTCCCCGGCCCGCGACCGTCCCCGCGCCGGGGCGAGCCCCCTGACCAGTGGGTACCAGGTGATCGACGGGGTCAGGAACGGGCCGGTGCTGACTAGGCTGGGGGCGTCGGTACGCCGTGGTTCCGGCGCCCCGTTCCCCGACCGTACGTACGCCAGGAGACGCACAGCATGGCAGACCGCAAGCCCATAGAGTCATGGCTCACCGACATGGACGGCGTCCTGATCCACGAGGGCGTCCCGATCCCGGGAGCCGACGCCTTCCTGAAGAAGCTGCGCGAGTCCGGCCGGCCCTTCCTGGTGCTCACCAACAACTCCATCTACACCGCCCGTGACCTGCACGCCCGGCTGCGGCGCATGGGCCTGGACGTGCCGGTGGAGAACATCTGGACGTCGGCCCTCGCCACCGCCCAGTTCCTGAACGACCAGCGGCCCGGCGGCAGCGCCTACGTCATCGGCGAGGCCGGTCTCACCACCGCGCTGCACGACATCGGCTACATCCTCACGGACCACGACCCCGACTTCGTGATCCTCGGCGAGACCCGCACCTACTCCTTCGAGGCCCTGACCAAGGCCGTCCGGCTGATCAACGACGGCGCCCGGTTCATCGCCACCAACCCCGACAACGTCGGCCCGTCCACCCAGGGCGACCTGCCCGCCACCGGCTCGGTCGCCGCCCTGATCACCGCCGCGACCGGCAAGAAGCCGTACTTCGTCGGCAAGCCCAACCCGCTGATGATGCGGGCCGGGCTGAACGCGATCGGCGCCCACTCCGAGACCTCGGCGATGATCGGCGACCGGATGGACACCGACGTGCTCGCCGGCCTGGAGGCCGGGATGCGAACGTTCCTGGTGCTGAGCGGCGTGACCCAGCCGAACGACGTGGACCGCTACCCGTTCCGCCCGTCCGAGGTCGTCGACTCCATCGCGGACCTGGTCGACCTGGTCTGACCCGGCCGAAACACGGCCTCACCCGTTCGGAGCAATCCGGCGCCTTCCGAGGATGCGGAGGCGCCCGGGGCGGGGGAGCCTCCAGATAACTGGAGGTTCACGATGGGCTCACTACGCCTCACGTTCTGTACAGCTCTCCCCGCGGCCGCCCTCGCCGCCGTCGCCGTCGTCGCCCCGTCGGCCCACGCGGCGGACGGCGGCCCGGTCACCGTGACCCCGGCCGGCCCGGCACCCGGCGACGACGTCACCCTGCGGGTCGGCGGCTGCTCCGGCCGGCAGGGCAGCGCCGCCTCGTCCGCCTTCGTCGCCGATGCCCGGCTGACCGGCGACCAGGGCAGCCTGAGCGGTGAGACCCGCGTCCGGTCCACCCTGAAGCCGGGCGCCTACACCGTGAAGGTCACCTGCGCCGGCACCGTGCTCACCGGCAGCGTCACGGTCGCGCGGCCGGGCGGCGCGGCCGACCGGCAGGAAGAGCCCATCCGGCTGCCCGCCCAGTCCCCCTCGCCGATCGCCCCGGTCCCCGCGGGCGGCGGCGGAACCACCCACTTCGCCACGGTGGCCACCAGCGGCTCCGGCCCCGACGCCGTCCAGGCGGCGACCGGGCTGGCGCTCGCCGGGATCGCCGCGGTCGCCGTCGGGCTGCGCGCCCGCCGGAGCCGCGGCACCCACTGAAGCGGCGCCATGTCCGACGACCACGGGCGCACCACCGGCACCGGGCGGCTCGTCACCGGCCTGACCTGGGTGCTGCTGCTGTTCGGGCTGTGGCTGTGGGGGTGCGGCGTGAGCGACGTTCCGCGGGGCACGGACGGCCCCGTCACGGGTGACGTCCTCGCCCCCGGCCGTGCCACCGGCGCCGCCCGGCTGCCGCGCGCCGCGAAACCGCTGGCCGACGCGGTGCCCCAGCGCGTCGACATCCCCCGGCTGGGCGTGCAGGCCCCGGTGGTGGCCCGCGGTCTGGACGCGCGGGGCGCGATCGACCCGCCGCCCTACGACCAGCCCGGCGTGGTCGGCTGGTACGGCGCCGGACCCGTGCCGGGTGCCGCCGGGGCGGCCCTGCTGGTCGGACACGTCGACACCGAGACCCGGCCCGCCGTCTTCTACCGGCTCAGCACCGCCCGGCCCGGTGAGCGGGTCCGGGTGTTCCGCGCGGACGGCAAGGTCGCCGAGTTCACCGTCGACGACGTCCGCGTGCTGCCCCGGGACGACTTCGACGCCCGGCTCGCCTACGGCCCCCGTGTGCCGGGCCGTGCCGAACTCCGCCTGATCACCTGCGGCGGCTCCTTCGACCGGGCGAGCGGCAGTTACACGGCGAACGTCGTGGTGTCGGCGTATCTCACGGGGACGGCCGGTTGACCGTCCGGCGGGCGGTCATCGCCGGGGCGCGGTCGGCGGGGAGCAGGCTGGGGCTGTCACCGAAGCGGCCCGCCAGGACCGGCCCCGCCCGCTGGGAGTCGCCGGAGGCGCCGGGCTCGCCTACGGCCCCCGTGTGCCGGGCCGTGCCGAACTCCGCCTGATCACCTGCGGCGGCTCCTTCGACCGGGCGAGCGGCAGTTACACGGCGAACGTCGTGGTGTCGGCGTATCTCACGGGGCCGGCCGGTTGACCGTCCGGCGGGCGGTCATCGCCGGGGCGCGGTCGGCGGGGAGCAGGCTGGGGCTGTCACCGAAGCGGCCCGCCAGGACCGGCCCTGCCCGCTGGGAGTCGCCGGAGGCGCCGGGCTCGCCTACGGCCCCCGTGTGCCGGGCCGTGCCGAACTCCGCCTGATCACCTGCGGCGGCTCCTTCGACCGGGCGAGCGGCAGTTACACGGCGAACGTCGTGGTGTCGGCGTATCTCACGGGGCCGGCCGGTTGACCGTCCGGCGGGCGGTCATCGCCGGGGCGCGGCCAGCGGGGACAGTCGGCTGCGGATGTTGCCGAAGTGGTCCCGTATGGCCCGCTCCGCCCGCAGGGAGTCGCCGGAGCGCACCGCGTCCAGGATCTCCCGGTGCTGGCGGCAGGTGACCCGGGGGTCCTGCGGTACGTCCACCAGGTCCCGCTGCACGCGGTGGAAGGCGTCCCAGAACGCCTCCAGCACCTCGCCGAGCAGCACGTTGTCGAGTCCCCGGTAGAGGGTGGCGTGAAAGGCGCGGTCCGTCTCGCCGAGCCCGGTCCCCTCGGCGGCCTCCCGTTCCATGCGCTCCACGAGCGCGTCGAGCTCCACGAGGTCCGCCTCCGGCAGCCGCCCGGCCAGCCGGGACACCAGCCCGGTCTCGACGGCCTCGCGCAGCTCCAGCAGCTGGAGCAGGGAGTCCTCGCCGCGGTAGTGGCCGGCGACGGTGCGGAAGGCCAGCCCCTCGATCATCGGCGCGAACGACATGGAGCCGACGTACGTCCCGAAGCCGTGCCGGATCTCCACGATGCCCATCGCCTGGAGCGCCTTCAGCGCCTCCCGCACGGAGTTCCGGCTCGCCCCGAGCAGCCGCATCAGCTCCGGCTCGGTGGGCAGCGGAGCACCCGAGGGCAGCCGCTCGTCCACGATCAGCTTCTTGATCCGCTCCTGAAGGTCCCGGGCTGCCATGGCCAGAGGGTATCCGGCCATGCGTGTCGCGCGGGCATGCGAAAGGCCCCCCGCTTCCGCGAGGGGCCTTCGATCACGTGCGCCGCCAGGGACTCGAACCCCGGACCCGCTGATTAAGAGTCAGCTGCTCTAACCAACTGAGCTAGCGGCGCCTGCTGACGGAGAAAACTCTACCCGACCCGTGGGGGTGCTTCCGACCACCGGGAGATGGCGCGACAGCCATGCGGGGGGATCGCGTACATCATTCGGACCGTCAAAATGCGCGTTCCGTACCCGGTTGGGAAACTGATCAACGTGCACACTCGCGGACACATCACGCCCGAATGTGAGGCAGATCGCATGACCGCTCCGGTGTTCGAGGAGATCGACCCCGCGAGCGACTGTGACTGCCCCGGCTGCGTCCACGGGCGCCGGCCGACTCCCCGCTCCCTGTTCACCCGCGCCCGTCCGGCGGCCCGCGGAGTCGTCGTCGTGGCCGCCGCGTCCGCCGCGCTCGGCACGGTCACGCCCGCCGCCGCCGTCACCCCCGGCCACTCCCCGCACCGCCAGGCCCTGCCCGGCGACGGCGTGCCCGACACCCCGCAGGGCGCCAGGGCTCCCCTGCACGGCCGGGCGGGCAGGCCCGCGGAGCCGGACGCCGTCCCGGTGCCCGCCACCACCCGGACCCAGATCATCAACCGGGCCAAGGTCTGGGTGGCCGCCAAGGTGCCGTACAGCATGGACGACTTCTGGTCCGACGGCTACCGGCAGGACTGCTCGGGCTACGTCTCCATGGCCTGGGGGCTGCCGAACAACGAGTGGACCGGCAGCCTCGGCCAGTTCGGCGTCAAGATCGAGAAGGAGGAGCTGCAACCCGGCGACATCCTGCTCCACCACAATCCCGACAACCCCGAGAAGGGCTCCCACGTCGTGATCTTCGGCGGCTGGAAGGACCACACGCACACCTCCTACACGGTCTACGAGCAGACGCCCCCGCGCACCCGCAGCCAGACCACCCCCTATCCGTACTGGAACAACACCGACAAGTACGTCCCCTACCGCTACAAGGGCGTGACGAAGGCCGGGGTCGCCGCCGGGCCGGCGCCCGGCGGGAAGGCGGCGGTGGCCTATCCGGGCGCGGCCTACTTCGGCCCCGGCGCCGACAACGCGTACGTCACCCTGCTCGGCCGGATGCTGATCGCCCGGGGCGGGGCGTCCTACTACGCCAAGGGGCCGGGGCCGGTCTGGGACGCGGCGGACCGGCGCGCCACCGAGGCGTTCCAGCGGGCCCAGGGCTGGAGCGGCGCGGACGCCGACGGAATCCCCGGCCGGCGCACCTGGGAGCTGCTGAGCACGGGCCGGGGCAAGGACATCGCGTCCCCGGCCGCCGCCCCCGCCTCGCACGGGGTCCCCGGCTATCCGGGCCGCGCCTACTTCCGGCCGGGCCGGAGCAACGACCACGTCACCCGGCTCGGCGCCCAGCTGGTGAAGAAGGGGTTCGGCCGGTTCTACGCCCACGGTCCGGGCCCGCACTGGGGCGAGGCGGACCGGCGTGCCGTCGAGGCGTTCCAGCGCGCCCAGGGCTGGCGGGGCGGTGCGGCGGACGGCTACCCGGGCCCGGAGACGTGGCGCCGCCTGTTCGCCTGACCGGCCCGGCACCCCACCCCCACCCCCTGTTCATGACGCGTCTGGCGCGGAGGCTGGAGCACGCATGAGTACGACCACATCCCACACACCGCCCGAGTCCGGTGGGCAGTCGCTGGGCGCGGCCGCCGGCCCCGGCACCCGGCCGGCCCGCCTGATCCGGAACGAGGCCACCACCGAGATCCCCGTCCACCTGCTCTTCCGGGACGAGTCCGACCCGGTGAAGGTGCCGCTCCGGCCGGCCGTGGTGGCCCGCCGGCAGGGCACCGGCGAGCAGCCCCGGCTCAGACGCCCGGCCCCGGAGCGCAGCCGGCCGCTGCCGGAGGTCGACCCGGAGCTGGCGGAACGCCCGGCGCGGGTGCTGCCCGGGGCGGCCGGGGTGCTCGCCGGGGTCTGCGGGGTCACCGGCTGCCTGGCCACCACCTGGTGGGCGGGGCTGTTCCCGCCGCTCGCCGCGCGGGCACTGGGCCTGCCGGCGGATCCCGGCGGCGGTCTCGGCCCCGCGCAGTGGGCCGCGTACGCCGGGGCCGGGCTGTTCGGGGCGTTCGGCTTCGGCGGTCTGGCCCGGGGGCGGACCGGGCGGGCCTGGGTGCTGGGGCTGTTCGGGCGGTACCGGGGGACGGTCCGGCGCACCGGGCTGCTGTGGGTGAACCCGCTGGTGCCGCGCCGCCGGGTGGACGTGCGGCTGCGGCACTGGCGCAGCGAGGCGATGCCGGCGGCGGACCCCGACGGGATGGCGCTGCGGGTGGTGGTGCTGGTGGTGTGGCGGGTGCGGGACACCGCGCGGGCCCTGCTCGGCATCGACGACCACGAGACGTACCTGCGGGAGTGCGTGGAGGCCGCGCTGGCCCGGGTGCCGGTGGAGCCGGCGGGCGGGACGCGGGGCGGGGCGACGGCGGCCGGGGCCGCGCTGACCCGGCTGGTGGCGGCGGAGACGGCGGCGATCGGCGTGGAGGTGTTCTCGGTGCGGCCGGTCCGGGTGGAGTACGCGCCCGAGGTGGCCGGGGCGGTGCACCGGCGGCGGATCGCCGCCCTGGACGCCCGGCAGCGGGCCAGCATGCTCAGCTCGGTGGTGGACTCGGTGGAGGACACGGTGACCCGGCTGACCGTGCGCGGTCTGGTCGAACTGGACGACTACGAGCGCAAGGTGCTGGTCCGGGACCTGACGGTGGCGTTCTGCTCGGGGCGCGGCGAGCCGGTGTAGGGCGGGCGCGGTGAGCCGGTGGACGGTGGACGCGCGACCAGTCTGCGATTGGTATGGACATGTTCAACTGGCGGCAATAATCTGAGGCTTGGTCTAGACCTACTCTGCACGGCTCATCGAACTCCCCACGTTCTCCAGGAGCGGCAGCATGCGCACCAAGACCAAGTTGTCCGCGGTCGTGCTGGGCGCGGTGACCGCCGGAGCGTTCGCGCTCTCCACCGGCGGCGCCAGCGGGCACGGCTACACCGACCTCCCCATCAGCAGGCAGAAGCTCTGCCAGAACGGCACCGTGGCGAACTGCGGCCAGATCCAGTGGGAACCGCAGAGCGTCGAGGGCCCCAAGGGCTTCCCGGCCGGCGGTCCCGCCGACGGTCAGCTCTGCAACGCGGGCCTGAGCCAGTTCGCCCCGCTCAGCGCGCCCAGGACGCCGTCCGGCGCGGCCTGGCCCACCACCAAGGTGACGGGCGGCCAGTCGTACACGTTCCGCTGGCAGTTCACCGCCATGCACGCCACGACGGACTTCAAGTACTACGTCACCAAGCCGGGCTGGAACCAGGACCACAACCTCTCCCGCTCGGACCTCAACCTCACCCCGTTCCTGACGGTGCCCTACAACGGCCAGCGCCCGCCGGCCACCCTCAGCCACAGCGGCACCCTGCCGACCGGCCTGAGCGGACACCACGTCATCCTCGCGGTGTGGACGATCGCCGACACGGGCAACGCGTTCTACGCCTGCTCCGACGTCACCTTCTGATCCCCGCTCCGCTACGGGACGGAAACTGAGGTTCCCTTGAGGCCCGGCGCCCCGTGCGCCGGGTAGGTTCCCGCCACACCGCTCGACCGGCAGCGGCGGACCTTCCTCGGGGGAACCTCATGTTCGAGTCACTCTTCTACGCCGTTCCGGCCCTCATGCTCGCGGGCATCGGGTCCGCCGCGTACCTGCTGGTCCGCCGCGCTCGACGGATCAGCAGGACGTGGGCGCACGGCCTGACCGCCGAGGCGCGCTGCCTGCGGATGTTCACGACGACCAGCGGGGGCGGCGGGGACACCTCCGTGCGCACGACCGTGCACCACGTCTACGAGTTCACCACCCGGGAGGGCCGCACCGTCCGCTTCGAGGAGGAGGACGGCCCCACGACCGTCCTGGAGGGCGACGTCGTGACCGTGCGCTACCTCCCGGAGCTTCCCCAGCGGGCCACCGCGCTGCCCCCGGCACGCGGCAGGCTCGCCGCCGGCACCGGTGCCGGACTGGTCTTCCTCGGCGTGGCCGGCGCCTTCTGCGTCGGCTTCATGGCCGTGGCCCACATGATGTTCTCCGAGTCCGCCGGCATGCTGCCGTAGCCCTCCACGGGAGCCGCAACGGCCACTGGGGACGCCGAAGGCCCCCCGCTTCCGCGAGGGGCCTTCGATCACGTGCGCCGCCAGGGACTCGAACCCCGGACCCGCTGATTAAGAGTCAGCTGCTCTAACCAACTGAGCTAGCGGCGCATGACTCCCGCCTGCCTCGGGTTCTGCTCCCCGCGGCCGGCGACAAAGAAAATACTACCTGGTCCCGCGGGGTGCTCGTGACCACCCGTGTGCCCTCAGATGGTCAGCGACAGGACCACCGGAGCCGCGTTCCGGTTCAGTGTCTCCGCTGCCCGCTTCAGCCGGTGGGCGTGCTCCAGCGGGAGCGAGACGGCCAGGCAGCCGACCGTGGAGCCCGCGGTGAGCGGTACGGCCGCGCAGACCGTGCCGACCGCGTACTCCTGGAGATCGAGCACCGGCACCGTCGGCGGCTGCGACTCCAGCCGGGACAGCAGCAGCTTGTCGCTGGTGATGGTGCGCGAGGTGAGGCGGGCCATCTTGTGCCGGGAGAGGTGATCGCGGCGGGCGTTGTGGTCCAGCTGGGTCAGCAGGCTCTTGCCCACGGCGGTGGCGTGGGCGGAGTAGCGGAAGTCGACCCACTCGTTCACCGCCGGGGCGGCCGGCCCAGCGGCGTACTGGGTGACCCGGACCTCGCCGTCGAGGTACCGGCTGAGGTAGACGGCCGCGCCGACCGAGTCGCGCAGCCGGTCCAGGGTGAGCTGGAGCTTCTCGCGCAGGGCCCGTTCCCGGTCGTGCGCCGAGGTGATCCGGCGCAGGGTGTCGCCGGTGACGTAGGCCCCGTCGGTGATCTGCTCGACGTACCCCTCCCGGCGCAGCATCCGCAGCAGGGCGGTGAGCCGCTCGGTGCCGAGGCCGGTGCGGCGGGCCAGTTCGGTGTCGGTGGCGCCGGCGGGGTGCCGGGCCACGGTCTCCAGGACACGCAGCGCGTCCTGTGCGGAGTGGTACGGGGCGGTCGGCTCGATCCTCATGTCGTTCCCCCTCGGCCACGACCCGGGTCGGCGGATCGTCTCCACGATAGCCGTCAAAGCGGCACGGGGGAGAGGGGGTTGCGAGATTGCACCCCGCGCGTGCGGGCCGCCAACCGGGGCGAAAATCCGTTGGCATATGCCAGGGTCATTCCCCATCGCATGGACCTCGGCTGTTCCGCCGCGGGCCGGCCCCGCGCGAAGCCGGCCCGCGGCGGAACAGCGACGACGCCTCACAGCACCGCGCTGACGAACTCCCGCGTGCGCTCCCGCTCCGGGTCGCCGAAGATCTTCTCCGGCGGCCCCGCCTCGATGACCCGGCCCGCGTCGAACATCAGTACCTGGTCGGAGATGTCCCGGGCGAAACCCATCTCGTGCGTCACGCACAGCATCGTGATGTCCGTGCTGCGCGCGATGTCCCGCAGCAGGTCGAGCACGCCCGCGACCAGCTCGGGGTCGAGCGCGGAGGTCACCTCGTCCAGCAGCAGCACGCGGGGCCGCATCGCCAGCGCCCGGGCGATCGCCACCCGCTGCTGCTGCCCGCCGGACAGCCGGGTCGGCTTCGCGTCGCACTTGTCGGCCAGGCCCACCAGGTCCAGCAGCTCCCGGGCCCGCGCCTCGGCCTCGTCCCTGGACAGGCCGAGCGCCCGGACCGGCGCCTCGGTGAGGTTCCGCAGCACCGACATGTTCGGGAACAGGTTGAACTGCTGGAACACCATCCCGATCTTCTTGCGGACCTCCCGGACCTGCTTCTCCGGCGCCGGGAACAGCCGCTGCCCGTCCACGGTGATCGTGCCCTCGTCCGGCTTCGCGAGGGTCATCAGCAGTCTGAGGATCGTCGTCTTGCCGGAGCCGGACGGGCCGATCAGGGTGACGTGCCGGCCCGCGTCCACGGACAGGTCGAGGCCGTCGAGGACGGTGTTGTCCCCGAACCGCTTGGTCACGCCCTCCAGGCGGATCAGCTCGGTCGGCAGGGTGCCGGTCACGGCCGGCTGCTTGCGGGTCTCAACGGACAAGGCGTCGCTCCAGGGTGCGCAGACAAAGGGAGGCCAGGTAGGAGACGACGATGAAGGCGACCCCGATCACCGTCAGGGGCTCGGTGAACTGGAAGTGCTGCTGGGAGACGAGCCGCGCCCGGCCCAGCATCTCCAGCACGCCGATGGTCATCAGCATCGGCGTGTCCTTCAGCATCGCGATGACGTAGTTGCCGAGCGGCGGCACCACCCGGCGGACGGCCTGCGGCAGCACCACCGCCGTCCAGGTCCGCCGCACCGGCAGGCTGAGCGCCGTCGCGGCCTCCCACTGGCCCGCGGGCACCGCCTCGATGCCGGCCCGGTAGACCTGCATCGTGTACGTCGAGTAGTGCAGCCCGAGCCCGAGGACCCCGGTGGTCAGCGGGGACAGCGTCACACCCGTCTCGGGCAGCACGTAGAACAGGAAGAACAGCTGCACCAGCAGCGGGGTGTCCCGCACGAACTCCGTGAGGACCCCCACCGGCCAGCGCACCCACCGGGTCGGCGTCCGCAGCAGCAGCGTCCACACCAGCCCCAGCGCGAACGAGATCAGCGACCCCAGGGCCAGCGCCTCCAGGGTGACGACCAGGCCCTTCCAGAAGTACGGCAGGAAATCGGCGACCGCTCCCCAGTCCCAGGTCATCGGGCCACCTCCGCCTTCAGCCGGCGCTCAAGACCCCGCATCCCACGGGTGAGCAGGAACGAGATCACGAAGTAGATCAGCAGCAGGTACGCGTAGATCCGGCCGCTCTGCTGGAGGGCGAGGCGGACCAGGTTGCCGCTGAAGGCCAGGTCGCCCATGCCCGTGATGGACACCAGCGCGGTGCCCTTGAGCAGCTCGACCAGCAGGTTGGAGAAGGACGGGATCATCTCCGGCACCGCCTGCGGCAGCAGGATCAGCCGCAGCCGCTGCCAGGGCGAGAAGCCGAGCGCGATCCCGCCCTCCCGCTGGGCCGGGTCCACCGCCGCGAGGCCGCCGCGCACGATCTCCGCGCCGTACGCGCCGTAGGTCAGGCCCAGCGCGAGCGTGCCGGCCCACATCGGCACCAGCTGCCAGCCGAACGCCACCGGCAGCACGAAGAACACCCAGAAGATCATCACCAGCGCCGAGATGCCGCGGAACACCTCGGTGTAGAACGCCGCGACGAAGCGGACGAGCCGCGACCGGTGGGTGCGGGCGGCACCGGCGACGAACGACACCGCGGTGGCGAGCAGCGCGCTGTGGACCAGCAACTGGAGCGTGGTGCCCGTGCCCCGGAGGACGAGTTCCCAGAGTCCTCCAGTCATCAGCCGCACAACTCCTTCGCGGTCAGGGTCGTCATCTCGGCCTTGCTGAAGCCGAAGGGCCGCACGATCCGGTACAGCTCACCGCTGCGGCGCAGCTTGCGCAGCTCGGTGTTGAAGGCGTCGCGCAGCCGGGTCTCCTCCGGCCGGAACGCGAACGCGCCGCCGTCCGCCTTCGGTCTCCCGTCGACGAGCGCGACGAACGGCTCGGTCGACTCGGCCTTGGCCGAGCCCCGGGCGACGAGCCGGGCGGTGACGGCGGTGGCCGCGAACAGGTCGACCCGCCCCGACTCCACCGCGTTCAGTCCGGCGACCTGGTCCGGGACGATGACGAGGTCGTTCTCCTGGTAGCCCGCCTCCACGGCGTGCTGGATCTGCGCGTACCCGGTGCCGGTGGCCGCCTTGGCGTGCTTGCGCAGCGCGTCCGCGTAGGTGCGCAGGCCCAGCGGGTTGCCCTTGCGGACGACGAAGGCGTCCGGCATCCGGTAGTCCGGGTCCGCGAAGATCACCTGCTCGCAGCGGTCCGGGGTGACGTACATGCCCGCGGCCACCACGTCGAACTGCTGCGACTTCAGTCCGGGGATCAGCGAGCCGAACTCCGTCGGCACCGGCTGCACCCGGTCCACGCCGAGCCGCTTGAAGACCGCCTTCGCCAGCTCCGGCGCCTCCCCGGTCAGCTCGCCGTTCCTGTCGATGTACCCGAAGGGGATCTCCCCGGCGATCCCGAGCCGTACGACACCCTGCGCGCGCAGCCGGTCCAGCAGGTCGCCGCCGTCCTTCCCGGACGCCGACGCCACCCGGGTGCAGCCCGCCGCGCCCAGCGCGCCGAGGGCGGCGAGACCCGCGAGTACCGAGCGCCGGGTGTGCCCGCGTTCCGGCCGGAGGGTGTGCACGTCGTTGCCAAGTGGTGGAGCCATGGCGGCGCGGCTACCCAAGCGGAATCAGGCTATGCACCCCGGTTTTCCTGGCCGGTGGCACGCCCTCCGGCCCGCCGCACGCCGGGTGTTCAGTGGCCGGGCACGTAACCACGCGTCTTGTCGACCACGTTCGGCAGGGGTCTGCCCGCCGCCCACCGCTCGTACAACTCCACGAACTGCGCGCCCAGTTCGTCCCGCCAGCCGACCGTGTCCCCGCTCATGTGCGGGGACACGACCAGCCCCGGCAGCCCCCACAACGGGCTGTCCCCGGGCAGCGGTTCGGTCGTGAACACGTCCAGGGCCGCGCCCGCGATCCAGCGCCGGGCCAGCGCGCGGGCGAGGGCCTCCTCGTCGACCAGGTCACCCCGGCCGACGTTCACGAAGAACGCCGAGGGCTGCATCACGCCGAACCGGTGCGCGTCGAACATGCGGTACGTCTGCTCGGTCAGCGGAGCCGCCGCGATCACCCAGTCCGCTCGGGAGATCAGCCGGTCCAGGTCGTCCGGGCCGTGCACGCCGATCCGCGGCACCCGCCCGACCAGGGCCGTCGTCACCCCCAGCGCCTTCAGCGTCCGGACGATCGCCCGGCCGATCGGGCCCGAGCCGACCACGCACGCGCGCGTGCCCGCCACCCGCCGGGTCTCCCGGTGCCGCCAGACCCGCTCCCGCTGGAGCTCCAGGGTGCGCGGCAGGTCCTTGGCGGCAGCCAGCACCAGGGCCGCCACGTACTCGGCGATCGGCTGGTCGAAGATCCCGCGCGCGTTCGTCACCACCGTGTCCGACGCGGCCAGCTCCGGGCACATCAGATGGTCCACGCCCGCGCTCGCGGTGTGCACCCAGCGCGGCCGGGGCCCCTCGCCGGGCCACGCCCGCCGCACCGCGTGCGAGGTGAAGTCCCACACCAGCAGCACGTCCGCGCCGGGCAGCCGCTCGGCCAGGTGCGCCGCGTCCGTGCGCACGATCCGGGCGCGGCCGGTGAGACGGCCGAGCCGGGGCGGCGGATCGGCGTCGAGGACGAGAACGGTGGGGACGGTCGGCGTCATGCGGGGCGGCTCCCGGCGTCTGACATGCGCTGACAGCGCGCGGATGGACCACGCTCGCACCCCGGCCCACCGTCGTCAACACGGGCGGACCCACCCTGCCTTGCCCGCCGGTCTCCCCGCGTGAGACCGGCGGAGGACAGGGACGGTGATCCCGGCCGGCCGGTCACGATGTGGGCTGTGCCGCGCCGATTGGGTACCCGGACCGTGGGGCCTGGCCGGCCGCTGCTCGACGCGGCTGCCCGCGCACGGCCCGTACTGCCCGAAGAGACGCAGGAAGGCTGGACATGACCGCACTCGGATTCCTCTACCCGGGCCACTTTGCCGAGGACGACTATCCACGCATCGAGCAGCTCCTGGGCAGCGACATCCGGGTGGAACTGGTCCACACCGACATCGGCGAGGACGCGCACCGGGTGGACACGCTGCGCGAGCTGGGCTCCGCCGACCGGCTCGCCCAGGGCATGGAGGGGCTGCGGCTGGCCGGCGCCGAGACGGTGGTGTGGGCGTGCACCAGCGGCAGCTTCGTGCACGGCTGGGAGGGCGCTCAGGAGCAGGTGCGCAACCTGGCCCGGGTGGCCGGGATGCCGGCCTCCTCGACGTCGTTCGCCTTCGTGCACGCGGCCCGGGAGATCGGCGTACGGCGGGTCGCCGTCGCCGCGACCTACCCCGAGGACGTCACCGCGCTGTTCGCGCAGTTCCTGCGGGCCGGCGGCCTGGAGGTGGCCGGCACCCGGTCCTCGGGGACCGTCACGGCGGCGGAGGCCGGCGGCTGGGGCGAGGAGGACGTGCTGACGCTGGCACGCGCGGCGGACGCCGCCGACGCGGAGGCCGTCCTGCTGCCGGACACGGCCCTGCACACGGCCGCCCACCTCTCCCTCCTGGAGAAGGCCCTGTCCAAGCCGGTGCTCACCGCCAACCAGGTCACGGTCTGGGAGGGGCTGAGGCTCGCGGACCGCCGGGTGAACGCACCGGCCCTCGGCACCTTGTTCACCCGGCAGCCGCTGGTGCAGGTGTAGCCCCGGGCTCCTCCTCACAACCCGGCGCGGGCGGCGGCGGGGGCCTCTTGCACCGGCGCGGGACAATGGACGGTGGCCCACCTGAAGGCGGCGCCCACCGAACCGTACGAGGAGGAGACAAGACATGGCGGAGCCCACGCCGCGTCGTAACGAACCGCGGCTACGCCCCGCGCCCCTGCTCTTCGAGCCCGCGGAGGCGGCCGCCGACCCCGAGCACTTCTTCGCCCTGGAGTCGATCGACGACCCGCGGGCGCTGCTGGCCCGGGCGACGGAGCTGACCCAGGCTTTTCGCGCGGCGGCCGACCGGGCGGTGGAGTTCCAGGCCATCGCGGCCGCCCAGCTCGCCGACCCGCGCCGGTTCGACCGGCTGACCCCGGCGGACATCGCCGAGCGGGCGGAGTGGACGGAGGACTACGCGAAGAAGATGGTCGAGTTCGGGCGGGACCTGATGCGCGGAGAGGGCGAGGGGCGGACCGGCGCCGATCCCGTGTAGCGGCCGGACCGCAGCCTGCCCCTGGGGCACCCGCACGGCATATGCCAGGCGGGCAAGATACTCCTCTCCGCCGCCGCTGTCCCGGTTTTCGGCAACTCAGGAGAACGGTCCGCTC
Source organism: Streptomyces sp. NPDC047841 (assembly GCF_040704085.1). Taxonomy (NCBI): domain Bacteria; kingdom Bacillati; phylum Actinomycetota; class Actinomycetes; order Kitasatosporales; family Streptomycetaceae; genus Streptomyces; species Streptomyces sp. NPDC047841. The sequence continues at coordinate 91,659 of NZ_JBEYRP010000007.1, forward strand.
ACTGGCTGTACACCTGGTGTCATGACCAGCGCCCCGAACGTCACCCGTGTCAGCGCCGACGGCGTCGCCTGGCTCGCCTCGGCGGCGACGTACCCCCGCAGCACCCTCGCCCTGTGGGAGGAGCGCCCGGACGCCCCGGTCGTCCTGCCCTGCGGCACCGTCTTCGACGTGGTGAGCGCCCCCGTGGTTTTCGGCCGCCGCATGCTGGACCGGCTCTGGGACGAGGGCGCGGGCTCGGGGCCGGTCGCGGTGTTCCGGGGGCGGACGCTGCTGTTCGCGGCCCCGGGGACGGCCCAGCGGCTGCCCTCGCTGCTGGACTGGGAGGAGTGGGGGTCCCAGCGGGCCCGCGCGGTACCGCCGCTGCTGTGCCACGGCTCCGGCGACGCGGTCACCGTCCCGCCCCTGAACTGCGACGACGCCGGTGGTGCCGCCCGCTGGCTGGTCGCCCCGGACACCCGGCACCCCTGGCTGCCGGGGCCCGAGGTGCTGCTCTGGGCGGCCGTGCGGGCGGCCCGGTCGGCCGTGCGGATATCGATTTTTCCTCCCGCCGACCAGGGTGCTAAGGTCTACGACGTCAGCAGGCGCCGCTAGCTCAGTTGGTTAGAGCAGCTGACTCTTAATCAGCGGGTCCGGGGTTCGAGTCCCTGGCGGCGCACGCGAAGGAAACGGCGGGTCCGGTTCGAAAGAACCAGGCCCGCCGTTTTCGTGTACGAGTCGGCCGGGGCGCGGCGCACCACGCCCAGCCGCACGGTCAGCCGGTGCCGGTCAGCCACCCACCGCCGGCGTGATCTTCACCGTCCACGCCCCGGAGGCCGTCCGCCCCTCCGCCTCCACCTTCACCCCCTCCCCGGGCACCGTGAAGCTCTCCCCGAGGGAGACCGGCGCGTCGGCGAGCGGGGCGTAGACCGAGTTCTCCCAGCAGGCCTCGGTGCGCGGGTGGGCGTCCACGACCTGGATCGGGCCGTCGCCGGACTCGGCGGCGGCGCGCACCCGGTAGACCAGGATGCCCTGCCGGCAGGACATCCGGTCGTTGCCGGCCGCGTCGCGCGCCTCGAAGGCGAGGGCGCTGTCCGGTCCGGTGCGCACCACGGCCAGTTTGACGCCGTGCCCGAGGCCGAAGCCGGGGCCGTCGCCCGCCCCCGGCACCGGCACGCCGGGCCCGGCCTCGAGGGGCTCCAGGGTGAGGCGGGTCGGCGCGGCGCCGCGCACGCACACCACCTGGCGCGGATCCAGCCAGCCGAGCCGCCACTTGTGCCAGGCGAACAGGTCGGGGGCGAGCCCGAACTGGCTGCCCATCAGGTCCCAGTCACCCACATAGGTGTCCCAGTCGCCCTTGCCGTCGACCGGGCGGTGGTAGAGGTCGGGCAGGTCGAAGACATGGCCGGTCTCGTGGGCGAGGACCAGCCGGTCCGGCGGATGGTGTTCGAACACGGTGACGACCCGCCGGACAGCGGTGCCGTCGACGTGCAGCGGGGTCTCCAGGTTGACGACCTTCGTGGCGTCCGAGTCCACTCCGGGCGCGTCCGGGTCGGCGACGAGGTACACGATCGGGTAGCGCGAGAAGTCGACTTCCTTGTCGGCCACGGCGAACGCGTCGCGCACGTAGGCGGCCCGGTCCTCCACGTCCCAGTCCCGCCGCATGGCGTACGACGTCGACGGGTGCGGCATGCGCAGCCAGCGCCCCAGCGGGTGCGGGCGCAGGGTGAACCTGCCGTAGGACGCCTGTGCGTAGAAGCGGCTGGTGGCCGGGAAGTGGTCGGCGGCGAGTTCGGCGGGGGTGGTGCGCGGGGTGGCGTCCGGGAAGGACAGGAAGATCATCACGGCGTCCAGCGCGCCGGTGGGGCGGGTGTAGGCGGGGTTCCAGCTGTCGACGCCCTCCGAGTGGTGGGCCTCCGTGCGGTGCAGGGCGCAGGGGGCCGGGGAGAAGGGCTCGGCGGCCGACGGGCCGCCGAGGATCGAGGTCGCGGCGAGCGCCGACATCGTGGTGCACACGGCGGCGGTGCTGCGCAGCTTGGGCACGGACGTGACCTCCGGATGCGGTTCGGGACCCGCACCCAGATTGCTGGCAATCGATGTATTTTGCCCTGTTTATCTGCACCAGAAGGGTGAGAGCGCCCCCAATGCGCCCCGGCGCGCCCCGGCGCTTGACATCCTCGAAACACTCACGGAACGTCACAACTGGTCGCGGGCCTGAAGAACCCGTCCAGGTGCGGGCAGAAACGATCTGTCAGAACCTGTGCTCGGTCCGGGACACTGGACACCGGCTGGAAGGGCCCGGAGCCAGCCTCTATGATCGGCACACTTTCCGGCACGGACAGGCACGGACACAGATCGAGTGCACTGCGGGAGCGAGCGGTGAGCGGAACGTCCGAAGGGCCGACGCCCGCGGCAGACCTCGACCGGTCAGCCGTCACAGACAGTCACTACACCACCTACCACCGTGTCTTCGCGACCGCCCCGCTCGCCATGGCGGTCGTGGCCCCCGGGGGACTCGTCGTCAGCGCCAACGCCGCCCTCGGCGACCTGCTCGGCGCCGATCCCGGCACCCTCGTCGGGCGGGTCGCCGCCGACCTGGTGGACCTGGCCGCCGACGCCCGCACCCGGCACGCCTACCAGGAGGTGCTGCGCGGCCGGCAGGCCCGCCTGCGCTGCACCCGCCGGCTGAAGCACCCCGAGGGGCACGCGCCGTGGGTGCAGGTCACCGTCGCCCCGCTGACCGGCGAACCCGGCGTGCTGCTGTCGGTCGCCGACATCAGCTCCCGGCGCGAACTCCAGGCGCGGCTGCGGCACTTGCAGATGCACGACCCGGTGACCCGGCTGCCCAACCGCACACTGTTCTTCGAGCGCCTGACGGCCGCGCTGGAGGCGGAGTCGTACGAGGAGGGCGGCACCGGCCGGATCGGCCTGTGCTACCTGGACCTGGACGGCTTCAAAGCGGTCAACGACACCCTCGGCCACCGCATCGGCGACCGGCTCCTCGCGGCCGTCGCCGAACGCCTGACCCGGGTCGCCGACGAGACCGGGTACGCCCGCGCGGCGACCCCCTTGGTGGCCCGGCTCGGCGGCGACGAGTTCGCCCTGCTGGTGGAGGACTCCACCGGCACCGAACAGCTCGCCGACCTCGCCGAGTCCGCGCTGAACGCGCTGGAGCAGCCCTTCGACCTGGCCGGCCAGCGGCTGTCGCTGACCGCGTCCATCGGCGTCGTCGAGCGGCACGCGGCCGGTACGACGGCCACCGGGCTGATGCAGGCGGCCGACACCACGCTGTACTGGGCGAAGGCCGACGGCAAGGGCCGCTGGACCCTGTTCGACCCGGAGCGCAACGCCCACCGCATGACCCGTCAGGCGCTGTCCTCCACCCTGCGGCCCGCCATCGAACGCGAGGAATTCGCCCTGGAGTACCAGCCGTTGGTGGCCATGGAGGACGGCCGGCTCAACGGCGTCGAGGCCCTGATCCGCTGGCACCACCCGCAGTTCGGCACCTTGACGCCGAATCGGTTCATCGGACTGGCCGAGGAGGACGGCTCGATCGTGCAGCTCGGCCGCTGGGCGCTGCACACCGCCTGCCGGCAGGCCCGCCGCTGGCAGCTGGACCACCCCGGCGAACCGCCCATCTTCGTCAGCGTCAACGTCGCCGTACGGCAGGTGTGGGACTCGGACCTGGTGGCCGACGTGGCGGAGATCCTCGCCGAGACCGGACTCGCCCCGCAGCTGCTCCAGCTGGAGCTGACCGAGTCGGCGGTGATGGGCTCGGCCGGACGCCCGCTCCAGGCCCTCCAGGCCCTCAGCGACATGGGCGTGCGCATCGCCATCGACGACTTCGGCACCGGCTACTCGAACCTCGCCTACCTCAGCCGGCTGCCGGTCTCCACGCTGAAACTGGACGGCTCCTTCGTGCGGGGCTTCCAGTACGACGGCGACAAGAAGGCCATCGCCCCCAACCCGGCCGACGAGGTCATCGTGGAGGCGATGATCCAGCTCGCCCACCGGCTCGGTCTGACGGTCACCGCGGAGTGCGTGGAGACCTCCGCCCAGGCCACCCGGCTGCGCCGGATCGGCTGCGACACCGGGCAGGGCTGGCTGTACTCCCGCCCGGTGCCGCCGGATCGTATCTCCGAGCTGCTGGGGGCGCAGTCCTACGCGGTCGGCAAGCCGTAGGCGTCCGCGATCAGCTCGTAGGAGCGCAGGCGGAGTTCACCGCGGTGCGCGTGCGAGGTGATCATCAGCTCGTCGGCGCCGGTGCGCTTGTGCAGGTCGTCCAGTCCGGCGCGGACCTCGTCGGCCGTGCCCTGCACGATGTTGGCCGTCCAGGAGGCGGCGAACTCCTCCTCCATCGGGCTGAACTCGTGCCGCTCGGCCTCCTCCGGGTCGGGGAACAGGCCGGGGCGGCCGGTGCGCAGCCGGATCATGTTCAGCGCCATCGCCCGGCTCTGCCGGCGGGCCTCCCGCTCGTCGTCCGTGGCGAGGGCGGAGACGCCGATGAGGGCGTACGGCTCGGAGAGGACGCCGGAGGGCCGGAAGGTCTCCCGGTACAGGTCGAGCGCCGGGATGGTGTTCTGCGCGGAGAAGTGGTGCGCGAAGGCGAACGGCAGGCCGAGCAGGCCGGCCAGGCGGGCGCTGAAGCCGGAGGAACCGAGCAGCCAGACCGGCGGCCGGTGCGGGGACTGGACCCCGCCGGGGGCGCTGCCCTGGACGGGTCCCGGGATCGCGTGGATGCGGCGGTACGGGTGCCCGTCCGGGAAGTCGTCGTCCAGGAACCGGGTCAGCTCCGCGAGCTGCTGCGGGAAGTCGTCGGCGCCCTCGTTGAGGGTGTCGGTACGGCGCAGGGCAGCGGCCGTCGCCCCGTCCGTGCCCGGCGCCCGGCCGAGGCCCAGGTCGACCCGGCCCGGGGCCAGCGCCTCCAGCGTGCCGAACTGCTCGGCGATCACCAGCGGGGCGTGGTTGGGCAGCATGACGCCGCCCGAGCCGAGCCGGATGCGGTCGGTGTGGGCGGCGAGGTGGGCGAGGATCACGGCGGGGGAGGAGGAGGCCACACCGGGCATGGAGTGATGCTCGGCGACCCAGTACCGGTGGAAGCCGCGGGACTCCGTGAACCGGGCGAGCGCGACGCTGGTGCGCAGGGCGTCGGTGGCGGTACTGCCCGCGCCGACGGTCACCAGGTCCAGTACGGAGAGGGGGGCGGGGGCGGTGCCGAGCGCGGCGCCCCGGATCTCGTCTGCCTCGTCTGCCGACACGGTGTGCGCCTCCTGATGCGAGCGTGGACTGTCCTCCTGTCGCTAACAGGAGACAGTCCCCGCTTATTCCCTCCGGGCGGGAAGAGGCGGGGGCGTTGCTCAGGGGTGCCAGGTGATGCGGTGTTCTGTGAGGTGGGACAGGACCGCGTGGTTCGCCTCCCAGCCGTCCGGGCTGTGTCCATCGGCCGCCTCCGGCGGCGTGCCGGACTGCGTCCGGCGGAGGGGCGCGGCAGTCGGTTCACCGGGGGAGGCGGCGGGGGCGTTGCTCAGGGGTGCCAGGTGATGCGGTGTTCTGTGAGGTGGGACAGGACCGCGTGGTTCGCCTCCCAGCCGTCCGGGAACTTCACGAGCGTTCCCAGCTGGACCGGTTCCGTGGAGGGGTAGTCGTCCAGCAGGTCGGTCACCCCGGCGCGGCAGATCATGATGCAGGCGTGGCGGTGGCGGGAGGCCAGGACGCACAGGCGGCCCGTCTCCAGGTGGAAGGCGGTGGCGTCGGGGCGGCCGGAGAGAGGGTGCAGCACGACCGTGACGTCGTACTCGCGGCCCTGGAGACGGTTCGCGGTGTCGACGGTCACGTCCGGGACGCCGATGTCGGCCAGGGCCGCGCGGATCGCCGCCGCCTGGTCGCGGTGGGCCGTGCCCACGGCGATGCGGTCGGCCGTGAGGGGAGCGGGGTCCGGCGCGCGTTCGGACGTGGCCGCGCCGCCCCGGTCCAGCAGCCGGCGGACCACCGCCGCCACCGCCCGCACCGCCTCCGGGTCCGTGCGCGGGGTGTGCCGGGCGGGCAGTTCCAGCAGGCCCCAGCCGGACTCCGCGGCCTCGTCGATCACCCGGTCCGGGCCGGAGCCGTCGGAGGGGACGGCGAAGGTCAGCCGGCGGTCCCCGTGGGACGTGCCGCTGCGGAACGGGGTGTACGGGTAGAACGCGTCCGAGACCAGCGGGGCCGCCGAGGCCGGAAGGCGCCACGAGACCGGCAGACGGTGCTGGGGGAGGTCCGGGTTGTGGGCCAGGAGGGTGGTGACCGCCGAGGTTGAGGGGTCGTACGACAGACCTGCCCACTGCTCGCTGCCGACGATGGAGAACGGGTCCAGCTGGCCCGGGTCGCCCACGAACAGCGCCCGCTCGAACAGGCCGGCCACGGCGAGCAGGGAGTCGGAGCGCATCTGGTACGCCTCGTCCACGATCGCGTGCCGCCAGGGCTCGTCCACCTTCACGTGCGCCCACTTGGCGGCCGTGGACAGGACCACCGGCAGCCCGTTCAGGTCCGCCGCCTTCGCCGACGTACGGACCTGCGGCAGGGCGTCCAGCGCCGCGTCGTACGCGTCCGTGTCGCTGCTGTGCAGACGGCCGACGGGCAGTTCCGGGTTCTTCTCGGCCAGGCGCAGGACCAGGTCGTCCACCTGGGCGTTCGTCTGGGCCACCACCATCAGCGGGCGCCCCGCGTCGGCGAGTTCCAGGGCCGCGCGGACCACCAGCGTCGACTTGCCGGCGCCCGGCGGCGAGTCCACGACCACGCCCCGCTCCGCGCCGTGCAGCGTGTCGTGGAGGATCGCGTCGGTGGCGCGGCCGGCCGCGGCTCCGGGATCGAAGTCGACGGTGGTCACAGCACGTCCTCCTCGGTCACGGTGTCGGGGGCCTCCGGCGCCGGCTCGCCCGGCGGGCCGCCGTGCGTCCACGGGGTCTCCTCCGGGTCGGGCAGCTTCGCGCCGCCGCGCTGCTCGTGCTCGAACAGGGTGAAGCAGACCCGGTCGCCCTTCTCCGGCACCGAGCCGGGCTCCGGCTCCTTCCCGCGGCCCATCTTGTCCAGGACGCGCAGGACCAGCACGCCGTCGGCCTCCTGACCGACGAACTCCGCCGACTGCGGCCTGCCGCCCAGCGAGCGGTACACCTTCGCCCGCTGGGCCAGATGCGGCCGGTCCTCGGTGCGGACCGTCACCAGCGGGCGCGGGCTGGGCCGCTTGCCCTCGCTGTACGCCATCACGACGTCGGTCACCTCGCCCGCGAACGCCTCCCCGGCCAGCCGCCGCCCCGCCATCACCAGCGGGTCGTCCAGCGCCTCCTGCGCCTCCAGCCGGGCCTGCTCACGCTCGCGCGTGGCCAGCTTGTTCGCCGCCGTCACCGCGTCGTCCCGGCGCGGCTGCGGCGGCTCACCGGCCAGCACCCGGTCCCGGTGCCCGGTGAACGACCAGCGGTCCCGGGTCCAGCGCCCCTCCACGTGCGCGCCCTCCGGCAGCGCCCGCAGCAGGTCCAGCCCCCGCCACACGGCGTCCCAGGTGGGCCGGGTACGGCTCTCGACCAGGTCGCGGACCTCCCGCTCGGCCCGCCCGAGCGCGGCCAGCCGCTCGTCGGCCTCCAGCGGGTCCTCGGCGGCGGCCAGGGCCGTCCGCGCGCGGTCGTAGCGCTCGATCGCCGGGGCCAGCAGCCTGTTGTCGAACGCCGGGTCGGTGGCGGGGCCGGCCGGCGGGCACAGCAGCTGGCCGTCGGCGTCCCTGGCGAGTTCGGCCCGGCGGGCCGCCTCGGCGCCGGTCAGGCCCTCCGGGGGGTCGATCCAGGCCAGCAGCGCGCCCAGGTGCTCGTCCTCCAGGCCGGACTGGCCGGTCGCCCAGTGCCGGGACAGCACATCGGTCAGGGCCAGCAGCAGCGAGGAGCCCGGGACCCGGGCCCGCTCGCCGTAGTGGGTCAGCCAGCGGCCGAGCAACGGCACCCGGGGCGGGGCCGGATAGGGCGCGTCCGGGTCCTGCTCGGCGGTGCGCCGGAACCGCATCGAGCGGCCCAGCAGCCGTACGAGGTCCAGGCCCGTGCGGCTCGGCACGATCAGCTGGGGCGCGTCCGCGCACAGTTCGGCCGCCACCTTGACCCGCTTGCCGGTCTCCGGGTCGGTCTCGGTGCGCTCGGCCGCCTCCACGGAAGCGGCGTACGCGTCGATGTGGGGCAGGACGACGTCGGCCAGGTCGGCGAGGAACGTGAAGCGCAGATCGCGGTCCCGGGGCTGCGGCACGACCAGCAGCCGGGGCGCGTCCCGGTCGGTGCCGACCAGCGCGCCGAGCGGGGCGCCCGTCTCACCGGCCGTGGTGAGCGGCACGAACACCAGCGGGTGGTCGGACAGGTGCCGGTGCCGGACGGTCGCGGCGGGCTGCGCCCGGCCCGTGCCGACGGCTTCCAGCCGGGCGAGGGTGGTGATCAGGGACACGGGACCGCCTCGCTCGCCTCCGCGGCCTCACGGGCCTCCCCGGCTTCCCGGGCCTCGCGCAGCGCCTCCGCGCGCAGGGCTGCCGCCCGGCGCAGCGCGGCCACCGCCGGGTCGTCCGGGTCGCCGCTCTCGCCGTGTGCCGCCGCCAGGACCTCCTCGACCGTGGCCAGCCCGCCCAGCTCCGCCCGCAGCGGCCGGCCGAGCCGGGTGACCGCGCCGGTCGCGCGGGCCCGCTCCCGGCAGTGGAAGGCCAGCTCGCAGGCGGACAGGCACTCGGGCGCGTACGTCGCCGGCACCGCCTCCACGGCCGCCGTCAGCTCCTCGGCGGGCAGGTCGGGCGCGAAGCACGTGCCCTCGGGCAGCGCGTCGGCGATCTCCTCGACGCGGGTGAGCCGGGCCAGCTGGCGGGCGGTGACCGCGCGCTGCTTGCGGACGTCCACGGCGGAGCCCGCGGGCAGGTTGGAGAAGTCCTTCGGGCACACCAGCAGCACCTCGTGACGCACCCGCGGCACGGGAGCGCCTGCCGGGGCGGGCCCCTCCGGCTCCGCGCCGAGTCGCTGCGCGACCTCCTCCAGGGCGAGCACGTACACCGCGGCCTGGCGGGCCGCCGCGCCCACCTTCGCCGGGTCCGCCGCGCCGTCCACCATCGGGAAGGACTTGATCTCCACCACCGACCAGCTGCCGTCCGGGTGCACCACGACCGCGTCCGGCTCCAGGAAGGCGAGCGAACCGGCCACGTCCAGGGCGAGCATCGGATGGTCCAGCAGCGTCCAGCCGCCGGCCCGCACGGCCTCGCGCAGCGCCAGCGCCGTGCGGGCCGTGCGCCCCTCGGGGCCGTGCGCGGTCAGATCGGGCACGGCCGCCGTGGCGGGCGGTTCGGCGCCGGGGTCCAGCCGGGCGTGCGCCAGCCGCAGCAGTTCGGCGCCGCCGTCCGCCTTGACCCGCGCCTCGAACGCGTTGCCCCGGGTCAGCGCGAACTGCGACTGCCCGAAGCCGGCCGGCGCGCCCAGCGCACCGGCCAGCCGGGCCTTGTCCACCCCGGCGCCGTCCAGGATCGCCCGCCGGGAACAGCCCGGGTTCGCGGCCAGCGCCGCGAGGGCGCGGGCGTCCAGGGCCTTGGCCGGTACGTCGGGACCGCGCAGCTCAGCGAGCCGGTGCCGGAGCCCCTTCGCCCGCGTCGCTGGGGGAGGCGTCCGGTCCGGCCGCGGGGTCGAGCCGCGACTCGCGCTGCCGTGGAATTCGCTCACCCGCCGAAGTCTGGCATCCGGCACTGACAATCGGGGAACCCGCGGTCTGCGGGACCGGTGCGGTACGGCGGGACAGCCGGGTCCGCACGAGGTCCGCCGTCCGCAGCAGCCGCGGCGCCAGCAGCAGGCCGACGCCCATCACGGCCACGCCCGCGACCGCGTCCAGGAAGTAGTGGTTGGCGGTGCCCATGACCACCAGCGCGGTCACCAGCGGGTAGACGACACCGAGGACCTTCGTCAGGCGCGTGCCGCCGTGCCGCCACAGCATCACACCGCACCACAGCGCCCAGCCCACGTGCAGGCTCGGCATCGCCGCGTACTGGTTGGTCATGCCGCCCATGCCGCGCGGAGCGCTGGCCTCACCGCCCCACCAGCCGTACGCGCTGTACTGCGCCATCGTGTCCACGAAGCCGTGGCCGGCGGAGAGCAGGCGGGGCGGGCAGGTCGGCAGCAGGGTGAAGCCGATCAGGCCGATGAACGTGGACGCCATCAGCCAGGTGCGGGCCGCCCGGTAGTGCGCGGCACGCGCGCGGAACAGCCAGACCAGGATCACGGGCGTGACCAGGTAGTGCAGCGAGGCGTACCAGAAGTCGGCCGGCACCCCGAGCCAGGGCTCGCGCGTGAACAGCCGGTTCAGCGGGTGCTCGGCGTTCAGGCGCAGGGCCTTCTCGACGCGCAGGATCGCCAGGCCGTGGTCGACGGCGGTGGTGACGTCACCGCGCGCGAGGAGCCGGCCGGCCGAGTAACAGCCGTAGACCAGCACGATCAGCGGCAGCTCGGTCCACCAGCGCAGCCGGGGTCGCGGGACCACCTCGGTGCCCGGTGTCTCGGTCTGCGGCATCCGATCGCCCTCCCCCTTCTCTGTGCGGCTGCGCCCGGCGGGCGACCGTGCCACTTTACGGTGTCCCTACTCCGCCCCGGACGGGCGCTCGGGATCACACCCGGTGGGTGTCAGTGCTCGAAGACGCGGAGATCGCCCGGCGGGTTGCCTGGGAGCGGGGTGCGCGATGATGGAGGGACCGCACCCACCCGTCGTGCGTTCCCCCGTCGTTCATCCGCTTGTTCCTTCGGAGAGACCCCATGGCACCGCGCATTCTGCTGGCCCGGCACGGACAGACGGCATGGTCGCTGTCCGGCAAGCACACCGGCAGGACCGACGTGCCACTGCTGGAGGAGGGGCGGCGCGGGGCCAAGCTGCTCGGCGAGCGGCTGCACCGCCCTCCGCTGGACGGACTGGCGGACGCCGAGGTGCGGACCAGCCCGCTGTCACGCGCGCGCGAGACGTGCGAACTGGCCGGCTTCGGGGACCGTGCCACGATGTGGGACACGCTGATGGAGTGGGACTACGGCGCCTACGAGGGCATGACCCCGGCCGAGATCCAGGCCGTGCGGCCCGGCTGGCTGATCTGGCGCGACGGGGTCCCGGGGGGCGAGACCCTCGCCGACGTCACCGCGCGCGCGGACGAGGTGGTCTCCTGGGCCCGCTCGGCCGACCGGGACGTCCTGGTCTTCGCCCACGGGCACGTCCTGCGGTCGATCGGGGCGCGGTGGCTGGGGCTGCCGCTGGACTTCGCTGCGCGGATACGGCTGAACCCCACGTCGCTGTCGGTACTGGGCTGGGCCTACGGGGAACCGGCCGTCGAGAGCTGGAACGACACGGGGCACCTGGCGGGCTGACGGCGTGCCCGGCGCGGGGGCCGGCCGGGCGGGTGCCGCCGGGCCCCGCCGGTGAGGTGCCCGGGGACGGCGCCGTAGCGGTGTGCGGCTCCGCCGCGTGGGCGCGGCCGCCGTCCGCGTCGACCAGACCGTGACGCCGCGCGCCCCCCGCCGGCTCGCGGACCGGTGACCACGCCGGCCCCCACCCCGCGCCGCACCACCCCGCTACACCCGCCGTGGCACGGACGCGTGGCGGTCCAGGAACTCCGACACTCCCGACGCCCGCCGGTGCGGCAGCAGCACCCGCGCCGTCCCGGCCAGCATCGTCTGGATGCGGGAGGACTGGACCTGGTCCAGCAGCGCCAGCACCCGCAGTCCCGCCTCCGCCGCCTCGTCGGGACGTCCCTCGCGGGCGAGGTCGTCGGCCAGCTCCGCGGTGTACAGCGCGATGTTCCGCGTGAAGTGGGGGTCCTGCAGGCGCGCCGCCCGCCGCGCGTGCCGGGAGGCCCGCCGCCAGTCGCCCAGCGTGGACCAGCACTGCGCTTCCAGTCCCTCCAGCTCGGCCTCCCCGTAGAAGCTCATCCACTCCGGGTCGGCGTCCGAGCGGCCCCGTTCGAACAGGGCGTGCGCCCGGGCCAGCGACTGCGCGCACCCGGTGCGGTCGGCGAGCCCCGCCCAGCCGCCCGCCTCGCGCAGCGCCAGCAGGGACATCAGCCGGTCCGAGCCGAGCGGCCGGGCGGCGCGCTGCGCGGCCTGCGCGGCCCGTACCGCCTCCCGGGGGCGCCCGGCGTCCCGGGCCAGGAACGCGGTGTTGCAGAAGGCGTGCGCCTCCAGCGCCGGATCGCCGGTCATCCGGGCGGTGGCCAGCGCCTCCGCGTAGTGCGAGCGGGCGTCGTCGAAGCGGCCGGAGTCATGGGCCAGCCAGCCGACGGAGATGGCGAGTTCACCGGCGCCCGCGTGCAGCCGGTCGGCGGTGGTCTGCCGGGTCGCGCCGGCGTCGAGCAGCTCGTACGCCGCGCGCAGCGGAGCCGCCGCGCGCCGGTAGAGCCCGTCCGCGCCGTGCCGGTCGTCGAGCACACGGATGCGGCGGACGGCCTCCTCCAGCGCCGCGGCCTCGGAGGTGCCGGCGCGCCGCAGCGGCCGTTCCGCCGCCGTGGCGCCGGTGGTGAGCCCCAGCGGGGCCAGCGTGGCGGCGGCCACGGTGGCGCCTCCGCCGGTCATGAATGCGCGACGCAGCACGTCGCTCTCCTCGTGGTTCAGGGGGTCTTTCGCAAACGGTTCGTGCGGTTCGTACAGCAGGCGCGGTGCACGCGGGCCCCGTTCCCCCGCGTCCCGCGTGTCGCGTGACCCGGGGGCCGCACCGGAGACATACGGCTGCGCGGCCCCGCGGGACTCACCGGGCACCCGCGGCGCGGGGGCCGTCTCCACCGCCGTACGCGCCGCGCGTCCGCGGACGGACGAGCGGGGCGCGAAGCCGAGGTCGGTGAGCGTGCGGCCGGGAAACATGTGCAGGAACACCCGTTCGTACGCGTAGTTGGGGCAGCGGATCTCGCCCGCCTCGACCCTGCCGATGTAGCGCGCGTCACAGCTCACCCGCTCACCGATCTCGCGCGCGGCCCGCCGCACCAGGGCCGCGAACTCCGCCGGTGAGCGCCGGCCGCGCAGCTGCCGGAAGGCGAGGTTCGGCCGTGGTGGCCGTTCGGGCTGGGACGAGGTCACGGTTGACGACGCCATGGCCGGGTCCTCTCGTGCGAACCGTCGAACCACGCCGGGACCCGGTCGGTTCCGGGACGAGTTGCCCGTGTGCCGACCTGGTTCCGGCGGGCATGAACGTACCCGCTGTGCACGACCCGCCACGCGGTGTTTGGCTACAAACCGGATATCTCATGCACTATCTGCCATGAAGTGCCATCCTTTGCGGCGCACTTGTGCCGTTGCCGTTGACGGGTCCGCGCGTTGGACTCCATGGACCGCAACAGGGCTGTGTGGTGGAGGCCGGCATGGAGACCATCCAGAGCAACGATCCTTGTACGTCGCCGTCGTCCGCGTGCGGGGGAGGTGACGCGAGATGCGACCTCGTCACGGTACCGACCCGCCAGGGGCTGGAGGCGGTCGACATCCTGCGGCGGGGCGCGGCGGACGCGGTCGGGCCCGTGCTGCACGACGACGGCTGCGGCACCCTGGGCTTCCTGGTGCCGGCCGGTACGGCCGCCGGCTGGGACGTGCCGGGCAGCACCTGCACCGAGACCGACGGCCGCGGGCTGCGGCTGAACCCCGAGCCGCCGGTGGAGGGCTCCGACTGGCTGCTGCCGCCCGGCGAGGCGGACCTCGCCACCGACCCGGCGGTCCTGCGCCGGGCCCTCGGCGAGGCGGCCCGCCTGATCGAGGCGGCCGACAACTGCCGGTGACGCGCCTGCCCCCGGCGGCTGCGAAAATGGGGGGATGGGCAGGTCGAGGAACACACGGCGCGGGTCGGCCGCGGCAGCGGTCGAGGAGCCGGTCGACGGCGGGCTCGCCCAGCTCGTCCCCGACCCGGACCGCGCGCGGGCCTGGACGCTGCTGATCGACGGCGCGCCCCAGTCGCACGTCGACCTGGACGACCCGGCGTACCTGTCCTTCGAGTACCAGCGCCGCCTCGGCCACGTCATCGACCTCGCCGCCCCGCCCGGCAAGCCCGTGCACGCCGTCCACCTCGGCGGCGGCGCGCTCACCCTCGCCCGGTACGTCGCCGCGACCCGGCCCCGCTCCACCCAGCAGGTCGTGGAGCGGGACGAGAGCCTGGTGCGACTCGTCCGCCGGGAGCTGCCGCTGGACCCGGGCGCGCGCATCCGGGTGCGGGCCACCGACGCGCGCGCGGGGCTCGCCAAGGTGCCGGACGGCTGGGCCGACCTGGTCGTCGCCGATGTCTTCAGCGGCGCCCGCACCCCCGCCCACCTCACCTCGACCGAGTTCCTGGACGAGGTCAGGCGCGCCCTGAAGCCCTCCGGTGTCTACACGGCCAACCTCGCCGACGGCCCTCCGCTCGCGCACCTGCGCGGCCAGATCGCCACCGCCGCCGCCCGGTTTGCCGAACTCGCGCTGATCGCCGACGCGGCCGTGCTGCGCGGCAAGCGCTTCGGCAACGCGGTCCTGGTCGCCTCCGGCCTCCCGCTGCCGCTCGCCGAACTCACTCGCCGCGCCGCCTCCGACCCGCACCCCGGCCGGGTCGAACACGGCAGGCAGCTCACCGACTTCACCGGAGGCGCGGTGCCCGTGACGGACGAGGCCGCGGTGGCCTCCCCGGCACCACCGCCCTCGGTGTTCCGCTAGAAACCCGGCAGGCGGCACCGTGCACGCCGCCCCCCAGCCCCGACCACGCTCAGGCGGGTCAGTACGTGCCGACCTCGACCCGCGGCGGTCCGTCGTGCCAGGTGCAGAACACCGACACGCGGTCCGCGCCCCGGCCGAACTCCACGCGGATCCAGCTCTCCGTCTTCCACACCTGTATCGACCAGCCCGTCGCCGGGGTCGCCGACACCAGCGCGGCGTCGGCCGCCCGCAGGTCGAACACCGCCCGGCCGCCGTCGGTGTCGTAGGACCTGACCCGGCCGGACGCGGTGGCGGTCGCGGTGGGGGACGGGGGCGGGGACGGGGTGCGGGCCGGCGTGCGCGCGGGCGCGGGCGTCGCCGTCGGCCGGACCGGCCGCTCGCGGGACGGGGCCGGCGACGCGGAGGGCGACCCGGACGCGGACTTCGCGTCCTGGGAGTCCGCGTCGGCGGCCGTGACCGCAAGCGCGCGCGGCGGGTCGTACGCCGTCCCCGCCATCACCGTGTGGACACCCCACCACGACAGCGTGACCGCCGCTCCGGTCGCGAGCAGCCACGCCAGTACGTGTACGAGTCCTCTGCGCATCGCGGGCCATACTGCCCCAGGGACACCGCCGTTCGCACATGCCCCGAGTTGTCCACAGGCGACCGGCCGGTGTCGTCCGCATGGCGTACGGTGCGGCGCATGGCAAGTGTGCTCGTGGTCGAGGACGACCAGTTCGTACGCTCGGCGCTCATCCGGCACCTGACCGACGCCGCACACACCGTGCGCAGCGTCGGTACGGCGCTGGAGGCGCTGCGCGAGGTCGCCCATTTCCGCTTCGACCTGGTCATCCTGGACCTCGGACTGCCCGACCTGGACGGCTCCGAGGCCCTGAAGATGCTGCGCGGCATCACCGACGTGCCCGTCATCATCGCCACCGCCCGGGACGACGAGACGGAGATCGTCCGGCTGCTGAACGCCGGGGCGGACGACTACCTGACCAAACCGTTCTCCGTCGAACACCTCTCCGCCCGGATCGCCGCCGTGCTGCGCCGGGCCCGTGCCGGCGGCGGCGAGGCCCCGCCCCCGGCCGTGCTCCGCGTCGGCGGCCTGACCGTCGACCCGCTGCGCCGGCAGGCCGAGCTGGACGGGGCCCGGCTCGACCTCACCCGCCGCGAGTTCGACCTGCTGGCCTTCCTGGCCGGGCGGCCGGGCGTCGTCGTCCCGCGCAGGGAACTCCTCGCCGAGGTCTGGCAGCAGTCCTACGGCGACGACCAGACCATCGACGTCCACCTGTCCTGGCTGCGCCGCAAACTGGGGGAGACGGCCGCCCGGCCGCGCTACCTGCACACGCTGCGGGGCGTCGGGGTGAAGCTCGAACCGCCCTTTGACGGGCAGGCCGGGCGGGCCCCGCGATGAGATGGGCCCTGGTCAAGGTCTGCCTCGCGGTCACCACGATGGTCGTGGTCGCCTTCGCCGTGCCGCTCGGCCTGGTCGTCAAGGAGATGGCCCGCGACCGCGCGTTCTCCAATGCCGAGCGGGAGGCCGCGGCGGTCGCGCCCGCGCTGTCCATCACCACCGACCGGGACCAGCTGGAGCGGGTGGTGGCCTCGGCCGGCGCCGACTCCGGGCTGGCGGTCCACCTGCCTGCCGAGGGCGGCCGGCCCGCGCTCGACCTCGGCCGCCGGCGCGCGGAGGGACGCGACATCGAGGCCGTACGACGACTCGGCCGCGCCTCCACCACCACCGTGCCCGGCGGCTCCACCCTGCTCCAGCCGGTCGCGCTCGGCTCCGGGGCGATAGCCGTGGTCGAGGTGTACGTCCCCGAGTCCGAGGTGACCCACGGCGTCGGCACGGCCTGGGCGGTGCTCGCGGCCGTCGGCCTCGCGCTGATCGTCGGCTCGGTCGCGGTCGCCGACCGGCTCGGGGTGCGCATGGTGCGGCCCGCGCGGCGGCTCGTCGAGGGCGCGCACGAGCTGGGCGACGGCAAGCTGGGCGCCCGGGTGCCCGAGGACGGTCCGACCGAACTCCGGCTGGCCGCCGTCGCGTTCAACTCCATGGCCGACCAGGTCGTCCAGCTCCTCGCCAACGAACGGGAACTGGCCGCCGACCTCTCGCACCGGCTGCGCACCCCGCTCACCGTCCTCCGGCTGAACGCGGCCTCCCTCGGTGCCGGGCCCGCCGCCGAGCAGACCCGGGAGGCCGTCGCCCAGCTGGAGCGCGAGGTCGACACCATCATCCGGACGGCCCGCGAGGCCAAGCCGCAGACGGCCGCCGTCGGACCCGGCGCGGGCTGTGACGCGGCCGAAGTGGTCCGCGAACGCATGGGGTTCTGGTCCGCGCTGGCGGAGGACGAGGGCCGCAAGTGGCGGGTGGCCGGCGTCGACCGGCCGGTGCGCGTACCCGTGGCCCGCGCCGACCTGGCCGCCGCGCTCGACGCCCTGCTGGGCAACGTCTTCCGGCACACCGCCGAGGGCACCGCCTTCGCGGTCGACGTGCACAACGGCGAGGACGCGGTGATCGTGCTCGTCTCCGACGCGGGCCCCGGCATAGCCGACCCCCGGGCGGCGATGGCCCGCGGCCGGGGCTCCGGGCACACCGGCTCGACCGGCCTGGGCCTGGACATCGTCCGCCGGCTCGCCGAGTCCACCGGCGGTGACGTCCGCATCGGCTCCTCGGTGCTGGGCGGCACCGAGGTGCGGATCTGGTTCCAGCTGGACGCGCGGAAGCCGGGGGGACGCAGACAGCGGAGCGCCGTGCGAAGACGCCGACCGGGCAAATCGGTCGCTGCCTTTAACCGTTCCCGATCGCTGCCTTAAGCGAACCCTAAGGCCGGCGACGGGCGCCCCGAACAAGCGGATTGTCCCTTTCCTGATCGCTAGCGTGCTGCCGCACCCCACCCCGTGGACAGCGAAGGCAGGCACACCCGCATGAGCACGCACCGGCGCAGGATCAGTGGCAGGAACAAGGCGATAGGCGGCCTGGTGGCCGCGGCCGTGATCGGCGGCGGAGCGGTCCTGCTCACCGGCACCGCCAACGCGGCCGGGGTGAACGCCGCGTACACCAGGACCAGTGACTGGTCCACGGGCTACACCGCCCAGTACGTCGTCACCAACAACACCGGCCAGACCGAGAAGACCTGGACGCTGGAGTTCGACCTGCCGGCGGGCGCCAAGCTCGGCTCCCTGTGGAACGGCGAGTCCAGCGTCAGCGGTCAGCACGTCACGGTGAAGCCCGCCACCTGGGACACCGACGGCCTGGCCCCCGGGAAGTCGGTGACCGTCGGCTTCGTGGTCAACGGCAGCGGCGACCCGTCCGGTTGCCGCATCGACGACGCGCGGTGTTCCGCGGACGGCGGAGCGACCCCCGAGCCGAGCGGCCGGCCGACGCAGCCCACCCAGTCGCCGACCACGGTCCCCACCTCCACGCCCACCTCGACCCCCACCGCGAGCGCGACCCCCACCCCCACCGGCGGCACCGGATCCGGTACCACCGCGTCCGCCGGCTTCGCCCCCTACGTCGACACCAGCCTCTACCCGGCCTTCGACCTCCTCGGCGCCGCCGACGCGACCGGCGTGAAGACCTACAACCTCGCCTTCCTCACCGACGGCGGCGGCTGCACCCCCAAGTGGGGCGGGGTCACGGACCTCACCGGTGACGCCGTGGCCGCGCAGATCGGCGCGCTGCGCGCCAAGGGCGGTGACGTCCGGGTCTCCTTCGGCGGCGCCTCCGGCTCCGAGCTGGCCACCACCTGCTCCTCCGCGGACGCGCTGGCGGCGGCCTACGGCAAGGCGGTCGACGCGTTCAGACTGACCAAGGTCGACTTCGACGTCGAGGGCGGCGCGCTGCCCGACACCGCCGCCAACACCCGGCGAGCCCAGGCCATCGCCAAGCTCCAGGCGCAGCACCCCGGCCTGGACGTCTCCTTCACCCTCCCGGTGATGCCCGAGGGCCTCACCCAGGACGGCGTGAACCTCCTCGCCAACGCCAGGTCCAACGGCGTGAGGATCAACACCGTCAACATCATGGCGATGGACTACGGCGCCTCGTACAGCGGCGACATGGGCACCTACGCCGAGCAGGCCGCGACCGCCACCCAGGCCCAGGTCAAGAGCGTGCTGGGACTGTCCGACTCCGCCGCCTGGAAGGCCGTCGCCGTCACCCCGATGATCGGCGTCAACGACGTCTCCTCCGAGGTGTTCAAGGTCGACGACGCCACCCAGCTGGTGAACTTCGCCCGCTCCAAGGGGCTCGGCTGGCTGTCGATGTGGTCGGCGACCCGCGACAAGCAGTGCGCCGGCGGCACCAAGCCCACCGCCGACGCCACGTGCAGCTCCGTCACCCAGGAACCGTTCGCCTTCTCCAAGGCGTTCGGGGCGTACAAGTAGTCGCGCCGCCCCCCTTTCAGGCCCCCGCGCGCACCGGCGGCAGCACCCTCGTCCGCGCCGCCTCCCCGTACCACCGCGCGCTCGACTTCGGCGTCCGCTCCAGCGTGGCGTAGTCCACGTAGACCGCGCCGAACCGCTTGCCGTACCCGTACGCCCACTCGAAGTTGTCCAGCAGGGACCACAGGTAGTAGCCGCGCACATCGGCGCCGTCGGCGATGGCGCGGCGCACCTCCGCGAGGTGGGCGTGCAGGTAGGCGATGCGCTCGGGGTCGTGCACCCGGCCGTCGGGGCCGGGCTTGTCATCGTAGGCCGCGCCGTTCTCGGTGATGTGGAGGGGCAGGCCGGGCGCCTCGCGCGTGTAGCGCATGAGCAGGTCGTACAGGCCCGTCGGGTCGATCGTCCAGCCCATCTCCGTGCGGTCGCCGGGGGTCTGGTGGAAGAGGACGTCGTCGGCGGCCGGCCAGGGCGAGTGGTCGCTGGAGCCGTGGCCGTCCGCCCGGGGGCCCTCGGCCCCGCCGGACGCGGCCGAGACCAGCGTCGGGGTGTAGTAGTTCAGGCCGAGCGCGTCCAGCGGGGCGTTGATCGTACGGACGTCGCCGTCCAGGACGTGCGACCAGTCGGTCACCGAGCGCGTGGCCTCCAGCAGCGACGACGGGTACGCCCCGTGCAGGATCGGCCCGTGGAAGACGCCGTTGGCCAGGTCGTCGATCCGGCGGGCCGCGGCGAGGTCGGCCGGGTCCTGGGAAAGGGGCCGGACGACCGAGGAGTTGAGGCTGATCGCGATCCGGTTGCCGGCCGGCATCGCCGTGCGCAGGGCGGAAACGGCCAGCCCGTGCCCCAGGTTGAGGTGGTGGGCCGCGCGCAGCGAGGCCGCCGGGTCGGTCCGGCCGGGGGCGTGCACCCCGGAGGCGTAGCCCAGGAAGGCGCTGCACCAGGGCTCGTTGAGGGTGATCCACTGCTCCACCCGGTCGCCCAGCGCCTCGCCGACGAACCGGGCGTACTCGGCGAACCGGAACGCGGTGTCGCGGTGCGGCCAGCCGCCCGCGTCCTCCAGCTCCTGCGGCAGGTCCCAGTGGTAGAGGGTGAGCGCCGGGGTGATGCCCCGGGCCAGCAGCTCGTCGACCAGCCGGCGGTAGAAGTCCAGGCCCCGCTGGACCACCGGCCCCCGGCCCGTCGGCTGCACCCGGGACCAGGAGACGGAGAAGCGGTACGCGGTCAGGCCCAGCTCCGCCATGAGCGCGACGTCGTCGCGGTAGCGGTGGTAGTGGTCGACGGCGATGTCCCCGGTCTCGCCGCCGGCCGTCCTGCCCGGCGTGTGGCTGAAGGTGTCCCAGATCGAGGGGGTGCGGCCGTCCTCCCGCACCGCCCCCTCGATCTGGTACGCCGAGGTCGCGGCGCCGAAGAGGAAGGCGGGAGGAAAGGCCACGGTCGTCGGTTCGGGCATGAGGGCTCTCCCCTGGGTCGAGTGCACGCATTATGCATGGGAGCGCTCCCACGACGAAAGGGGTCGGGCTCGATCGACATGCCGGCGGCGGCACCCGGACCGACGCGCGTGTTCGCGGGCCGACGCCCGCTCCTCGGGCCACCCCGCCTCAGGTTGCCCCCGAGCCGCCGCCCCCGAGCCCCCCTCAAGCCGACGCCCGTACCACCAGTTCCGTCGGGAGTACCACTTCCCGCCGGCCGGTGCCGCGGTGGGTGATCTCCTCCAGCAGGAGGCTCGCCATCGTGCGGCCCATCTCCTCCAGCGGCTGGCGGACGCTGGTCAGCGGGGGGTCGATGTGCCGGGCCACGATCGAGTCGTCGAAGCCGATCAGCGCCACGTCGTGCGGCACCCGGCGCCCCGCCGCGCGCAGTTCCAGCACCGCGCCGGAGGCCATCACGTCGGAGGCGGCGAAGACGGCGTCCAGGTCCGGGTGCCGGCGCAGCAGTTCCCGCATGGCCACGCGCCCGCCCTCCTCGGTGAAGTCGCCCGCCGCGATGAGGTCGTCCGCGGCGGCGACCCCGGCCTCGCGCAGCGCCTCCCGGTAGCCCTCCAGCCGCGCCCGCGCCACGTCCATGTCCAGCGGACCGGTGATCGTGCCGATGGACCGGCGGCCGCCCGCCAGCAGATGCCGGACGGCGAGCCGGGCGCCGCCCCGGTTGTCCGCGCGGACATGGCCGAGCCGCTCGCGGTCGCTGCGCCGCCCGGCCAGCACGGTCGGCACGGCCAGTTCCTCCAGCCGGTCGGGCAGGGTGTCGTCCCCGTGGACCGCCATCATCAGGACGCCGTCCACCCGATGGGCGGCCAGGTAGGCGGCGAGCCGGCCGTGCTCCTTCTCGTGGCCCGTGAGCACCAGCAGCAACTGCATCCCGGCACCGGCGAGTCCGGTGGAGACGCCCCGGATGATCCCGGAGAAGTACGGTTCGGAGAAGAGCCGGTTCCCGGCGTCGGGCACGACCAGCGCGACCGTGTCCGTGCGCCGGGTTGCCAGGGAGCGGGCGGCGCGGTTGGGGACGTAGCCGAGTTCCGCGATGGCCTGTTCCACGGCCGCCCGGGAGCGCGCGCTGACCTTCGGGGAGCCGTTGATCACCCGCGAGACCGTGCCGCGGCCCACGCCGGCGCGTGCGGCCACGGCGTTCAGGGTCGGGCGCCGGACGTCCGCGGTCCTGTGCGGCTGCGGCTGTTCGGCAGGGCTCATCGTTCACCTTCCGGTGGTCCGGTGCGGGGGAGCTTCATTCTGACCCAGGGATTCCGGCAACCGGTCCGGGCGCGGGCGCAGTTGGCCGCATGCGGCGATCGTCCCGCCCGTGACCTGCTCCGACGTCGTGGGCAACGCCCGGATGACGGGCTGGTTGCGTCCCGGCGCACGACACGTTCACGTGACGCGCTGAACACGCTTACGCAACAAGGGCGTCTTCAAGACTTGACACCCGGCCTGGCACCAACGAGTCTTCCGGCATGCCGCGTGGGAGCGGTCCCACAGGGCGACCGGGGCTCTCTTCCGTTCGGATCGAACCACTCATGGCCTTCCCCTCTACCTTGCATGGCGCACCTTTGACCAGCACCTTTCCATCGCACTACGTGTGCTGTTGGCTAGCCGCTGCTCGAACCGAGAGGGCAGGTCCGGACCGCCGTGTCCGGCGGTCCGATTCCTGAGGTCCCGTTGCCCACTGGAACAAGGAGTAGTGGAATGCGCATCACCCGTACCGGCGGTGGTCACGGCCGCAGAACGGCGACACTGGCCACGACGGTCCTGACGGCCTCCGCGCTGCTGCTGACCGGTTGCAGCAGTGACGACGACTCGGACAGCTCGGACGCCAACGGGAAGATCACCCTCAAGGTGGCCGACTTCGGGCAGTTCGGCTACAAGGAGGCCGGGCTGTTCGCCAAGTACCACGAGCTGCACCCGAACATCACGGTCCAGGAAGAGACCACCGCCAACGAGCAGGACTACTACCCGAAGCTCCTTCAGCAGCTGAACACCGGCAGCGGCCTCGCGGACGTCACGGGCATCGAAGTCGGGCGCATCAAGGAGGTCGTGGACACCCAGTCGGGCAAGTTCGCCGACCTCAGCAAGACGATCAACGTGAGCGACTGGGTGTCCTGGAAGGAGAAGCAGGCCACCGCCAAGGACGGCACGGTGATCGGCGCCGGTACCGACATCGGCCCCATGTCCCTGTGCTACCGCAAGGACCTCTTCCAGAAGGCGGGCCTGGCCAGCGACCGCGAGGCCGTCGCCAAGGCCGTCGCCGGCGGCTGGGAGGACTACCTCAAGCTCGGCGAGCAGTACAAGAAGAAGGCGCCCTCGGGCACTTACTTCATGGACTCCGCGTCCGCCATGTACAACGCGGTCGTCAGCTCTTCCTCCAAGCAGTACTACGACACCGACGGCAAGCCGGTCTACAAGGACAGCCCGTCCGTGCAGCAGGGCTGGAACCTGGCCGCCGAGGCCGCCGACAAGAAGCTGACCCAGGGCCTGCCGCAGTTCACCGACGCCTGGACCGCGGCGCTCCGCAAGGGCACCGTGGCCACCGTGGCCTGCCCCGCCTGGATGGCCGCCCAGATCTCCGTCAACTCCGGCGACTCCTTCAAGGGCAAGTGGGACATCTCCCGCGCCCCCGGCTCGACCGCGGCCAACTGGGGCGGCTCCTTCCTCGCCGTCCCGAAGGGCGGCAAGCACGTCAAGGAGGCCACCGAGCTCGTCAAGTGGCTGACCGCCCCGGAGCAGCAGGCCGCGGTGTTCAAGGCGATCGGCGTCTTCCCGTCCAACAAGGGCGCCTACGAGCTGGCCGACGTGAAGAACGCCAAGCTGCCGTACTTCAGTGACGCTCCCATCGGCCAGATCTACGCCGAGGAGGCCAAGTCCATCCCCGAGGCGGTGCTCGGCGCGAAGGACGGCGTGATCAAGGACACGATCTCCAACCAGATCAACAACATGGAGAAGCGGGGCACCAAGCCCGCCGACGCGTGGAAGGCCGCTACCGACTCGATCGACAAGGCGCTCGGCTAGCCGTACCGGGTGCGGGGGCCCACCGGGTGCCCGCACCCACACGCGCTCGACGACGTGAGCGGTGCCCGACGGCGGGCGCCGCCCACGGCACCACCCGGCGGGACCCGGCAGCCGACGGCCGGGCTCCGCCTCACACGCACGTCAGGCCGCGGCGTGGGCCGTCCGCCACCGTACCGATCCGCGCGGGGAGGGGCGGACCGACCCCGGTCCCCGAACGCGCTTCCCGCCCCACCCGGCCGAGACCTCCAGGGAAGGACTCCCTCCGTGGCAACGACAACCCCCGCCCGGGGCGCCTACACCCCGCCGCCCGGCGGCACAGGTGCCGCGTCGAACGGACGCGGCACCTGGCGCAGCCGGCTGTGGCGCTTCGACGACAAGGCCTCGCCGTACGCCTACATAGCCCCCTTCTTCCTGATCTTCGGCGCCTTCGGGCTCTACCCACTGCTGTACACGGGCTGGATCGCCCTGCACCGCGTGGAGATGACGAGCCTGGACCAGTCCCAGTGGGTCGGCTGGGACAACTTCGCCAGGATCCTCCAGGACTCCGAGTTCTGGACGGCCGTCACCAACACCTTCGTCATCGGTGTCATCTCCACCGTCCCGCAGCTGCTCGTGGCGCTGGGCCTGGCCCACCTGCTCAACTACAAGCTGCGCGCCAGCACCTTCTGGCGCACCGTCATCCTCACCCCGTACGCCACCTCGGTGGCCACCGCGGCCCTGGTCTTCGCGCTGGTCTTCCGCGCCGACGGCGGCATCCTCAACTGGGTGCTGCACTTCTTCGGCGCCGGCAACATCGACTGGGCCGACGGGGAGTGGACCTCCAAGATCGCCATCTCGGTCATCATCATCTGGCGGTGGACCGGCTACAACGCCCTGATCTACCTGGCGGCCATGCAGGCGGTCCCCACCGACCTGTACGAGGCCGCCTCGATCGACGGAGCGAGCCGGTGGCAGCAGTTCCGCAAGGTGACCATCCCCTCGCTGCGGCCCACGATCCTGTTCACCATCGTGATCTCGACCATCGGCTCGATGCAGTTGTTCGGTGAGCCGCTGCTGCTCCAGGGCGGCACCCTCGGCTCGATCGGCGGCAGCGAGCACCAGTACGAGACGCTCAGCATCTACCTCTTCAACTACGGCTGGAAGCTGGGCCATCTGGGTCCGGCGGCGGCCGTGGCCTGGGCCATGCTCGTCCTGCTGCTGCTCATCGCCCTGATCAACTGGATCGTCGGCCGGTTCATGCGCAAGAGCGCGGCCTGACGGGAGCGACATCGATGACCACGACCAGTCCCACCACGACCGCGCCGGACCTCGGCCCGGCACCGCTTCCCACCGAGCCCGGCAAGGGCCGCGCCCGCTTCAGGATAGGAGCCGGCCAGCAGCTCAGGGGCGGTCCGTTCACCTACGTCGCCCTCGTCGTCGTCGGCCTCGGATCGATCTTCCCGCTGTACTGGACCCTGGTGGCCGCCTCGCACGACCAGCAGCGGGTCCTGGACACCCCGCCGCCGCTCGTGCCGGGCGGCAAACTGTGGCACAACCTCCAGGCGGCCTGGGACCAGGCCCACCTGGGCAAGGCCATCGTCAACAGCGTCATCGTGGCCGGCTGCATCACCGTCGCCACCCTGTTCTTCTGCACCCTCGCCGGCTACGCCTTCGCCAAGATGCGCTTCCGTGGCCGTGGCGTGCTGATGACCGCGGTGATCGCCACGCTGACGATCCCGCCCCAGCTCAGCGTCGTCCCGCTGTTCATGATGATGTCCGACATCGGGTGGGGCGGAAAGCTGGAGTCGGTGATCTTCCCGACCCTGGTCGGCGCCTTCGGCGTCTTCTTCATGCGCCAGTACCTGATCGAGGCCCTGCCGTACGAGCTGATCGAAGCGGCCAAGGTCGACGGGGCGAGCAACATCCGCATCGTGTGGAGCGTGGTGCTGCCCGTGGCCCGGCCCGCGATGATGGTGCTGGGCATGCTCACCTTCGTCCAGGCGTGGAACGACTTCTTCTGGCCCTTCCTCGCGCTGAACCAGGAGAACCCCACCATCCAGGTGGCGCTCGGCCAGCTCAGCGCCTCCTACACCCCCGACCAGAGCATCGTCATGGCCGGTGCGCTGATCAGCACCCTGCCGCTGCTGCTTGTCTTCGTCGTCTTCGGCAAGCAGATCGTCGGAGGGATCATGGCGGGCGCCGTCAAGGGCTGAGCCCAGCCGGTGCCGCGGGGCCGGCCGCCACGGCGCCGGCCCCGCCCCCCGAGGCCGGCGCGCGCCGCGTCCCGTCGGCCCGCCGCCGTGTCCGGTCCGGTACCGCCCGCACAGGCCGCCCCGCAGCGGGCCGTACCGGACCGGGCGCCACCCGAACCGCGCCCCGCCCGCGCACCCCGCCCTCCCTCCACCCCCCTTATTACTCCCGCACCGCCGGACCGCCGTCCGTCGTCCGTTTCTCACCCCCTTTGGGAGCGTTCTCACCATGACCGCCGTACGACCCGAGACCACGGCCCAGCCGGCCGCGGACACCTCCTTCCCGACCGGCTTCGTCTGGGGTGCCGCCACCGCCGCCTACCAGGTGGAGGGCGCCGCCGCCGAGGACGGCCGCACCCCCTCCATCTGGGACACCTTCAGCCACACCCCCGGCAAGGTGCGCAACGGCGACACCGGTGACATCGCCGCCGACCACTACCACCGGTACCGCGACGACGTCGCCCTGATGAAGGAACTCGGCCTCAAGGCCTACCGCTTCTCCGTCTCCTGGTCCCGGGTGCAGCCCACCGGCCGCGGACCCGCCGTCGAGCGCGGCCTGGACTTCTACCGCCGCCTCACCGACGAGCTCCTGGAGGCGGGCATCACGCCCGTCGCCACCCTCTACCACTGGGACCTGCCGCAGGAGCTGGAGGACGTCGGCGGCTGGCCGCACCGCGACACCGCCCACCGCTTCGCGGACTACGCCGACATCATGGCCCGGGCCCTCGGCGACCGGGTCGGCGTGTGGACCACCCTCAACGAACCGTGGTGCTCGGCGTTCCTCGGCTACGGTTCCGGCGTGCACGCGCCGGGGCGGACCGACCCGGCCGCCACCCTGCGCGCCGCGCACCACCTGAACCTGGCCCACGGCAAGGCCGTCGGCGCGCTGCGCGCCGTCCTGCCGGCGTCCGCGCAGACCTCCATCACCCTGAACCTGCACCAGGTGCGCCCGCTCACCGACAGCCCCGGGGACGCCGAGGCCGCGCGCCGCATCGACGCGGTCGGCAACCGGATCTTCACCGGCCCCCTCCTGGACGGCGCCTACCCCGAGGACCTGCTGGCCGACACCGCGCACCTGGTCGACTGGGCAGAGCTGGTGCACGACGGGGACCTGACGGAGATCTCCCGGCCGATCGACGTCCTCGGCGTCAACTACTACTCGCCGACCGTGGTCTCCCTGCCCGCCGACGGCTCCGCCGGCACCCGCAACGACGGCCACGGCGCCAGCGACCACTCCCCGTGGACCGGCTCCGAGCACGTCGCCTTCCACCTCGCCAACGACGACCTGACCGCGATGAACTGGGCCATCGACGCGAGCGGTCTGCACACCCTGCTGACCGGACTGGCTGCCTCGCACCCGCGGCTGCCGCTGATGGTCACCGAGAACGGCGCCGCCTTCGACGACTACGTCTCCCCGGAGGGACGGGTCAACGACCCGCAGCGGATCGCCTACCTCCACTCCCACCTGGAGGCCGTCCGCCGCGCCATCGCCGACGGCGCCGACGTGCGCGGCTACTTCCTGTGGTCGCTGCTGGACAACTTCGAGTGGTCCTACGGCTATTCGAAGCGTTTCGGCGCCGTCTACGTCGACTACGCCACCCAGCGCCGCATCCCCAAGGCCAGCGCCCACTGGTACGCCGGCGTGATCCGCGACAACGCCCTGCCCGCCTGACCCACGCCCGCGGCGGCACGGCCGGGAGGCACCGGCCGTGCCCGCGGCCGCGGACGGAAGGGAAGCGCCCCGGTCACGGCTGTTACATTCCTGGCCTGAACGGCGGTGAACGGAAGGCGGCGACCATGGCAGGCAACGGTGGGAGAGGCCGGGGCGGCCGGCGGCCGACCCTGGAAGAGGTCGCCGCCCGGGCCGGGGTCGGGCGGGGCACCGTCTCCCGGGTGATCAACGGCTCGCCCCGGGTCAGCGACGCCACCCGCGCCGCGGTGGAGGCGGCCGTCGCCGAACTCGGCTACGTGCCCAACACCGCCGCCCGCGCCCTCGCGGCCAACCGCACCGACGCCATCGCGCTGGTCGTCCCCGAACCGGAGACCCGGTTCTTCGCCGAGCCGTACTTCTCCGACATGCTGCGCGGGGTCGGCGCCGAACTCTCCGACACCGAGATGCAGTTGCTGCTGATCTTCGCCGGCAGCGACCGCGAGCGGCAGCGCCTGGCCCAGTACCTGGCGGCCCACCGCGTCGACGGGGTGCTGCTGGTCTCCGTCCACGCCGACGACCCGCTCCCGGACCTGCTCGCCCAGCTGGAGATCCCGGCCGTGATCAGCGGCCCCCGCTCGGCGGCCGAGCCGCTCCCCTCCGTGGACTCCGACAACTACGGCGGCGCCCGCTCGGCGGTGGAGCACCTGCTGGGCCGGGGCCGCCGCCGGATCGCGCACATCACCGGCCGCCTGGACGTCTACGGCGCCCAGCGCCGCGTCGACGGCTACCGCGACGCCCTGCGCGACGCGGGCCACCCGGTGGACGAACTCCTCATCGCGCCGGGTGACTTCACCGACGAGGGAGGCCGCCGGGCGATGACGACCCTGCTGTCCCGCCACCCCGACCTGGACGCCGTCTTCGCCGGCTCGGACGTGATGGCGGCCGGCGCCCGGCAGGTGCTCCGCGAGGCGGGCCGCCGCATCCCCGACGACGTCGCGCTGGTCGGGTACGACGACTCCGCCATCGCCCGGCACATGGACCCGCCGCTCACCAGCGTCCGCCAGCCCATCGAGGAGATGGGCCGCGCGATGATCGACCTCCTCCTCACGGAGATCGCCGACCGCCGCCCGGCGGCGTCCCGTGGCGCCGACCGCCGGCAGGCGGTGCTGTCGACGGAACTGATGGTCCGCGCGTCGTCGTGACGTCCCCCGCCGGCCGGTGACCCACGCCCCGGCCCGTGCGGGACGTCGGCGCGCGGGGCACCCGGACAACGAAACAGCCGGTGACCCGTCTCACGACGGCGTCACCGGCTGATTACTCAGGGTGAGTGACGGGACTCGAACCCGCGACATCCTGGACCACAACCAGGTGCTCTACCAGCTGAGCTACACCCACCACGACCGGCTGTCCGAGGAGTGCTCTCCCCGACCGGCCGAGAAGAAGTCTACAGGGTCGGAAGGGGTGCTCGCGCACACGTTTTCGCGCGGTCCCCGGTGGCGGCTACCGGGCGGGCAGGACGTGCTTGGCGGCGATCGCCTTGGCGGTGTCGGAGTCCGGCCCGGGCTGCGGCACGAAGATGGCCTCGCGGTAGTAGCGCAGCTCGGCGATCGACTCGCGGATGTCGGCGAGGGCCCGGTGGTTGCCGTTCTTCTCCGGGCTGTTGAAGTACGCCCGCGGGTACCAGCGGCGGGCCAGCTCCTTGACCGAGGAGACGTCGACGATGCGGTAGTGGAGGTAGTCCTCCAGCGTCGGCATGTCCCGCAGGAGGAAGCCGCGGTCGGTGCCCACCGAGTTGCCGCACAGCGGGGCCTTGCCGGGCTCCTTCACGTGCTCCCGGACGTAGGCGAGGACCTGCGCCTCGGCGTCCTCCAGGGTCGTGCCGCCCTCCAGCTCGGCGAGCAGCCCGGACGCGGTGTGCATCTGACGCACCACCTCCGGCATCGTCTCCAGCGCCCGGTCCGGCGGGCGGATGACGATGTCCACCCCCTCGCCGAGTACGTTCAGCTCGGAGTCGGTGACGAGGGCGGCCACCTCGATGAGAGCGTCGTCGGACAGCGAGAGGCCGGTCATCTCGCAGTCGATCCACACCATGCGATCGTTCATGCGACCACCCTAAAGCGGGCCTCGGCTTTTGCGTGCCCCCGTGCTCCGCGGGAAGTGGCGGGAGGGACGTCAGGGGGACGGGATGCTCCCGTCCCCCTGACAGTCGCGCTCAGTTACCGCTGCGCGGCCCCGGCAGCAGGCCCACCGCGCCCGCCGTGGCGCGGCGGCTCTGCAGGGGCACCCCGCTGTCGCGGTGCTCGTGCAGCAGGGGGGCCGGGCCGACCGGGCCGGGGCCGGACAGGCCCGCGGGCGCGCCCTGCTGGCCGGCCGGCGGTACGGCCGCCTCCGCGTCACCCGGCTTGTCGCCCTGCGGCCTGCGGGCGCGGTAGGCGGCCCGGTAGGCGGCGGGGGACGAGCCGAGCTGGCGGCGGAAGTGCCCGCGCAGGGCCACCGGCGAGCGGAACCCGCACCGGCCCGCCACCTCGTCCACGGAGTAGTCGGAGGTCTCCAGCAGACGCTGGGCCTGGAGCACGCGCTGTGTGATCAGCCACTGCAGCGGCGCGCTGCCCGTCAGCGAGCGGAACCGGCGGTCGAACGTACGGCGGCTCATGTAGGCGCGTGCCGCCAGCGTCTCCACGTCGAACTGCTCGTGGAGGTGTTCCAGTGCCCAGGCGACGACCTCGGCGAGCGGGTCGGCGCCGATCTCCTCCGGTAAAGATCGGTCGAGGTAGCGTTCCTGGCCGCCCGACCGGCGCGGCGGGACCACCAGGCGCCGGGCGAGCGCGCCGGCCGCCTCGTTGCCGTGGTCCGTCCGCACGATGTGCAGACAGAGATCGATTCCGGCCGCCGTGCCCGCGCTCGTCAGTACGTCGCCGTCGTCGACGAACAGCTCGCGTGGATCGACGTGCACCGACGGGTAGCGCTTGGCCAGCGTCGGCGCGTACATCCAGTGCGTGGTCGCCGGGCGGCCGTCCAGCAGTCCGGCCGCCGCGAGCACGAACGCGCCCGTGCACAGCCCGACGATGCGGGCGCCCTCCTCGTGTGCGCGGCGCAGCGCGTCCAGTGCTTCCTCCGGCGGCGGCGAGGTGATCGAACGCCAGGCCGGTACGACGACCGTCCCGGCGCGTGAGATCGCCTCCAGCCCATGCGGCGCGGTGAGTTCCAGGCCCCCTGTGGTCCGCAGCGGGCCCTCCTCGCCGGCACACACCAGAAGGCGGTAGCGCGGCACGCCGGCGTCCTGGCGGTCGATCCCGAACACCGACAGCGGAATGGAACTCTCGAAGATGGGGCCGCCGCTGAACAGCAGCACCGCGACGATCTCCTTGCGGCGTCGCCCGGACAGTTTCCGGGCTGCGGCGTCCGGCGAGGCAGTGGAGTCGTGGCTCATACTGCTAAGCCCCCCTCGGTGGTCGCGGCTCCTCGGTTGTGTCGCTCCTGCACGTTTCCCCTCGGTCCTGCACGAGTCCCCCGCCGTAAGACAGTCAAGATCGAATCTACTGGCTCCCGCGGTCGTGCGGTGACCAGTTCCACACGCGGCACATTGTCGACATGACAACTTGGCGTGAAGCATTCGATCACGAAGCGTTGCACTCGCGAGGCGCGCAGGGAAGTGCGCCTTGTGGCAGTGGCCAAACCGCGTAGGGTGCGCAGCGGTCCGTAGACCCTTTCCGTGCAGGTGGAACGGGGGTTGGGGGGTGGTTCGGGCCCCTCCTGGGCGATATCCAGAAGTTGGCTGAAAACCAGCGTTCCTAGGTATGGAAACAGGTCAGTCGACCGGTGTCTGCTCCCGGGTGTGACGTCCGCCTCTTTGCGCGGCGCAACGCTCGGCACAGCGCTCGGAGCGGCGCAGCAGCACCCGGCAGGCCGCCGTGACGGCGGCGAGGCCCAGCGCGGTGCCCGTGGCGCCGGCCAGCGAGGTGCCGTACCAGAGCAGGACCACGGGCACGAGCACGCAGCTGAAGGCGGCCCAGCGGATCACATCGTTCGCGCTGTCCGGTGCGGGGCGCGGGTCGCGGCGGGGTCGGGCTGCGGGCATCTCGTACTCCCTGTGGCGGTGGCTCACCCCGGTTCAACGTCCGTCCGACCGGTCGGTCACCGAACGCGCATCTGTGAACGCTGTGCAAACCGCCTGTACGGGGCAGCAACCATTGCGTTACGGGCGCGGCTCGTGCATGCTCCGGTGAACCCCGGCGGACGTCGGGGACCGCTCACGGAGCGTGCGCGGGATCTGGGCTCAGGAGGCTTGCCGCCGTACCCTTGGGGGTATGGGCTTGGGAAGATGTTTCCCGGACACAGCTCCGCAGCACGCTTCCGCAGCACACTGTCCCACCCATAAAGGATCACAACGCCGAGACAGCCATGGCCGGTCACGAATTCTCCGAACCCGCGGACCGCAAGCGGCCGGTCGCCGACCCCACGGCGGCCGATCCCCAGGCGGCGGCCGAGTCACGCCCCTCCTGCGACCCCGCCTTCCGGCACGGAGTCGTCGTCGGCTTCGACGGCTCCACCTCCAGTGAGCGCGCCCTCGCCTACGCGATCGGCATGGCCCACCGCTCCCGTTCCGGCCTGATCATCGTGCACGTCGCCAACCGGCTGCCCACCACGGTGTGGGCCGGCTGTGAGCCGCCCGTCTTCGTGGACGTGCCGGACCACCGCACGGAGGTGCTGGGGCTGGAGCTGGCCTGCGCGGACTATCTGGCCGAGGTCCCGTGGATCCTGGTCGAGCGGGGCGGGGACATCTGCCACGAACTGGAGGAGGTCGGCCGCGAGTACGAGGCCGACGCGATCGTGGTCGGCTCCACGCACGGCATCGTCGGCCGGATCTTCGGCTCGGTCGCGGGGCGGCTCGCCAAGCGGGCCCAGCGGCCCGTGATCGTCATTCCCTGACGTCCCCCCGACGTCCCCCTCGCATCCCCTGACGTCTCACGCTTCGTCAACTCCCTTTGTGCAGCGGGAAACTACTCGTGCGTAGAGGTGGTTTGTGCCCTTGTGAAGGGCATATACCGGTCACCGCACAACTGCACATGCATGAAGGGAGCCCGCCGTGGACAATGACGTCTCCGCGGGAATCGTGAGCACCACCGTGGCCGGCCGACTGGCCCTGGCGATCACCTTGCTGGCGTTCGGACTCGGTACGACCGGTGTCATCGACGGCGTGGGTGCCTCCGACGCCGTGACCGTGGCCCACTACGTGGGCGGGGTCGCCCTCTTCCTCGTCGGCCTGCTGGCCCTGCGCGACGGCGCCTTCGGCGCGGGGTACGCCGCCCTCGGCGCCCTGTGGTTCACCTGGGCCGTGTCCGACCCCGGCTCGGCCGACGCGGCCGGACTCCTGCTGCTGCTGTTCGCCCTGGTCGCCCTCACGCTGACCGTCGCCGGCGGGGACACCCTCGGTCAGCTCACGCACGGGCTGCTGTTCCTGGCGATGGTGGTGCTGGCCGTGGCGGCCTTCGCCGACAGCTCCGCCCTCGCGAAGGTGGGGGGATGGGTGGCCGTCGTCTCGGGGGCGGTGGCCTGGTACGCGGCGACGGCGGCGCTCGCCCACTGGCCGACGGCCCTCCCGGGACGTGCTGCGGGCCGGGGGGTGACGGCCGCCGGCTGAGACGAGCAGCACGGAGAGGACCCCCACGTGAGAGGTGGCCACGTGGGGGTCCGTCCTGTCCGGTCCGTCCTGTCCGCTACTCCACCGTCACCGACTTGGCGAGGTTGCGGGGCTTGTCGATGTCCCGGCCCAGGGCCTTCGCCGTGTGGTACGCCAGGAGCTGGAGGGGGATGCCCATCAGGATCGGGTCCAGCTCGTCCTCGTTCTTCGGGACGAGGATCGTCTGGTCCGCCTTCTCCTGGTGCTGGTGGGCCACCGCCAGGATCTTGCCCTCACGGGCCTTGATCTCCTCCAGGGCCGCGCGGTTCTTCTCCAGCAGGTCGTCGTCGGGGACGATCGCGACCGTGGGCAGGGCCGGCTCGATGAGGGCCAGCGGGCCGTGCTTCAGCTCGGAGGCGGGGTAGGCCTCGGCGTGGATGTAGGAGACCTCCTTGAGCTTCAGGGAGGCCTCGCGGGCCACCGGGTAGCCCCGGACGCGGCCGATGAAGAGCATCGAGCGGGCGTCGGCGTAGCTCTCCGCCAGCTTCTTGATCTCCTCCTCCTGCTCCAGGATCTCGGTGATCTGCTGCGGCAGCCTGCGCAGGCCCTCGATGATCCGCTTGCCGTCGCGGACCGAGAGGTCGCGGGTGCGGCCGAGGTGCAGGGCGAGCAGCGCGAAGGCGACCGTGGTGTTGGTGAAGCACTTCGTGGAGACCACGCAGACCTCGGGGCCCGCGTGCACGTAGATGCCGCCGTCGGCCTCGCGGGCGATCGCGGAGCCGACGACGTTGACCACGCCGAGGACCCGCGCGCCCTTGCGCTTGAGCTCCTGCACGGCGGCCAGCACGTCGTACGTCTCACCGGACTGCGAGACCGCGATGTACAGGGTGTCGGGGTCGACGACCGCGTTGCGGTAGCGGAATTCGGAGGCGGGCTCGGCGTCGGCGGGGATGCGGGCCAGCTCCTCGATCATCTGGGCGCCGATCATGCCCGCGTGGTACGAGGTGCCGCAGCCGAGGATCTTCACGCGGCGGATCTGCCGGGCCTCGCGGGCGTCCAGGTTGAGGCCGCCGAGGTGCACGGTGGAGAACCGGTCGTCGATGCGGCCGCGCAGCACGCGGTCGACCGCCTCGGCCTGCTCGTGGATCTCCTTGTGCATGTAGGTGTCGTGGCCGCCCATGTCGTAGGAGGCCGCCTCCCACTCCACGGTGGTCGGCTCGGCCGAGGTGCGGGTGCCCTCGGTGGTGTACGTGCGGAAGTCGTCGGCCTTGAGGGTGGCCATCTCGCCGTCGTCCAGCGTCACTATCTGCCGGGTGTGGGCGACCAGGGCGGCGATGTCCGACGCGACGAACATCTCCTTCTCGCCGATGCCGAGGACGACCGGGGAGCCGTTGCGGGCCACCACGATGCGGTCGGAGAAGTCGGCGTGCATGACCGCGATGCCGTACGTGCCCTCGACCACCCGCAGGGCCTCGCGGACCTTGTCCTCCAGCTTCTCGGCCTGAGAGCGGGCGATCAGGTGGGTGAGGACCTCGGTGTCGGTCTCGGAGAGGAACTCGACGCCGTCGGCCTCCAGCTTGCGGCGCAGGTCGGCGGCGTTGTCGATGATGCCGTTGTGGACGACGGCGACCTTGTTGTCGGCCGACATGTGCGGGTGGGCGTTCACGTCGGACGGGGCGCCGTGGGTGGCCCAGCGGGTGTGGGCGATGCCGGTGGTGCCCTTGAAGCGCGCCGGGACCTTGGCCTCCAGGTCGCGCACCCGGCCCTTGGCCTTGACCATCTTCAGGCCGGGCGTCTTCGGGGAGGTGACGACGACGCCCGCGGAGTCGTAGCCGCGGTACTCCAGGCGCTGGAGGCCCTCCAGGAGGAGGGGGGCGACGTCACGCTTGCCGATGTATCCGACAATTCCGCACATGTATAGAGGTATCCCTTGGCTGTCGCTGGGCCGGGCTGCCGCCGGCCGGGTTCCGGCTGGTTTCAGCCGTAGACCATGCGGCGCAGCTGCCTGAGCGTCAGCTCCGGCGGCGCCACCGCCCGGTACTTCAGGTCCGCCCCGATCCGTTCGAAGATCTCCGCGTTCACCAGGCCCTGGGCCTGGAGTTCGCGGTGGCGGCGGCGGACGAACTCCTGGATCGTCTCGTCGAAGTAGGCGAGCACGTCCTGGACCACGCGCAGCGCCTCGCCCCGGCTGAGGGGCGTGGACCGCGTCAGGTGATCGAGAAGTTCGTCGTGCACCCGGTAGATCCTGGAGTACCGACGCCTGTTTCGCAAGAATCGTGCCCGATTCCGGGCAAGCGGCTGTTGAAACTCTTATGGGGCTCTGTTCGTGAGCCGTCCATCCTGCGTCCTGCGACCCGTTGCCCGAACAGGCGAGTTTCAGACGCCATGGACATTCCTCGTATGGGAGTACCCGACAAGCTGGCCGCGCGCATGAGCATGGCCGAACAGCACGAGTACCTGCGCGCCAGATTCTCGCGGCGCACCATGATCAGGGGCGGCGCGGTCACGCTGGGCGCCGTCGCGGGTGGCGCGTTCGTACCGGGCGCCACCGCCCAGGCCGCCGTGCCGACCCGGAGCTCCGCCCCCGCCGCCCAGCACGTCGACGGCGCCCTGGTCGCCCCCTTCGGCCGCCACCTGGCCTGGGGCAACGACCCGCGCACGGAGATCACCGTCTCCTGGCAGGTCCCGGTCGCCGTCAAGAAGCCCTTCATCCGCATCGGCGCCCACCCCTGGGACCTCTCGCGCAGGATCGACGCCGAGGTCCGCACCCTCTACACCCCGGCCGGCGTCGGCGCGAGCGGCGACCACACCCAGTACTACCTGCACGCCAAGCTGACCCACCTGCGCCCCGGCAAGACCTACTACTACGGCGTCGGCCACCAGGGCTTCGACCCGGCCGAGCCGCACCTGCTGGGCACGGTGGGCACGTTCACCACCGCCCCCGCCCACAAGGCGCCGTTCACCTTCACCGCCTTCGGCGACGAGGGCGTCGGCTACCACGGCCTGGCCAACAACAGCCTGCTGCTCGGCCAGAACCCGGCCTTCCACCTGCACGCCGGCGACATCGCCTACGCCGACCCGTCCGGCGCCGGCAAGACCGCCGACACCGGCTTCGACTCGCGCACCTGGGACTCCTTCCTCGCCCAGACCGAGTCGGTCGCCAAGCAGATCCCGTGGATGCCCGCGTACGGCAACCACGACATGGAGGCCTGGTACTCGCCCAACGGCTACGGCGGCGAGGAGGCCCGCTGGAACCTCCCGGACAACGGCCCCGACAAGAAGAACCTGCCGGGCGTCTACTCCTTCGTCTACGGCAACACGGCGGTCATCTCGCTCGACGCCAACGACGTCTCCTTCGAGATCCCGGCGAACCTGGGCATATCCGGCGGAACCCAGACAAAGTGGCTGGAAGGCCAGCTGAAGAAGTTCCGCGCCGCCAAGGACGTCGACTTCGTCGTCGTCTTCTTCCACCACTGCGCCTACTGCACCTCCACCGCGCACGCGTCGGAGGGCGGTGTGCGCCAGGAGTGGGTGCCGCTGTTCGAGAAGTACACGGTGGACCTGGTCATCAACGGCCACAACCACCAGTACGAGCGCACCGACGTCATCAAGGCGGGCAAGGTCACCAAGAAGCTGCCGATCGGCGGCACGGCCTACCCCGAGACCGACGGCGTGGTCTACGTCACCGCGGGCGCCGCCGGCCGCAGCCTGTACGCGTTCTCCGCCCCGGACTCCTACGAGGGTCACGAGCACGACACCGACTCCGTGGCCTCGTTCGTCAACACCAAGGACGGCAAGGTCAACGAGACCGTCGCCTGGTCCCGGGTGCGTTACCTCAACTACTCCTTCCTGCGCGTGGACGTCACGCCCGCGCCGAAGGGCCGGCAGACCACGCTGACGGTGTCGGGCATCGCCGAGACCGGCGACCGCATCGACCACTTCACGGTGTCCCGCAAGGCCAACTAGGCCCCCGGCGGGCGGTCCTCACCGGCGCTCTCCTCGCCGGAGCCTTCCTCACAGGCGCTTGAGGACCGCCCGCTTGGCCAGGGCGAACTCCTCGTCCGTCAGCACCCCGTCACGGTGCAGCTCACCCAGCTCGCGCAGCCGGCGCAGCAGCGCGTCGTGGCCCTCCCCGGCGCCCTCCCCGGCCGGCCGGGCGGCGTCCTGCCGTACGTCCGGCTCCGCCGCCGGCGGACGCGGGGCCGAGGGGTGGGGCAGCCGCGCCTGCACCGCCGCCGCGACCAGGGCCATCAGCGGGTCCTTCTTGAAGCCCCACAGCTCGACCGCGTTCGGGTCGTACTTGGGCGGTGCGCTGACCGGAGCGCCGCGCACGAGGAACCGCAGGTGCCCGTTCTCCAGTCCGGCCGCGGGCTGCCACTCCACGCCGGTGACGTCCGCGAGGGGGATCGTGCGCGGCCCGGCCGAGGCCTTGGACGCCTCGGTCTTCCAGTTCCACTCCAGCCGCACCCGCTCCCCGTCGAAGCCCGCCGTGCCGTCCCCGGCCGAGGCGGACACCGGCAAGGACGGACCCGGCAGAAGGTACGCGTCGGCCGGCTCCGCGGAAACCCCCTCCAGCAGCAGGGCGTTGCGCACCTCGTCGGCGACGTACCCGGCGACGCCGTACCGGTCGGGCTCCACCGTCAGCCGGTACGGGTCGTGCGGCTCGGCGAGCCGGCCCCCGGTGACCTGCAGCAGCGGATCGGCGCCGTCGCGCAGCCGCAGCCTGAGCCGCCCCGTCGTCCGGCCCTGTTCGAAGGAGACACCGGCCAACGCACCGAGCGGTACGATGAGTTCACCCAGCTCACGGCGGAGCAGGCCCACGTTCTTGTCCCGGCCCGGGGTGAGGCGCAGGGCGTCCCCGTCGAAGGCCCACGTACCGTCCTTCTGGATGATCTCCGCCATGCGGGGATTGTTCCACCCGATCCGCGGGACAGTGGTCCCGACCAAGTCTGACGGTCACCCCTTCCGAAGGGAGCGCTTGTGAGACGGAACCACGGCACGACTCCCCGCCTCTCCCACGTCCTCGGTTCCCTGCTGCTGTTCGCGGCGGCCGGCGTCGTCACCCTCGGCGCGGACCGCACGGCGCAGGCCGCCGCCCCGACCCCGCTGAACCGGGTGGTCCCGGCCCCCGCCTCGGTCACGCCCGGCGGAACGCCCTACCGCATCACCCGCCAGACCCGCATCCGCGTCGACGGGTCCGCCGAGGTCCGCCGCGTCGGCGGCTACCTGGCCGGCCTGCTGCGCCCGGCCACCGGCTATCCGCTGCCGGTCACCGGCCACGGCGCCGGCGGCATCCGGCTCGCCCTGGCCCGGGGCGACTTCGGCGCCGAGGGCTACCGGCTGCACAGCGACGCGGGCGGGGTCACCCTCACCGCGCGCACCCCCGCGGGCCTCTTCCACGGCGTGCAGACCCTGCGCCAGCTCCTCCCGGCGGCCGTCGAGAAGAAGACCGTCCAGCCCGGCCCCTGGACGATCGCCGGCGGCACCGTGCGGGACCGCCCCCGCTTCGCCTACCGGGGCGCCATGCTCGACGTCTCCCGGCACTTCTTCACGGTCGCCCAAGTCAAGCGGTACATCGACCAGTTGGCCCTCTACAAGGTCAACGAGCTGCATCTGCACCTCAGCGACGACCAGGGCTGGCGCATCGCCGTCGACTCCTGGCCGCGCCTGGCCTCCTACGGCGGCTCGACCCAGGTCGGCGGCGGCCCGGGCGGTCACTACACCAAGGCCGACTACCGGGAGATCGTGCGGTACGCGGCCTCCCGCTACCTGGAGGTCGTGCCCGAGATCGACATGCCCGGCCACACCAACGCGGCCCTCGCCTCCTACGCCGGGCTCAACTGCGACGGCGTCGCACCACCGCTGTACACCGGGACCGAGGTCGGCTTCAGCTCGCTGTGCGTGTCCGCGAAGGCCACCTACGACTTCGTGGACGACGTCGTGCGGGAGGTGGCCGCCCTCACCCCCGGCCGCTACCTGCACATCGGCGGCGACGAGGCGCACTCCACCAGCCACGCGGACTACGTGACGTTCATGGACCGGGTGCAGCCGGTCGTCGCCCGCTACGGCAAGACCGTCATCGGCTGGCACCAGCTCACCGGCGCCCACCCGGCGAAGGGCGCCCTCGCGCAGTACTGGGGCCTGGACGACACCAGCGCGGCGGAGAAGGCACAGGTCGCCGAGGCCGCCCGGAACGGCACGGGCCTGGTCCTGTCCCCGGCCGACCGGACCTACCTCGACATGAAGTACACGCGGAACACCGGCCCCGGTCAGGACTGGGCGGGCCTGGTCGAGGTGAAGCGGTCGTACGACTGGGATCCGGGCGCCTATCTCGCCGGGGTGCCGGCCTCCGCGGTCCGGGGCGTCGAGGCGCCCCTGTGGACGGAGAACGTGACGGACACCGCCGAGATCGAGTACATGGCGTTCCCCCGGCTCGCCGGCGCGGCCGAGCTGGGCTGGTCACCGGCGGCCACCCACGACTGGAACGCCTACCGGGCGCGGCTGGCGGCCCAGGGCCCCCGCTGGGACGCCCTCGGCATCCACTACTACCGCTCACCGCAGGTGCCCTGGCCGGCACGCTGACCGGAAGCCGGCGGGCACCCCGCGGGACCGTACCGCGGGGTGCCCGTCAGGACCGTGGTGCCCTCAGAACCCGGCGATCGGGTTCTTGAGGGTGCCGACGAGCTGGAGCGCGCCGGAGGGGTCGGCGAGGTCCACCATCTGCCTGTTGTCGCGCAGCTGGAGACGGTTCAGGCAGGACAGCGCGAACTCGGGGGCGAACACGTCGTACTGGCGGAACCGGTCGGCCAGTCGCGGGTTCGCCTCCTGGTACTCGCGGGTGACCTCCGCGACCGTGCGCCAGAAGCCGTCCTCCTCCAGGACGCCCTCGGCGGCGAGGCGGGCGGCGAGGAAGCGGAAGAAGCAGTCGAAGACGTCCGTGAAGACCGACAGCAGTTTCCTGTCCTCGGAGACCTCGACGCGGATCCGCCGGACCTCCGGCGGCAGGGCCGCGTCCGGGTCCAGGACGGCGATCTCCTCGGCGATGTCCTTGTAGACCGCGCGCTGCACGGCCCCGTCCCGCAGCACCAGGATCGTGTTCTCGCCGTGCGGCATGAACACCAGGTCGTAGGCGTAGAAGGTGTGCAGCAGCGGAACGTAGTAGGCCCGCAGGTACTGCCGCAGCCACTGGACGGGGGCCAGGCCCGAGCGTTCGATCAGGGCGCCCGCGAAGGAGGCGCCCTCGTCGTCCACGTGCAGCAGCGAGGCCATGGTGGCGAGGGTCTCGCCGTCCCGCAGCGAGGGCACCGGGCTCTCCCGCCACAGCGCGGCGAGCATCTTGCGGTACGGCGAGTAGCGGTCGGTGGCCCGCTCGTACTCCAGGTGCCGGTAGCCGACGGCGGCCCGCTCCCGGATGATGGACAGGCCCGTCGACCTCAGCACCGGGTCGCCGTCGATCAGCCGGGCCAGCCAGTCGTTGATGGCCGGGGTCGCCTCCATGTAGGCGGCGGACAGCCCCCGCATGAAGCCCATGTTGAGCACCGACAGGGCGGTCTTCACATAGTGCTTGGCCGGGTCGCTGGTGTTGAAGAAGGTGCGTATCGACTGCTGGGCCAGGTACTCGTCGTCGCCCTCGCCCAGGCAGACCAGGTGCCGGCGGGCCACCTCGGCGGCGAAGGTGACGCTGAGCTTGTTCCACCACTGCCAGGGGTGGACCGGGATGAACAGGTAGTCGGCGGGGTCCAGCCCCTGGTCGGTGAGGACGGCGCGGAACCGCTCCACCGTCTTCTCGCCCAGCTCGCCCCGCAGGAAGGACTCGTACTCGATCCCGGCGCCGGCCGTGAACGCGGCCCGCGAGCGGTGCGCGGCCAGCCACACCAGCCGCACCGAGCTCGCCGTCTCC
Organism: Streptomyces sp. NPDC047841; assembly: GCF_040704085.1. Classification (NCBI taxonomy): domain Bacteria; kingdom Bacillati; phylum Actinomycetota; class Actinomycetes; order Kitasatosporales; family Streptomycetaceae; genus Streptomyces; species Streptomyces sp. NPDC047841. The sequence continues at coordinate 132,552 of NZ_JBEYRP010000007.1, forward strand.
GGGGCGTACGACAGGTACTCGTGGACGCCGAAGCCGAGCCGCCCGTTGTTCGCGACGAAGCACGGGTGGCCCTCGGTCATCCCCGTCTCGATCGCCTGGAAGCCGCCGCGGGCCAGCTCGGCGGAGGTCACGCGGGGCTTGGTGAGCTTGTAGCAGGTGCTCGACAGGGTGGAGGAGATCTCCTCCAGGTAGACCGGCAGGATCTCGTCGCTCAGCCCCAGTGACTCCTTCAGCTCGATGAAGAAGTCCAGGGCGGCGAGCGGGAGTTCGGCTCCGTCGCGGTGCCGGGTGAGGGAGCCGGCGTCGATCTCCCAGTGGTCCAGGGCCCGCCGCACGGCGCCGAACCGGTAGGTGGTGAGCCCGTCGTCGCTGCGGACGACGTACCGGTCGCCGTCCTCCTCGGGCGTGATCAGCCGCTCGTGCGCGAACTCGGCGAGCGCCTTGCGCAGCAGCAGCCGGTTGGCTGTCGCCCAGCGCTCGGGGGACAGATGGGCCACGGCGTCGGCGAGGGTCATGCGGTCACCGCCTTCTCGAACTGCTCGCGGGTGCAGAAGCTCAGCAGCGCCCGCTTCTCCGGTGTGTCGATCTCCCGCTCGGGCACGAACCCGACGGCCGCGTTCAGCGCGTGCACGGCCGTGTTGCGCACGTCCGGCTCGACGACGACCCGCCGCACCGCCGGGTCCTCGAACAGACGGGCCATGACGGCGGTGATGACGGCCTTGGTGAACCCGTGCTCGGGGGTGTCGGTGGCCGGGGTCAGGAAGTGCATCCCGACATCGCCCGGCCGCGCCTCGTACAGCCCGGCCAGCTCCCGGTGCGCGGGGTCGTACGTCTCCATCAGGAAGACGGGAGTGCCGTCGCGCAGCCCGAGCAGCGCGTGGTGGTGCTCGTCCGCCGCGATCTCCCTGTAGGCGCGCTCGACGTCCTCCGGCCGCGCGTCCCGCATCATCCAGAAGGCCGCCTTGGGATGGGTGACCCAGGAGTGCAGCAGTCCGGCGTCCGCCGGCGGGTCGACGGGACGGAAGGTGAAGGTCGTGGTCGTGGTCGTGCCGGTCATACCGCGAACTCCTGGAAGGCGATGGTCTTCTCCACCGGGTAGTGCTCCGTGCCGAGCAGCTCACGGATGATGTACGCGTTCCGGTACGCGCCCATGCCCAGGTCGGGGCTGGTGATGCTGTGGGTGTGGACGCCGCCGTTCTGCAGGAAGACACCGCGGCCGGTGACGTCGACGGAGTAGTTGCGGGCGACGTCGAAGCGGCCGTGGCCGTCGAAGCGGAGCCGGCCCTGGACCGGGGCGAGGAAGGCCGGCGGGGTGTAGTGGTAGCCGGTGGCCAGGACCAGGCCCTCGCTGCGGATCTCGAAGTCCTTGTCCTGCTCGTCCTGGTGGAAGCCGAGGGTGTACGCGCCGTCCCGGTACGTCGCCGTGCGCAGCGTGGAGTTGGTGAGCAGCCGGGTGGGGACCGGGCGGTCGCCGCTCTCGACGTTCTTCTGATACAGCAGGTCGAAGATCGCGTCGACGAGGTCCGAGTTGATGCCCTTGAACAGGCCCTTCTGCTGCTTCTCCAGCCGGTAGCGGGTCTCCTCGGGCAGCGCCCGGAAGTAGTCGACGTAGTCCGGGGAGGTCATCTCCAGGGTCAGCTTCGTGTACTCCAGCGGGAAGAACCGCGGGGAGCGGGTGACCCAGTTGAGCCGGTAACCGTGGACGTCGATTCCGGCGAGCAGCTCGTGGTAGATCTCCGCCGCGCTCTGGCCGCTGCCGACGATGGTGATGGACTCCTTCTCCAGCAGTTCCGCCTTGCGGTGCATGTACTGGGAGGTGTGCAGGAAGTCGCCGCCCAGCCCCTGGCACGCCTGCGGCACGAAGGGGACCGTGCCGGTGCCGAGGACCAGGTGGCGGGCCCGGTAGGTGTCCCCGGCGCCGGTGCGGACGACGTACCGCTCGTCCTCGTACGTCACCTCGGTGACCGTGGTGCCGAAGCGGACGCTGCTCAGCTTGTTCGCGGCCCAGCGGCAGTAGTCGTCGTACTCGACCCGCAGCGGGTAGAAGTTCTCGCGGATGTAGAACGAGTACAGTCTGCCCTTCTCCTTCAGGTAGTTCAGGAAGGAGTACGGCGAGGTCGGGTCGGCCAGGGTGACCAGGTCCGACATGAACGGGGTCTGGAGGTGGGCGCCGTCCAGGAACATGCCGGCGTGCCACTCGAAGTCGGGCTTGGACTCCAGGAAGACGCCGTCCAGTTCGGCGATCGGCTCGGTGAGGCAGGCGAGTCCGAGGTTGAAGGGGCCGAGCCCGATCCCCACGAAGTCGTAGGTCCTGCCGTGGGCTTCAGGACGCGCGGTCAAGGGACTCTCCCAGGTACTGCTCGGCGTGGCCGGCGATCAGATCGAGGACGGCGGCGATGTCGGCCGCCCGTGTCTCAGGGTTGAGCAGGGTGAACTTCAGGTAGTAGCGGCCGTCCACCTTGGTGCCCGCGACCACGGCGTCCCCGGAGGCGAACAGGGCCTTGCGGGCTTGGAGGTTGGCGCGGTCGACCTCGGCGGGGTCGGTGACGGCGGCCGGGACGTAGCGGAAGACGAGGGTGGACAGGCTGGGCTCGACGACGACGTCGTAGCGGGGGTCGGCCGCGAGCAGCTCCCAGCCCTCCCGGGCCAGGTCGCAGACCTCGTCGAAGAGCTGCCCGACGCCGTCGGCGCCCATCGTGCGCAGCGTCATCCACAGTTTGAGGGCGTCGAAGCGGCGGGTGGTCTGGAGGGACTTGTCGACCTGGTTGGGAATGCGTTCCTCCACCATGCGGCGCGGGTTGAGGTACTCCGCGTGGTAGGTGGCGTGCCGCAGGGTGGCCGCGTCCCGGACCAGCACGGCGGACGAACTGACCGGCTGGAAGAACGACTTGTGGTAGTCGACGGTGACCGAGTCGGCGCGCTCGATGCCGTCGATCCGGTCCCGGTACTTCAGGGAGGCGAGCAGCCCGCAGCCGTACGCCGCGTCGACGTGCATCCAGACGCCGTACTGGGCGCACAGCCCGGCGATCTCCGGGAGCGGGTCGATGGAGCCGAAGTCGGTGGTGCCGGCGGTGGCGACGACGGCCATGGGGACCAGGCCGTCCCGTGCGCAGCGCTCCAGCTCGCGGGCGAGGGCGACCGTCCGCATGCGCTTGTCGTGCTCGACGGGGACGGTGACGACGGCGTCCGGCCCGAGCCCGAGCAGTTTCGCGGACTTCCTGACGCTGAAGTGGCTCGCCTCGGAGGCGAAGACGCGCAGTCGGCCGAGCGAGTGGCTCTTCGCCTCCTCCCGGGCCAGCAGCAGTGCCTGGAGGTTGGACTGGGTGCCGCCGGAGGTGAAGACGCCGTCGGCGGCCGGGCCGAGGCCGATGCGGGCGGCCGTCCAGTCGATGAGCCTGCGCTCGATGAGGGTGCCGCCGGCCGACTGGTCCCAGGTGTCCAGCGAGGAGTTGACCGCGCAGAGCACGGCCTCGCCGAGCACCGCCGGGATGACGACCGGGCAGTTGAGGTGCGCGAGGTAGCGGGGGTGGTGGAAGTAGACCGCGTCCCGGAGGTAGACGTCCTCCAGTTCGTCCAGGACGGCGGCGGTGTCGCCTAGCGGACGGTCGAGGTCGATCGCGTCGACGGTGGGGGAGAGGGCGTCCACGGTGACGCCGGTGAACGGACGGTCGGTGGTGGCGAGTTTGGCCGCCACCCGCTCGACTCCTTCGGTCACGGAGCGGCGGTAGTGCTCCGCGGTGAGGCCATTGAGCAGGTGCGAGCGCATGTGGGGGTCCTCCGAGGGGACGGTCCGTGCGAGATCAACTTAGGTTAGCCTAACCTAACTTCCAAGGTGCGGGACATGCCGTGGCCCGTGACCGATGCCACGGCACGTCAGGTTTATTCCGCGGCCCGGAGCTGTTCCTCCGTCATCCCCTGCCGCCAGTAGCCGACGAACGTGACACGCCGCCGGTCGACCCCGCGCTCGGCGACGAAGTGCCGCCGCAGCGCCTTCACCTGGCCGGACTCGCCGGCGATCCACACGTACGCCCGCCCGGCGTCCGGCAGGGGGGCGGCTCGTACGGCGTCGACGGTCATGGGGGACCCGTCGCGCCGTACGAGCCACGTGATCTCCGCGTCCGCCCGCGTGCGCACGTCCTGGATGTCACCGGCGTGCGGCACCTCCAGCCAGGCCCGGACCCGGGTGCCGGCGGGCAGGGCTTCCAGGATCGCCGTCGCGGCGGGTACGGCGGTCTCGTCGCCGCACAGCACGACGGGACCGGTGTCCCCTGGCGGGCGGAACCGGATCGCCCGGTTGTCCGCGACGGCCGGGCCGAGCAGCAGCACGCGGTCACCGGCGGCGGCGCGGGCGGCCCAGCGGGAGGCGGGACCGGCGGGCGTGGCCGCGCCCGGCTCCACGCCGTGCAGGGCGAAGTCGATGTCGATCTCGTCGGGGTCGCGGCGCAGGGCCCGGAGCGTGTACGAGCGCATCACCGCCCGCACGTCGTCCGGGAGTTCCCGCCACCCCTGCCACCAGCCCTCGCCCAGCTCCAGCGGGACGACGGGTTCGCTCTGCCCGGGATGCGGCAGGAAGAGCGACAGGGACTGGTCCCGCCCGTCGGAGTGGAAGGCGTGCAGATCGGCTCCGCCGAAGGTGACCCGGACCAGGGACGGACCGAGCCGCCTCGTCCGTACGACCTGGAGGGAGAAGAAACGGAACGGGGCGGCTACGGCCGTCGTCATGTGTGGCTCCTGAGAGTGGGGTCAGGGCTTTGTCCGGGGTGCTTACGGGTCAGCTGACCTTCTTGGCCTTCTCCAGGGCCTCCGCCAGGTTCGTCAGCAGCGGCACGCACTTGTCGTAGGACAGGATCGGCTCGGGGGAGCGGGCGATGACCTGACCCGCCTTCACCGCGGGCAGCTTCTTCCAGGTGGCCTTGGTGATGTCGGCGGGCTGGATGGCCGAGGTGCGGTCGTCCATCATGATGATGTCGGCCTGGTACTTGTCGACGTTCTCCCAGCTCAGCGACTCGTACCAGCCACCGCCCTGCTTCTTGGCGCTCTCCGGCGGCTCCACGAAGTTCACCCCGAGGGCCTTGAAGTACTCCAGGTCGACGGAGAGGTTGGTGCCGGAGACGTAGAACAGCTGGTCGCTGGCGCTGCCGGCCATCACCTTGATGCCGGGCTTGGCCTTGGCGGCGGCGCGCAGCCGGGCGGCGGCTTCCTCGAACCGCTTCCTGGCGTCGGTGACCGCGGCGGCCTTCATGTCCGCGCCGAGCGATGCGGCGAGGTCCCACATGCGCTGGAGCGGCTCGGTGAGCTGGCGGTCGTAGACGGAGATGCCGACGCTCGGGGCCAGCTGGGCGATCTTCTTCTTCGACTCCTCGGGGACGTACCAGAGGGTGCCGGCGCTGTCGAACAGCGTGGAGACGAGCACGTCCGGGGCGAGGGAGGCGTACTTCTCGACGCTGAACTGGCCCCAGGTGTTGCCGAGGACCGTCACCTTGCTGATGTCCATGTCGCCGGCCTGGACGTCAGGCTTGCCGGCGGCGGTCTTCGTCGGGCCGAAGACGCCCTTCACCTGGATGCCGTAGTCGTACAGCGCGGCGCCCACACCGGTGAACGCGACGATGTTCGCGGGGACCTTGTCCAGCTTCACGGTCGTGCCGCGGTCGTCCTTGAAGGACCAGGGCCCGGACGTGCCGGCCTTCGCCTCCGTGCCGGAGCCGCCGTCTTTGCCCTTGTCGTCCCCGCAGGCGGCGAGCGCGGCACCGAGTCCGAGGGCGCCGCCGGCGGCGAGCAGGCCGCGGCGAGTGAGGTGGGTGGCACGGGCATGGGGCATGGGTATGACTGCTTTCGAACGGGGCGAAGCGCCCGCCGGACAAGTTCGAAGGTAGGTTAGCCTAACCTCAGCTGATGTCCAGGGGGCGGGTGACCGTCCGTCACGGGACCGGCGGCCGTGCGCCACCGGTCCCGTACCGCTCAGCTCACCAGCCCCAGTTCGCGCGCGATCAGCATGCGCTGCACCTCGCTCGTGCCCTCGCCGATCTCCAGGATCTTGGAGTCGCGCCACATGCGGGCCACCGGGTACTCGTTCATGAAGCCGTAGCCGCCGTGGATCTGGGTCGCCTCGCGGGCGTTGTCGACGGCGACCGTGGAGGAGTAGAGCTTGGCCAGGGCCGCCTCCTTCTTGAATGGCTCGCCCGCCACCAGCCGGCTGGCGGCGTCGCGCCAGGCGAGCCGGGCGGTGTGGGCCTTCATCTCCATGTCGGCGATCTTGAACTGGATCGCCTGGTTGGCGCCGATGGGCTTGCCGAAGGCACGGCGTTCCCTGGCGTACTTCACCGACTCGTCCACGCAGCCCTGGGCCAGCCCCGTCGCCAGGGCCGCGATCGCGATGCGGCCCTCGTCCAGGATGCGCAGGAACTGGGCGTAGCCACGGCCCTGTTCGCCCAGGAGGTTGGCGGCGGGGACGCGGACGTCGGCGAACGACAGCTCACGGGTGTCCGACGCGTTCCAGCCGACCTTCGAGTAGGGCGCCGCCACCGTGAAGCCCGGCGTGCCCGACGGGACGATGATCGCCGAGATCTCCGGCCGGCCGTCCGGCTTGCGGCCGGTGACGGCGGTGACGGTCACCAGTTCCGTGATGTCCGTGCCCGAGTTCGTGATGAAGCACTTCGTGCCGTTGATCACCCACTCGTCCGTGTCCGGGTCGAGGCGGGCCGTCGTACGGGTCGCCCCCGCGTCGCTGCCGCCGTCCGGCTCGGTCAGGCCGAACGCGCCCAGGACCTCACCCGAGCACAGCCGGGGCAGCCACCGGCGCTTCTGCTCCTCCGTGCCGAACAGGTGCAGCGGCATCGCGCCCAGCGAGACCCCCGCCTCCAGGGTGATGGCCACCGACGAGTCGACCCGGGCCAGCTCCTCCAGCGCGATGCCGAGCGCCAGGTAGTCGCCGCCCATACCGCCGTACTCCTCCGGGAACGGCAGCCCGAACAGGCCCATGCGGCCCATCTCCCGGACGATCTCGTACGGGAACTCGTGCCGCTCGTAGAAGTCGCCGATCTTCGGCGCCACGACATCGTGCGCGAACTCCTCCACCGTACGGCGGAGGTCCTCCAGCTCGGGGCTGAGACGGTGGTCCATGCTGATCACTGGTCCTTGTGGGAGAGAGCGCGGACGGTACGGGACGGGCTGGGCCGGCCCAGCTGTTCGGCCATCCACACGCTCGTGGCGGTCAGACGGCCGAGGTCGACCCCCGTCGCGATGCCGAGCCCGTGCAGCATCCAGACGAGGTCTTCGGTGGCGAGGTTGCCGGTGGCGGACTTGGCGTACGGGCAGCCGCCGAGGCCGCCCGCGGAGGCGTCGACCGTGGTGACGCCGTGCTGGAGCGCCGCCAGCGTGTTGGCGAGCGCCTGGCCGTAGGTGTCGTGGAAGTGCACGCCGATCACTTCCGTCGGCACGCCCCGGTCGTTGAGCAGCGCGAGCAGCTCGCGCACCTGACCGGCCGTGGCCACACCGATCGTGTCGCCGAGGCTCAGCTCGTCGCAGCCCATGTCCCGCAGGGCCGTGCACACCCGGGCCACCTGCGGCGCCGGCACCGCGCCCTCCCACGGGTCGCCGAAGCACATGGACACATAGCCGCGCACGTGCACGCCCTGGTCCTTGGCCTGCCGCACCACCGGCTCGAACACCGCCAGCGACTCGTCCAGCGTGCGGTTGAGGTTGGCCTTCGCGAAGGACTCGGTGGCGCTGGCGAACACGGCGACGCGCCCGGCGCCGAGGGCCAGCGCCCGGTCCAGGCCGCGCCGGTTGGGGACCAGCACCGGCAGGGCCACCCCGGGCAGGTCGCTCACCCGCGGGAACAGCTCCTCGGCGTCGGCCAGTTGGGGCACCCACTTGGGGTGCACGAAGCTCGTCGCCTCGATCGTGGTCAGGCCCGCGCCGGCCAGCCGCCGGATGAACTCCGCCTTCACCGCGGTCGGCACGGCCGTCTTCTCGTTCTGCAACCCGTCCCGCGCGCCGACCTCGTGGATCCGCACCCGCGCGGGCAGGCCCGGGGCCGGTACGACCATGGGCAGACCGTCGACGCTCATTCCGCCGCCTCCTTCGGGGCGATGACGGCCAGCACCTGGTCCATGGCGACCGTCGTACCCGGTGTCACGTCCAGCTCGGCGACCGTGCCGGCGTGCGGGGCGGAGATGACGTGCTCCATCTTCATCGCCTCCACCACCAGCAGGCTCTGCCCGGCGGCCACTTCGTCGCCGACGGCCACCTTGACCACCGTCACCGTGCCGGGCATGGGCGCGGTGAGCGAGTCGGCACCCGCGTGGGCCGCGCGGTTCAGGGACGCGGCCACCGGGTCGTGGTCGCGCACCTGCCAGGCGTCCCCGTCCCGGCCGATCCAGTCACCGGCCCGGTGGAAGGTGTGCCGGACGCCGTCGAGGGTGACGGTCACGCGGTCACCGGTGACGGTGTGGGTGCCCCGGGGGGTGTACGTCACCGGCTCCTGCGCCCGCAGGTGGAAGGCCGGCGGCTTCGGGGTGCCGCCGAGCCGCCAGCCGCTCGGCACGGAGAAGGGGTCGGTCCAGCCCTCCGCGCGCGGCGTGAGCCGCTCCAGGCGTACGGCCGCCGCCGCCTCGTAGACCTCCTCGGGGACGTCCGTGGGGACCAGGTCGTCCACGACCCGCTCGACCAGGCCCGTGTCCAGCTCGCCCGCGACGACCGCCGGGTGCGCGAGCAGCCGGCGCAGGAACCCGGCGTTGGTCTGCACGCCCAGCGTGACCGTCTCCGCGAGCGCCGAGCGCAGCTTCCTGAGCGCCGTCGCGCGGTCGGGGCCGTACGCGATCACCTTGGACAGCATCGGGTCGTACAGGCTGCCCACCTCGGTGCCCTCGGTGAGCCCGGAGTCGGTGCGCACGCCGTCGCCCTGCGGTTCGCCCAGCAGCAGGACCGTGCCACCGGAGGGCAGGAACCCGCGCGCGGGGTCCTCCGCGCAGATCCGGGCCTCCACCGCGTGGCCGGTCAGCCGCAGGTCCTCCTGCGCGAAGCCCAGCGGCTCCCCGGCGGCCACCCGCAGCTGCCACTCCACCAGGTCCAGCCCGGTGACGAGTTCGGTGACCGGGTGCTCCACCTGGAGGCGGGTGTTCATCTCCATGAAGTAGTACTGCGAGGGATCGCCGCCCGGGACGATGAACTCCACCGTGCCCGCGCCCCGGTACCCGCACGAGCGCGCCGCCTGCACGGCCGCCTCGCCCATCGCGGCCCGGGTCCGCTCGTCGAGGAGCACGCTCGGCGCCTCCTCGATGATCTTCTGGTGGCGCCGCTGGAGGGAGCACTCGCGCTCGCCCAGGTGGACCCCGTTGCCGTGGCCGTCGGCCAGCACCTGGATCTCGATGTGCCGGGGCCGGTCGACCCACCGCTCCACCAGCAGGGTGTCGTCGCCGAAGGAGGCGCGGGCCTCGCGGCGGGCGGCGGCGATCTCCTCCTCCAGCACGGTCATGTCCCGCACCAGCCGCATGCCCTTGCCGCCGCCGCCGGCGGACGGCTTGAGCAGCACGGGCGCGCCCAGCGCGCGGGCCGCCTCGGCGAGCTCGGGGTCCCGGCCGCCCGGCACCACCGGCACCCCGGCCGCCTGCACCGTCTCCTTGGCGCGGATCTTGTCGCCCATGAGCGCGATCGCGTCCGCCGGCGGGCCGATGAAGACCAGCCCCGCCTCCTCGCAGGCGCGGGCGAAGCCCGCGTTCTCCGCGAGGAAGCCGTAGCCGGGGTGGACGGCCTGGGCGCCGGTGCGGGCGGCGGCCTGAAGCAGCCGCTCCACCGACAGATAGCTCTCGGCGGCCGGCGCCGGGCCGATCCGTACCGCCGTGTCGGCCTCCCGGACGTGCCGCGCGTCGGCGTCGGCGTCGGAGAAGACCGCCACCGAGCGCACGCCCAGCGAGCGGAGCGTACGGATGACGCGTACGGCGATCTCGCCCCGGTTGGCCACCAGCACTGTGTCGAACACGGTTCCCCTCCTCACATCCGGAAGACGCCGAACTGGGGGTCTCCCAGGGGCGCGTTGGCACAGGCCGTCAGGGCGAGGCCCAGCACCTGACGGGTTTCCAGCGGGTCGATGACGCCGTCGTCCCAGAGCCGGGCGGTGGCGTAGTAGGCGTTGCCCTGGCGTTCGTACTGGGCGCGCACGGGCGCCTTGAACGCCTCCTCGTCCTCGGCGGGCCACTGCTCGCCGCGCGCCTCCAGCTGGTCCCGCTTGACGGTCGCCAGCACGGACGCGGCCTGCTCGCCGCCCATGACGGAGATCTTGGCGTTGGGCCACATCCACAGGAAGCGGGGGGAGTAGGCCCGGCCGCACATCGAGTAGTTGCCCGCGCCGTACGAGCCGCCGACGACGACCGTCAGCTTCGGCACGCGGGTGCAGGCGACCGCGGTCACCATCTTGGCGCCGTGCTTGGCGATGCCGCCCGCCTCGTAGTCCTTGCCGACCATGAAGCCGGAGATGTTCTGGAGGAACACCAGCGGGATGCCGCGCTGGTCGCACAGCTCGATGAAGTGGGCGCCCTTCTGGGCGGACTCGGAGAACAGGATGCCGTTGTTGGCGACGATCCCGACCGGGTGGCCGTGGATGCGCGCGAAGCCGGTGACCAGGGTCTGCCCGAACTCGCTCTTGAACTCGGCGAACCGGGAGCCGTCGACCACGCGCGCGATGATCTCGCGGACGTCGTAGGGGGTGCGGGAGTCGACGGGGACCGCGCCGTAGAGCCCGTGGGGATCGACCTTGGGCTCGGCGACGGGCACGACCTCCCAGGGCGGGGACTGCCGGGCCGGGAGCGTGGCGACGATGTTCCGGACGGTCCTCAGGGCGTGCGCGTCGTCCTCGGCGAGGTGGTCGGTGACCCCGGAGACGCGCGAGTGGACCTCGCCGCCGCCCAGCTCCTCCGCCGTGACGACCTCGCCGGTGGCCGCCTTCACCAGCGGCGGGCCGCCCAGGAAGATCGTGCCCTGGCCGCGGACGATCACGGCCTCGTCGCTCATCGCCGGGACGTACGCCCCGCCGGCCGTGCAGGAGCCGAGCACGGCCGCGATCTGCGGGATGCCCGCGCCGGACATCCGGGCCTGGTTGTAGAAGATCCGCCCGAAGTGGTCCCGGTCCGGGAAGACCTCGTCCTGCATCGGCAGGAAGGCCCCGCCGGAGTCGACCAGGTAGACGCACGGCAGCCGGTTGTCCAGGGCCACCTCCTGCGCGCGCAGGTGCTTCTTCACCGTCATCGGGTAGTACGTGCCGCCCTTGACGGTGGCGTCGTTCGCGACGATCACGCACTCGCGCCCGCTGACCCGGCCGATCCCGGCGATCACCCCGGCCGCCGGGGCCTGCCCCTCGTACATCCCGTCGGCCGCGAGCGGGGCCAGCTCCAGGAAGGGCGAGCCCGGGTCGAGCAGCGCGTCCACCCTGTCCCTCGGCAGCAGCTTGCCGCGCGCGGTGTGCCGGGCGCGGGCCTTCTCGCCGCCGCCGAGGGCCGCCGCGGCCAGCTTGGCGCGCAGCTCCTCCACGAGGGCCAGATGCGCCTGTTCGTTGGCCCGCCAGGCCTCCGACGCGGGATCTGCCGCGCTGTGAAGCTCCGGTGCCTCCTGCATCCTGCGGTTCCCCTCACCGGTGATCGAACCTGTTAATGAGCGTTAACCATCACCATCAGGTTAACGACCGCTAACCTCGCTGTCTAGAATTGTCTGCATGGCCACCAGAACCGACGCCCCGACCCGCCGCGAGCAGATCCTCAAGGAGGCCGCCCGGCTGTTCGCCGAGCGCGGGTTCCACGGCGTCGGTGTCGACGAGATAGGCGCCGCGGTCGGCATCAGCGGCCCCGGCCTCTACCGGCACTTCCCGGGCAAGGACGCGATGCTCGCCGAGCTGCTGGTCGGCATCAGCGGGCAGCTGCTCACCGGTGCCAAGCGCCGGCTGGCCGAGGCCGACGGGGTCCCCGCGACCCGGATCCTCGACTCCCTGATCGAGGGCCACATCGACTTCGCCCTGGACGACCGCCCGCTGATCACCCTGCACGACCGCGAGCTGGATCGCCTGCGGGACAGCGACCGCAAGCTGGTGCGGCAGCTCCAGCGGCAGTACGTGGAGCTGTGGGTGGAGGTGGTCCGCGCGGTGTACCCGGGCCTGACCGAACCGGCCGCCCGCTCGGCCGTCCACTCGGTCTTCGGCCTGCTCAACTCCACCCCGCACCTCGGCCGCGCCGGCACGCTCCCCGGCCGGGGCACGACGGCGGCCCTGCTGCACCGCATGGCCCGGGGCGCGTTCGAGGCGGCCGGCGAGGAGTAGCGGACCGGGCTGTTCCCGCAGGTCAGCGACGTGAACTGATGTTCCCCTGCGCCGAGTGGAGGGGGAAGCCGTGGGAATCGGCACGGCCCGTGGGAAGAGGCGTACGAGAGCGCTGCGCGCGGTCGCCGCGCTCGTCGTCGCGGGGGCGCTGACGGCCGCGGCCGGGGGCGACCGGGCGCGGGACTACGCGCAGGGGCGCGGCCTGGCCGGGACCGGGAACGCCATCGGCTTCCCGCACGCCCGGGTCGGCACCGCGTACTGGGTGAGCATGCCCGTCCAGGAGAACGTCACCGGCCGGCCGCTCACGCTGCTGCGCACCGAGTGGCTGCACGTGCCGGCGGGCCTGCGGGTGCTGCGCTACGGCGTCGTCACGGTCGAGGAGACGGGCGGCCAGGGGCTGTTCGCCTCGGACGACGAGGACTTCGCGCGGGCCGTGCCCGGGGCGCGGGTGCACGCCGCCCGGCCGGTCCGGGTGCCGCCGCACGGCCGGGCGGACGCCTACGCGCTCGCCCGGGTGCAGGTGACCGGCCCCGTCCACGAGGACCTGTCCGGCTATCGCGTCTGGTACCGCCAGGGCGCCGTGGAGTACCGGCAGGACCTGGACTGGCAGGTGGGCCTGCGGCCCGAGGGCGACCGGGCGTGACGAGCGTTACGGCGGGATCCCCCTGGACGGGGTTCCGTACTCGCCGGTACGGTTGAGTGAGCAAGCGCTTAGACATGCCGATGTCAGGTACGTGGAGGTGGACGGCGTGCGCCGTACGGTGTTCAACGAGGATCACGAGGCGTTCCGGGAGACCCTTCGCGCCTTCATCGAGGCCGAGGTCGTGCCGGTGTACGACGAGTGGTTCGCCGCCGGCCAGGCGCCGCGCGACTTCTACTACAAGCTCGGCGAGCTGGGCATCTTCGGCATCAGCGTGCCCGAGGAGTTCGGCGGCGCGGGTCTGGACACCCATAAGTTCGAGGCCGTCCTCTACGAGGAGACCGCCCGCGCCGGCGTCCAGTTCGGCGGCTCCGGCGTACACGTGCTGCTCGCCCTGCCCTACATCAAGATGCTCGCCACCGACGAGCAGAAGAAGCGCTACCTGCCGAAGTTCGTCACCGGCGAGGAGATGTGGGCCATCGCGATGACCGAGCCGGGCACCGGCTCCGACCTCGCGGGCATGAAGACCACCGCCAAGCTCTCCGAGGACGGCACGCACTACGTCCTCAACGGCGCCAAGACCTTCATCACCGGCGGTGTGCACGCCGACAAGGTGATCGTCTGCGCCCGCACGGCCGCGCCCACCGCCGAGGACCGCCGCCACGGCATCTCCCTGTTCGCCGTGGACACCAAGTCCGAGGGCTACTCCATCGGCCGCAAGCTGGACAAGCTGGGGCTGCGCACCTCCGACACCGCGGAGCTGGCCTTCGTCGACGTCAAGGTCCCGGTCGAGGACCTGCTCGGCGAGGAGAACAAGGGCTTCTCCTACCTCGGCCACAACCTGGCCTCCGAGCGCTGGGGCATCGCCTTCGGCGCCTACGCCCAGGCCAAGGCCGCCGTCCGGTTCGCCAAGAGTTACGTGCAGGAGCGCACCGTCTTCGGCAAGCCGGTCGCCCACTTCCAGAACACCAAGTTCGAGCTGGCCGCCTGCCAGGCCGAGGTGGACGCCGCCGAGGCGGTCGCCGACCGCGCCCTGGAGGCCCTGGACGCCGGTGAGCTGACCCCCGCCGAGGCCGCCTCCGCGAAGCTGTTCTGCACCGAGGTCGCGCACCGCGTCATCGACCGCTGCCTCCAGCTGCACGGCGGCTACGGCTACATGAACGAGTACCCGATCGCCCGCCTGTACGCGGACAACCGTGTCAACCGCATCTACGGCGGCACCAGCGAGATCATGAAGACGATCATCGCCAAGGACATGGGCCTGTAAGGCCCCGGACACCGACACGCGATCACTGGCCGGTACACCAGGACACATGAGCCAGGCACTCCAGGACCTCCTCGATCTGCTCGACCTGGAGCAGATCGAGGAGGACATCTTCCGCGGCCGCTCCCGCCCCGCCGTCGTCCCGCGCGTCTTCGGCGGGCAGGTGGCGGCGCAGGCGCTGGTCGCCGCCGGGCGGACGGTCCCCGCGGACCGGCCCGCCCACTCCCTGCACGCGTACTTCCTGCGCCCCGGCGACCCGGGCGCGCCCATCGTCTACACCGTGGACCGCATCCGCGACGGCCGGTCCTTCACCACCCGCCGGGTGGTCGCCGTCCAGCACGGCAAGCCGATCTTCCACCTGTCGGCGTCCTTCCAGGCGTACGAGGACGGGCTGGAGCACCAGGCGCCCATGCCACCCGCGCCCGACCCGGTGACCCTGCCGACCTCCCAGGAGCGGCTGCGCGGCTACGGCCACCTCGCCCCCGACGTCGTGGAGCGGTTCCTCCAGGCGCGCGAGGCGATCGACCTCAGGTACGTGGACGAGCCGCCGTACGGGCGGTACGGCGAGCCGCGCGAGCCGCACTCCCAGGTGTGGTTCCGCACCAACGGCAAGCTCGGCGGCCCCGTCGACGAACCCCTGCTGCACGTCGTCCTCGCCACCTACGTCTCCGACATGACCCTGCTCGACTCGGTGCTGCTGGCGCACGGGCGCGGCGGCTGGGCCGTCGGGGACGTCGTCGGCGCGTCCCTGGACCACGCGATGTGGTTCCACCGCCCCTTCCGGGCCGACGAATGGCTGCTGTACGACCAGGAGTCACCGTCCGCGCACGGCGGCCGGGGCCTCGGCCAGGCCCGTATCTACACCCAGGACGGGCGGCTCGCCATCTCGGTCATCCAGGAAGGTGTCGTCCGGGTGCCGAGACGGCCGTGACCGGCGTGCTCTCCGAGATGACGCGTGACCCATGTGGGACTAGGCTCTCTGAGTGAAGGCCGCAGTGAACGGCATGCCCGGCAGACCCGAGTGTGAGGTGCCAGGCACCGTATCGGTTCCAACTGTCTGCGGTGACATCTGAAGACCGCGCCGCACTCTTCCCCTTTCGCAGCGGCGACGGCCATCCACCTCGCGTCTCCCCCAGGGAGCCGTGAGAGACGATGGAGATGGAAGGTATTCCTATGCGATCACAGCGCGTGAGGCGTCTTGTCGCGATTTCCGCCAGCGGCCTGCTGCTGGCCGGCGGAGCCGCGATCGGTACCGCCGGAACCGCCTCAGCCTCGACCCACAGCGACCGCGGTTCCTACAGCTGGAACTGGGGCGATGAAGACAACGGCTACGGCGGCTACGGCGGCGACCACGGCGGCGGCTATGGCGGCGACCACGGCGGCGGCTACGGCGGCGGTGACCATGGCGGTGGCGGCTACGGCGGTGGCGGCTACGGCGGTGGCGGTCACGGCGGTGGCGGCTACGGCGGTGGCGGTCACGGCGGTGGCGGCTACGGCGGTGGCGGTCACGGCGGCGGTGGCGGCGGTCACGGCGGCGGCGGTGGCGGTGGCCACGGCGGCGGCGGAGGTGGCGGCGGCCACTGAGCCGGCCACTGACTGACGACGTGCGGCCCCGTTCGCGGGGCCGCACCTCTTTCCGCGCCGGAGCGTGGGATCCCCGGCGCGACACGGTGTCAGACCAGACCGGCCGCGGCGAGCAGGTACGCGGTCATCGGATCGTAGTGACGCGGGCTCACCACATGGTCGTCCAGCGGGACGACGACCTGCACGGTGCCCTCGGACTCGGCCAGGAACAGCGCCGGGTCGTTGCAGTCGGCGTACCCGACGGAGTCGACACCGTGCTGCCCCGCGTACCCGGCCCAGCCGTGGTCGGCGACCACCAGGTCCGGCAGCGGGCGCCCCTCCCGCTCAAGTCCCGTCAGAATGGCCCGCATCGGCTCACCGGAGTGCGTGTGCCACAGCGTCGCCCCGTGCTCCAGCACGGCCACGTCCGCGAACTGCATCACGTACCCCTCGTCCGTCTGGAGCCCGTCCGGGATGACGGCGATCTCGCAGCCGGCGGCGCGCAGCGCGGCGGCCGTGGCCCGGTGGACGTCCAGCAGACCGCCCGGGTGCCCGGTCGCGAACAGCACCCGCTGCCGGTCCTCGGCCGCCTTGCGCAGCCGCGCCGCCATGCGGTCGAGGGCGTCCACCGTCAGCTCGGGGTCGATGGTGTCCTGCCCGTACCGGTACTCCGGGTCGTCGTTGACGCCCACCCGCTCGGCCATGACCGCGAGCACGTCCTGCTCGTCCGTCCAGCGGTCGCCCAGTTCCAGGCCGAGCCAGTAGTTGCGGACACCGTTGGCGAGCTGACGGTAGTGGGAGAGGTTGTTCTCGCGGGGCGTGGCGACGTCCCCCGCGATACGCGTGCGCACCAGGTGGTCGACGAGCTGGGCGCGGCTGGGTGTCCCGGATATCGGCATGCCTCCCATTGTGGGGCAGTGCCCGGCACGCGTCCTCGGCGTACCGTCCGCTGGGACGGGGGTCACCCACGGTCGCCGTCAGTCCCGGCGCAGCGCGAACCACAGCTCCATGCGCACGTCCGGATCGTCCAGGTCGGCGGCCAACAGGGCGGCGCAGCGGGCGATCCGCTGCCGCACGGTGTTGCGGTGCACGCCGAGCGCCACCGCCGTACGGTCCCAACTGCCGTGCAGGGACAGCCAGGTGCGCAGTGTGTCGGCGAGCGCGGCCTGCCCCGCGAGGGGGCCGAGCAGCGCACGGGCGTGGGTCTCGGCGTCCGCCCGCGGCACCAGGTCCGCCAGCGCGGGGCGGGCCGCGTGCCGGACCAGCGGGGTGCGGGTGGCGCGGGCCCGGGCCAGGGCACGGGCGGCCTGGGTGTCGGCGGCCGGCCACTCCCGGGGCCCGGCCGCGGCACTCACCCCGAGCGTCCAGCCGGGCTGCGGCCCCGGTTCCCGGTCCGCCGGCACCAGCACCCGTACGACGTCGCGGGCGAGGTCGACCAGCGGCGAGCCCAGGGCGGCGCCCAGCGCGGAGGCGGCGACCGCGTCCGGGGCCTGGACCTCCGGCCGCGCGTGCACCACGAGCCACTGCCCGGTGCCGAGCAGGGGCGCCACCTCCTCGGGCGGGGCGCCGAGCAGCAGCCGGACGAGCGCGGAGGACCGGGCGGCCCCGGCACCGCTGTGGTGCTCCCCGGTCAGCAGGGCCAGCAGGACGGCGGCGACGGAGGCGATGGTGTGGTCACCCGGGTCACGCCGGGGCGCGGCCACCCCGAGCACGAACCCCTCCCCGGCGCCGAGGGCGTAGACGGCGAGGTGGGTGGTGCCGTGGGTGTCGGTGGCGGAGGCGGGGTGCGGGCGGGGGGCCGGCGTGCCGGGTGTGCTCCGTGCGTGCCCTGTTCCGGCTGTGCCCTGGGCGCCCGGCGTGCCCGGCTTGCCCGGTGCGGAAGGGACCGGGTGCGGCCGGCCGCGGGGCACGGCCGGTGGGGGAGCGGCCGGGTGCCTGACCACGCCCGCCAGCTCCGCCAGCGCCGTCCGCGCGCCCTGCGGTGCCTCCCGGCCCGCGCCCGCGATCTCCGTGCCGTCGGGCCCGTAGAGCACCGCCCGGCCGCCCAGGCGCTGGGCCAGCTGGCGCAGCACCGAGGGGACCGGGTCCGGCCGGGAGGCGGCGGCCGCGAGACTCTGCTGCGCCTCGGTGACCCGGCGCAGCTCGGCCAGCCGGGCCTGCGCCATCAGCTGCCAGACCGCGCGGGCCACCCCGGAGAACGTGGTCTGCGGCGGGACCTCCAGCAGCGGCAGCCCGTACCGGTCGCAGGCGGCGACCAGGGCGCGCGGGACCGTGTCGTGCACGGGGGCCACCCCGAAGCCGAGGGCCGCGCCGCCCGCGGCCACGATCCGGGAGACGTAGTCGTCGAAGTAGGTGCCCGAGCCGGCCGCCTCGGGGATGTGCACCCCGGCCGTGAGCAGCAGCTCGCCGCCCAGCAGATAGGGGTAGGGGTCGGCCATCTCCGAGGTGTGCGCCCAGTGGATCACGGTCCCCGGGTCCGCGGGCCCGGCGATCTGCCGCAGCGCGAGGTCGTCCCGGGCCAGCAGCGCCTGGAGTGTGACCGGCGGGGTCGGCGGGACCGCCGGGGCGATCGTCTCGGGCATGGTGTGCGTTCCCTCCATCCCGCCCCGTACATATGGATGAAACGTACACTTCGCAGTCGCTTTCCGGCCACCTAGCCTCAAGGGGCACGGCAGCCGTGGGTACGGGCGGATGTCCCCGCGAGCCGCTGCCGGCGCATCTGCGAAGAACCTGCACGACACGCCACCGGACAGTGCGCGAAGGAGGGCCCCATGGCCGTCGACTACACAGTGATCGTCGTCTATCTCGCCGGCATGCTCGCCATGGGCTGGTGGGGCATGCGCCGCGCTAAGTCCAAGAGCGACTTCCTGGTGGCCGGCCGCCGCCTCGGGCCCGCCATGTACTCCGGCACCATGGCGGCGATCGTCCTCGGCGGCGCCTCCACCATCGGCGGCGTGGGCCTCGGCTACCAGTACGGCCTCTCCGGTGCGTGGATGGTCTTCACCATCGGCCTCGGCCTGCTCGCCCTCTCCGTCTTCTTCTCGGCCCGCATCGCCCGCCTGAAGGTGTACACGGTCTCCGAGATGCTCGACCTGCGCTACGGCGGCCGGGCCGGCGTGATCTCGGGCGTGGTCATGTGGGCGTACACCCTCATGCTCGCGGTGACCTCCACCATCGCCTACGCCACGATCTTCGACGTGCTCTTCGACATCAACCGCACGGTCGCGATCATCCTCGGCGGCGCCATCGTCGTCGCCTACTCGACCCTCGGCGGCATGTGGTCCATCACCCTCACCGACATGGTCCAGTTCGTCGTCAAGACCATCGGCGTGCTGCTCCTGCTCCTGCCGATCGCGGTCGTCAAGGCCGGCGGCTTCTCCGAGATGAAGGCCAAGCTGCCGACCGGCTACTTCGACCCGCTGGGCATCGGCGGCGAGACGATCTTCACCTACGTCCTGATCTACACGTTCGGCATGCTGATCGGCCAGGACATCTGGCAGCGCGTGTTCACCGCCCGCAGCGACAGGACCGCCCGGTGGGGCGGCACCGTGGCCGGAACCTACTGTCTGGCCTACGCCCTGGCCGGCGCGGTGATCGGCACGGCCGCCAAGGTGATGTACCCCAAGCTGGGCAGCCCCGACGACGCCTTCGCCACCATCGTCAAGGACGAACTCCCCGTCGGCGTGCGCGGGCTGGTCCTGGCCGCGGCCCTCGCCGCCGTGATGTCGACGTCCTCCGGCGCCCTGATCGCCTGCGCCACGGTCGCCAACAACGACATCTGGTCCCGTCTGCGCGGGGTCGTGCGGCGGGACGGCGACGACCACGACGAGGTCACGGGCAACCGCGTGTTCATCCTGGTCATGGGCCTGGCCGTGATCGGCACGGCGATCGCCCTGAACAACGTGGTCGAGGCGCTCACCGTGGCGTACAACCTCCTCGTCGGCGGCCTGCTCGTGCCCATCCTGGGCGGCCTGCTGTGGAAGCGCGGCACGGTCCAGGGCGCGCTGGCCTCCGTGATCGTCGGCGGCCTCGCGGTCATCGGCCTGATGGCCGGCTACGGCATCCTCGCCAACGAGCCCGTCTACTACGGCCTGCTGGCCTCCCTCGCCGCCTACGTCGCCGTCTCCCTGGCCACGAGGCCCACCGACGAGACCGTCCTCGCCACCTGGCGCGAGCGCCTCGCCGGACGCACCCCCGAACTCCCGTCCGAACCGGTCCCGGCTCACCAGTAGAGTCGCAGAGAAAGCAGTACATGCGCGAAGAAGCGCAAGGAAGAAGGCATTTCACCATGAGCAGCAACGAGACGCCCCGCGGCCCCGTCGACTCCTCCCGAGTCCCGCGGTACGCCGGTCCCGCGACCTTCGCCCGGCTGCCCCGCCTGGACGAGGTCGGCACCGCCGACGTCGCCGTCGTGGGCGTGCCGTTCGACTCCGGCGTCTCGTACCGGCCGGGCGCCCGCTTCGGCGGCAACGCCATCCGTGAGGCGTCCCGGCTGCTGCGCCCCTACAACCCGGCGCAGGACGCCTCCCCGTTCGCCCTCGCCCAGGTCGCGGACGGCGGCGACATCGCCGTGAACCCGTTCAACATCAACGAGGCCGTCGAGACCATCGAGGCCGCCGCCGACGACCTGCTCGGCACCGGCGCCCGGCTGATGACCCTCGGCGGCGACCACACCATCGCGCTGCCGCTGCTGCGCTCGGTGGCGAAGAAGCACGGCCCGGTCGCCCTGCTCCACTTCGACGCGCACCTGGACACCTGGGACACCTACTTCGGCGCCGAGTACACGCACGGCACCCCGTTCCGCCGCGCGGTCGAGGAGGGCATCCTCGACACCTCCGCCCTGTCCCACGTCGGCACCCGCGGCCCGCTGTACGGCAAGCAGGACCTGACGGACGACGAGAAGATGGGCTTCGGCATCGTCACCTCCGCCGACGTCTACCGCCGGGGCGCCGACGAGGTGGCCGACCAGCTGCGCCAGCGCATCGGCGACCGCCCGCTGTACATCTCCATCGACATCGACTGCCTCGACCCGGCGCACGCGCCCGGCACCGGCACCCCCGAGGCGGGCGGCATGACCTCCCGCGAGCTGCTGGAGATCCTGCGCGGCCTGGCGGGCTGCAACCTGGTGTCCGCGGACGTCGTCGAGGTCGCCCCGGCCTACGACCACGCCGAGATCACCTCGGTCGCCGCCTCCCACACGGCGTACGAACTGACCACGATCATGAGCCGCCAGATCGCGGCGGCCCGGAAGGACGCGGAAGCGAAGTGACCCACGACCACGACCTGGTACTCCGCCCGACGCCGGCGCAGATCACCGCCGCCCTGAACCCTCCCCCGGGGCGCAACGGCGGAGACCTGGTCGTGGAGACGCTGGCCGGGCTGGGCGCGACGACCGTCTTCGGCCTGCCCGGCCAGCACGCCCTCGGCATGTTCGACGCGCTCCGCCGCTCCTCGCTGCGGTACGTGGGCCTGCGGGTGGAGAACAACGCGGGCTTCGCAGCGGACGCGTACGGCAGGATCACCGGCGAGGCGGCGCCGCTGCTGCTCTCGACGGGGCCGGGCGCGCTGACGTCCCTGGCCGCGCTCCAGGAGGCGGCGGCGGCCAGCGCGCCGGTGCTCGCCATCAGCAGCCAGATCCCGACGGCGGGCCTGGGCGGCGGCCGGCACGGCTACCTCCACGAACTCCCGGACCAGGCGGCCTCGTTCCGGGGCGTGGTGAAGTCGGTGCACCCGGTCCGCACCCCCTCCCAGATCCCCTCCGCGATCGCGGCGGCCTGGAAGTCGGCCCTGACGGCCCCGCACGGCCCGGTGTGGGTGGAGATCCCGCAGGACGTGCTGCTGGCCGAGACCTCGCTGCCCGTGGTGACGGCGATGGACGCGACCCCCGAGGACCTGGTGCCGCGCCCGGAACTGACGGCGGTGGCGGCCGACCTGCTGTCCCGCGCCGCCCGTCCGGCGATCATCGCGGGCGGCGGGGTCGTCCGCGCGGACGCGTCGGGCAAGCTGCTCCGGCTGGCCGAGAAGCTCCAGGCGCCGGTCGTGACGACCTTCGGCGGCAAGGGCGCGTTCCCGTGGCACCACCCGCTGTCGCTGCAGTCCTGGCTGGAGGACCGGCACACGACGGACTTCCTGGAGGACGCGGACGTCCTGCTGGTGGTCGGCTCCGGCCTCGGCGAACTGTCCTCCAACTACCACACGTTCCAGCCCCGGGGACGGGTCATACAGATCGAGGCGGACCTCGGCAAACTGGAGTCCAACCACCCGGCCCTCGGCATCCACGCGGACGCCCGGCCGGCCCTCCAGGCGCTGCTGGAGACGGTGGAGGAGCGCACGGACGACTCCGCTCCCGAGCGGGTGCGGGACCTCCTGGCCCGCGTGTCCGAGCGCATCGCCGCCCAGGAACTGACCCTGGAGCAGGACGTGCTGGCCTCGGTCCGCCGCGCCCTGCCCGCCGGCTCCCCGTCCTTCTGGGACATGACGATCCTGGCCTACTGGGCCTGGTCCGCGTTCGACGCGCAGGGCCCGAACACCATGCACTCGGCCCAGGGCGCGGGCGGCCTCGGCTACGGCTTCCCGGCGGCGCTGGGCGCGGCGGCGGCCGACCCGACGCGCCCGGTGCTGGCGGTGTCCGGCGACGGCGGCGCCCTGTACTCCATCGCCGAACTGGCCACGGCCCGCCAGTACGACCTGAACGTCACCTGGCTGATCGTCGACGACGGCGGCTACGGCATCCTGCGCGAGTACATGACGGACGCCTTCGGCCAGGCGACGGCGACGGAACTGACCCGCCCGGACTACGTGGCCCTCGCGGAGTCCTTCGGCGTACCGGGGGTCCGCACCACCCCGCAGACGCTGGAACAGGACCTGGCGAAGGCGCTCGGCACCCCGGGCCCGTCGGTGGTCGTGCTCCCTGCCGTGCTCAGGATGTTCGCGCCGACGCACCTGGGCGGCTGACGCGCCCCACCGGTTCCGGCGGGGTCAGCAGCCGCCCGGTCCCAACCCGTCCATCCGGCCGCCGAAGTCGCCGAGGTAGCGGGAGCGCCAGTCGCCGTTGAACACGTCCCGCTTCTCCACCGGGCCCCAGTTGACGAAGCAGGCGCGGGTCGAGGCGACGAAGGAGCCCACGTGGTCGTGCAGGCTCGGCGGCAGGTCGCGGTAGCCGCTGCGGGCCGTCCACTCCCAGTACGCGCCGCCGAAGCCCTCACCGCTCCAGAGACAGACGGAGCCGTCGGGGCAGGAGGGCTGGGCGGCGCGGGCCGTGGCGGTCCCGGCGGGCACGAGTACGGCGGTGACGGCGAGGGCGGCGGCCAGCGTCCAGGCGCGGAGCTGCTGCTTCATGTGGCTCTCCAGGAAGGGGAGTCGGGACGCCCGGCAGTGCGCCGGGCATCGCCATGGTGGGGGCCGGCCGGCGGGACACGCCCGGCGGCGAGACCGCCTTCGCCGGTGTGAGGGAAGAAGTGGGACTAGTAGGACCGGGGGACCCGTACTTTCCTGCATGGCATGGCCCTGCCAATGGTGAGCAACTCCTCATCTCCGAACGCGCGTACAACTATCGACCACCCCGGCGAGTCCAGTGATGCAGCGCATGGGTGCGCTCAACGGCGTTCAGGGGGACGCCCGTACGACGTTCAAGGGGGAACTTTTCCATGACTCACCGGATATCCGGCCGGGCCGGCGTGCTCGCGGCCGCCGTCAGTGCCGCGCTGCTCGTGCCGGCGGTCACCGCCGCCGCCCCGGCCGCCGCGGCCACGCCCGCCGTGGCCTGTACGTCCGCCAAGGCGGGCCTGGCCGCCAAGCTGAAGAAGGACATCACGGCCGCCCTCACCAACCGCAAGGGCACGGTCGCCATCGGCCTGTACGACCGCAGCACCAAGACCACCTGCACCCTGCGGGCCACCAGTGCCTACGACTCGGCCAGCACGGTCAAGGTCACCGTCCTCGCCACGCTGCTGTGGGACGCGAAGAAGCACAACCGGTACCTGACCAGCACCGAGCAGTCGCTCGCCAAGGCCATGATCACCCAGTCCGACAACAACGCGACCAGCAAGCTCTGGAAGCAGCTCGGCATGACGAAGATCAAGGGCTTCCTGGCCGCCGCCGGGATGACCAAGACCGTGCCGGGCGCGAACGGCTACTGGGGCCTGACCCAGGAGAACGTCAACGACGAGCAGAAGCTCCTCGGCCTCGTCACCGCCAAGAACAGCGTGCTGAGCGACAACTCCCGCGCCTACATCCTGAAGCTGATGGGCCAGGTCGTCTCCTCGCAGCGCTGGGGCACCCCGGCCGGCGCGCCGTCCTCCGTCTCCGTGCACGTGAAGAACGGCTGGCTGCAGCGCTCCACGCACGGCTGGCGGGTGCACAGCCTGGGCACCTTCAACGGCGCCGGCCACGACTACACGATCACCGTGCTGACGCAGGACAACAGCACCATGAGCTACGGCGTCACCACGATCCAGAACGTCGCCAAGGCGATCCACAAGGACCTGGTGCCGACCACCAGCGGCGTCACCCGGTACACCCCGACCAGCCGCCCGCGCGAGGCGTTCGTCGCCGTGCCGCCGCGGGGCTGACCCCCCACGAGGCGGTCTCGCGCACGTCAACGGCGGGTCCTACGGTGTGAGGCATGCGCCTGAGAACCTTACTCGCCACCCTCACCGCCGGCCTGGCGACGGCCACCTGTCCGGCCGCCGCCGGGCCCGCGGCCGCCGGGCCCGCGGCCGGCGCCCCAGCGCGCCACGCCTGCTCGGCCACCGTGTCGGTCGACCGCTTCTCCGACGCGCTCGACAAGACCACGTACGAGGGCACCTTCGTCGGCAACTTCTCCGCCCTCGCGGTCGACCGGGACGGCTCGCTCGCGGCCCTGGCCGACCGCTCCTCGCTGTTCCGCCTGGACGCCCGTACGCTCCAGCCGCGGGAGGTCGTCCGCCTCGCCGACGAGAAGGGCGCCGACCTCGACTCCGAGGGCCTCGTCATCGACCGGGACGGCACCCGGCTGATCTCCTCCGAGACCGAGCCGTCCGTCCGCCGCTACTCCCGCGACGGCACGCTCCTCGAGCGCCTCCCGGTCCCGCCCGCCCTCCAGGTCGCCCCGGCCGGCCGCGCCACCGCCAACCAGACCTTCGAGGGCCTGACCCTGCTGCCCGGCGGCCACACCCTGCTGGCGTCCATGGAGTACGCGCTCGCGGGCGACTCGGCCGGCATCGTCCGCTTCCAGACGTGGACCCGCCACCACGGCCGCTTCACGCCCGGCGCCCAGTACGCCTACCGCACCGACACCGGCCTCGGCGTCCCCGAGGTCCAGGCGACCCCCGACGGCCGCCTCCTCGTCCTGGAGCGCGGCTTCACCGCCGGCGTCGGCAACACGGTCCGCCTCTACCTGGCCGACCCCCGCCACGCCACCGACACGAGCGGCATCGAGAACCTCACCGGTCAGCCGGAGGTCCGCCTGGCAGGGAAGACGCTCCTGGCCGACATCGCCGCCTGCCCCTCCCTCGGCGCCACGGCGAAGCAGCCCCAGCCCAACCCCCTCCTGGACAACATCGAGGGGATGACGATCACGGGCCGCGACCGCACCGGCCGGCTGAAGGTGCTCCTCGTGAGCGACGACAACCAGAACGCGGCCCAGACGACCAGGTTCTATTACCTGCGGGTACGCGTCTGACCGCGGCCCGCGGTTTGTTGCGGAGGGATGAAATCCGCATCGCCCGGCGTTGACGCCTTCCGGTAGAGCATGGCCGCAACCAGGAGGCACCGGCGTGGCAGCGCAACGGGGATGGACACGACGTCTGGCAGGGTACGCCTGGCGGTATCCGAAGGACGTCGTCCTCGCCCTCGCCTCCTCGCTCGCCGGCATGGCCGTCCTGGCCGTCGTCCCGCTGATCACCAAGGTGATCATCGACGACGTGATCGGCGCCCACACCCGCGCCATGGCCCCCTGGGCCGGCGCGCTCGTGGGCGCCGCCGTCCTCGTCTACGCCCTCACCTACATCCGCCGCTTCTACGGCGGCCGGCTCGCCCTCGACGTCCAGTACGACCTGCGGACCGAGATGTACGGCACGATCACCCGGCTGGACGGCCGCCGCCAGGACGAGCTGTCCACCGGGCAGGTCATCGGCCGTGCCACCAGCGACCTCCAGCTGATCCAGGGCCTGCTCTTCATGCTCCCGATGACCATCGGGAACGTCGTGCTCTTCCTGCTCTCCCTGGTGATCATGGCGTGGCTGTCGCTGCCGCTGACCCTGGTCGCCCTGGCCGTCGCGCCCGCCCTCGGCTGGATCGCCAGACGCAGCCGCAGCAGGCTGCACCCGGCCACCTGGTACGCGCAGGCCCAGGCCGCCGCAGTGGCCGGCGTGGTGGACGGCGCGGTGAGCGGCGTCCGCGTGGTCAAGGGGTTCGGGCAGGAGGACCAGGAGACGGGCAAGCTGCGCGAGGTCGGCCGCCGGCTGTTCGCGGGACGCCTGCGCACGATCCGCCTGAACAGCAGGTACACCCCGGCGCTCCAGGCCGTGCCCGCGCTCGGCCAGGTCGCCATGCTGGCCCTCGGCGGCTGGCTCGCCGTGCACGGCCACATCACGCTCGGCACCTTCGTGGCCTTCTCCACCTACCTGGCCCAGCTGGTCGGCCCGGTCCGCATGCTCGCGATGTTCCTCACCGTCGCCCAGCAGGCCCGCGCCGGCACCGAGCGCGTCCTGGAGCTGATCGACACCGAGCCGACCCTCGGGGACGGCACCAAGACCCTCCCGCCCGACGCGCCCGCGACCGTCGAGTTCGACGACGTGTCCTTCGGCTACGACCCCGAGCGTCCCGTGCTGGAAGGGCTGAGCTTCGAGATCCGCCCCGGCGAGACCCTCGCCGTCGTCGGCTCCTCCGGCTCCGGCAAGTCCACCCTCTCCCTGCTCCTGCCGCGCTTCTACGACGTCACCCACGGCGCCGTCCTGATCGGCGGCCACGACGTCCGCGAGCTGACCCTGGACTCGCTGCGGGCCGCGATCGGACTGGTTCCGGAGGACTCGTTCCTCTTCTCCGACACCGTCCGCGACAACATCGCCTACGGCCGCCCGGACGCGACCCATGAGGAGATCGAGGCTGCCGCCCGCGCCGCGCAGGCGGACCGTTTCATCAGGGAGCTGCCCGACGGCTACGCCACCAAGGTCGGCGAGCAGGGCCTCACCCTCTCCGGGGGCCAGCGCCAGCGCGTCGCCCTCGCCCGCGCCCTGCTCACCGACCCGCGCCTGCTGGTCCTGGACGACGCCACCTCGGCCGTGGACGCCCGCGTCGAGCACGAGATCCACGAGGCGCTCAAGCACGTGATGGAGGGCCGTACGACCCTGCTCATCGCCCACCGCCGCTCCACCCTCAACCTCGCCGACCGCATCGCCGTGCTCGACGGCGGCCGGCTCGCCGACGTCGGCACCCACGAGGAACTCCAGGAGCGCTCCGCCCTGTACCGCCGTCTGCTCACCGACCCGGACGAGCTCGGCGGGGTCTCCCCGGGCCGCGCCCTGCCCGCCGAGCGCCGGGAGGACACTTCCGTCCGCGACGAGCTGGAGGCCGAGTTCGACGCCGAGCGGGGCGTCACCCCGCGGCTGTGGACGGGCGACCGTGATTCCAAGAGCGCCGAGGACACGGCGCTGGCCGGCACCCCGGCCACCCCGGAGCTGCTCACCCAGGTCGAGGCGCTGCCCCCGGCCACCGACACCCCGGACATCGACGAGGCCCGCGCCGTCCTGCCCGAGGACTCCTACGGCCTGCGCCACCTGCTGCGCGGCTTCCGCCTGCCCCTGCTCGCCAGCCTGCTGCTGGTCGCCGTCGACGCGGGCGCCGGCCTGCTGCTGCCGGTGCTGATCCGGCACGGCATCGACTCGGGCGTCACCAGGATGGCGATCGGCGCGGTCTGGGCGGCGGCGCTGCTCGGCCTGCTGACCGTGCTCGTCCAGTGGGCCGCGCAGACCGGCGAGACCCGGTTGACCGGCCGTACCGGCGAGCGCGTGCTGTACACGCTGCGGCTGAAGATCTTCGCCCAGCTCCAGCGGCTCGGCCTGGACTACTACGAGCGCGAGCTGACCGGCCGGATCATGACCCGGATGACGACGGACGTCGACGCGCTCTCCAGCTTCCTGCAGACCGGACTGGTCACCGCGTTCGTGTCGGTCGTGACCTTCTTCGGGATCATGGTCGCGCTGCTGGTGCTCGACCTCCGGCTCGCGCTCGTCGTCTTCGCCACCCTGCCCCCGCTGTTCGTGGCCACCTTCTTCTTCCGCCGGGCGAGCGTGAAGGCGTACGAACTCGCCCGCGAGCGGGTGTCGACGGTGAACGCCGACCTCCAGGAGACCGTGGCCGGGCTGCGCATCGTGCAGGCCTTCCGGCGGGAACGGGACGGCGGGCGGCGGTTCGCCGAGCGCAGCGAGGCCTACCGCAGCGCCCGCGTCCGCGGCCAGCGGCTGATCTCCGTGTACTTCCCGTTCGTGCAGCTGCTGTCCTCGGTGGCCGCGGCGGCCGTGCTGATCGCGGGCGCGGGCCGGGTGGAGGCGGCCACGCTGACCACCGGCGCCCTGGTGGCGTACCTGCTCTACATCGACCTGTTCTTCGCGCCCGTCCAGCAGCTCTCCCAGGTCTTCGACGGCTACCAGCAGGCCACGGTGTCGCTCGGCCGCATCCAGGAGCTGCTGCGCGAGCCGACGTCCACGCGGACCGCCGACGAACCCCTCGACGTGCCGTCCCTGCGCGGAGACATCGCCTTCGAGGGCGTGCGCTTCGCGTACGGCGACGAGGAGGAGGCGCTGTCCGGCATCGACCTGACGATCCCGGCCGGGCAGACGGTCGCGTTCGTCGGCGAGACGGGCGCGGGCAAGTCGACGCTGGTGAAGCTGGTGGCCCGGTTCTACGACCCGACACAGGGCCGGGTGACGGTCGACGGCACGGACCTGCGGGCCCTGGACCTCACGGCGTACCGCCACCGGCTCGGGGTCGTCCCGCAGGAGGCGTACCTCTTCCCGGGCACCGTCCGCGACGCCATCGCCTACGGCCGTCCCGACGCCACCGACGCCGAGGTGGAGGCCGCGGCCCGCGCGGTCGGCGCGCACGAGATGATCGCCACGCTGGAGGGCGGCTATCTGCACGAGGTCGCCGAACGCGGCCGGAACCTCTCGGCGGGCCAGCGCCAGCTGATCGCCCTGGCCCGCGCGGAACTGGTCGACCCGGACATCCTGCTCCTGGACGAGGCCACGGCGGCCCTTGACCTGGCCACCGAGGCGCAGGTCAACCAGGCCACCGACCGGCTGGCGGGCCGTCGTACGACCCTGGTGGTCGCCCACCGGCTGACCACCGCCGCCCGCGCGGACCGGGTGGTGGTGATGGACCACGGCCGGGTCGCGGAGGACGGCACCCACGACGAACTGCTGGCCCGCGGCGGCCTGTACGCCGAGCTGTGGCAGACCTTCGTCGGCGAGCCCGAGCCGGAGGAGCCGGTCGGCGCCTCCCGCTGAGGGGCCCGGCCGGGCCGCCGCCCCGGGCCCTGCCGCGGGGGCGTCTCGGTGACGGTCGTGCAACCATCCGGCACACCCGTGCGTCCGTACATCAGTACGGACACGCGGTGTGTGACCGGGACGGGGAGGACGACAGTGGACAGTGGTGCGATACGCCGGCGTCCGCGCCGGCGGCTGGCGCTCGCTGCGGCCGTGCTGGCCGCGTCCGGGGTGCTCGGGCTGACGGCGACGGGGACCGCACGGGCCGAGTCGGCGAGCGGCTGCGCCGGGCGCGAGGTGCGGACGCTCCCGTTCGCGACCGGGATCACCCACGTCTACAAGCGCGACGGCTACGTCTGCGCCGTCACCGTCGCCAGACAGCCCGGCCCCAGCCGGTCCATGTCGGTCAGCGTGCAGGCCCGCGGCAACCGGCCGGTCGTCGACAAGGGCCGCTACCGGCACCACGCCGGCCCGGTGACCGTGCACGCCGGCCACCGCTGCGTGTGGATCAAGGGCTCGGTGGGCAAGTACTCCGTCAGCTCGGGCTGGATCCTGTGCTGACCGCGGCCCCCGGGCCCGGCCGCTGATCCGGAGCGCAATTCCCCCTGGTGGAAATGGGCGCCCGTAGCCCCCGTCCCGGCCGGCACTGACACGTGCGCGGCCGGGAGGGAGCCGTAGGGAGCGGACGCCGGACGGGTGCCCCTAGTAGGTCAGCCCGTGGCCGATCGGGTACAGCACCCGCGTGGGGTCGTCCGCCCGCTGCACCGGCACCGGCAGCTTCCCGCGCGGTCTCACCCGGCCCGCGATCACCCGGGCGGCGGCGCGCAGTTCGACGTCCGTCCAGCAGTACGTGGCCAGGCAGGCGCGGACGGACGGGAGCTGTGCGACGTCGTACGGGTTGCGGACGGCCAGCGCGACCACCGGCGTGCCCGTGGCCAGCAGGCGGTCGACCAGGGTGCGCTGGCTGCTGGACGCCGTCACGTTGTACGTGGCCACGATCACCGCGTCCGCGTCCCGCGCGGCGGTGACCGCCTGGTCGATGACCGCGGCGGAGGGCGCGGTGCCGGTGGACAGGGCCGTGGCGGTGAAGCCCAGTTCGGTGAGGGCGGCGGCCAGGACACCGGTGGGCGGGCCCGTGGTGCCGGACGGGGAGGCGGGGTCGGCGCCGACGACCAGGAGCCTGCGCCGCGTGCGGCGGTCCAGGGGCAGGGTGGCGTCCTCGTTGACCAGCAGGGTGGTGGTGCGTTCGGCGATGCGGTCGGCCGTGGCCAGGTGGGCCTTGGTGCCCACCGTGCGGTCGACGTCCGCCCGGTCTGCCCAGGGGCGGTCGAAGAGCCCGCGCCGGGCCTTCAGGCGCAGGATGCGCAGGATCGATTCGTCCAGGCGGGCCTCGGTCAGCTCGCCCTCCCGCACGGCCTTCAGCACCGCGTTCCAGGCAACGTCCAGCGACGGCGGGTTGAGCAGCTGGTCCACGCCGGCCTTGAGCGCGAGCACCGGCACCCGGTCGTCGCCGTACTTGGTGCGCACGCCCTGCATGCCGAGCGAGTCGGTGATCACGACACCGTCGTAGCCGAGTTCCCCGCGCAGGATGCCGGTCAGGATCGGGTGGGAGAGGGTCGCCGGGTCGCCGGAGTCGTCCAGCGCCGGGAACTGGATGTGCGCGGTCATGATCGAGTCGATGCCCGCCCGGATCGCTGCCCGGAAGGGCACGGCGTCCAGCTCCTCCCACAGTGCGCGGCTGTGGGTGATGACCGGGAAGCCGTAGTGGCTGTCGACGGCGGTGTCCCCGTGGCCCGGGAAGTGCTTGGCGGTCGCGGCGACGCCCGCGGCCTGGTAGCCCGTCACCTCGGCGGCCACCAGGGCGGCCACGGCCTCGGGATCGGCGCCGAAGGAACGGACGCCGATGACCGGGTTGGCCGGGTTGACGTTCACGTCGGCGTCGGGGGAGTAGTCCTGGTTGACGCCCATCGCGCGCAGCTCGGCACCGGAGATCCGGCCGAGGGCGCGGGCGTCGGAGCGGGAGCCGCCCGCGCCGATCGCCATGGCGCCGGGGAAGAGGGTGGCGGGCTTGCCGATCCGGCACACCGCGCCGTGCTCCTGGTCGGTGGCGATGAGCACCGGCAGCCCGCGCGGCTGGTCCAGGGAGGCGCGCTGGATGCCGTTGGAGAGGTCGGCGATCTGGTGCGGGTCGCGGGTGTTGTGCGCCCAGGCGAAGTAGATGATGCCGCCGACCCGGTACTTGGCGATCAGCTCGGCGGCGGTGCGGACGCCGATCTCCTGGAGGTTGGCGTCGACGTCCGCCTGGTCGGGGGCGGTGGCGGAGTGGCCGTAGACCCGCATCACGAAGAGCTGGCCGACCTTCTCCTCCAGCGTCATGCGGGAGATCAGGGCGCGCAGCCGGCGGTCGTCGGGGGTGGCGGCGTGGGCGGTCGCCGGTACGGTCAGCGCGGCGGTGAGGCCCGCGGTCGCGGCGAGGACGGCGCGTCTGGACGGCCGTGCGGTGCGTCCGCCGGCACGCGCGGAGTCCTCCGCACCGCTTCCCGTGCCGGTGCCGCTTCCCGTGCTGGTGTGGTGCACGTGCGCTCCTTCCCGAGGAGAACCGCTGAAGGAAACTTCCGAGGAGTCACCAATATCCGGGAAGTTTCTTTCCGTCAAGGGAATGCACAGTAACCACCGAGGGGGCGGTTGGCCGCGCACGCGGCGCGCGTCCGGGCGTTCCGCCGGCTTCCGGGGGGGGGCTCGCTGGACCGGTGGACACCCGCCGTGGAGGATCACCGGCATGACCACACGCGCGTACCTGATCCTGCACGGCTGGCAGAACCACCGCCCGCCGGCGCACTGGCAGCACTGGCTCGCCGACCGGCTCACCGCCCTCGGCCACCGGGTCGGCTACCCGCAGCTGCCCGACGCCGACGACCCCGACCTGGACGTCTGGCTCGGCGAACTCGCCCGCCACCTGGAGGAGCTGAACGGACCTCAGGAGCGGGTCGTGGTGGCCCACAGCCTGTCCGCCGTGCTGTGGCTGCACGCCGCCGCCCGGGGCATGAAGCAGCAGCGGTACGCGGACCGGGTGCTGCTCGTCTCCCCGCCGTCCGGTCCCGTCCTCGCCCGGTACCCGGAGGTGGCCGCCTTCGCCCCGCCCGCGCCCGGCTTCACCCTGCCCGGGCCGACCCGGCTGGTCGCGGGCGACGACGACCCCTACTGCCCCGGGGGCGCGGACACGGTCTTCGCCGAGCCCCTCGGCATCCCCGCCGACATCCTGCCCGGCGCCGCCCACCTCGACCTGGACGCCGGGTACGGCCCCTGGCCCGCGGTCCTGGACTGGTGCGTCGACGGCACCGTGCCGCTCACGGCACGTCCGGCACCGCGCTAGCCCCGTCCCGTAGTTCAGATGTCGTCGTCGCGACCGCCGCCACCGCCAGCACGCACAGCAGGCCGCCGCTGATCAGGGCGGTCGTGCCCGATGTCCAGCCGGCGAGCAGACCGCCGCGCGCGTTGCCGAGGCTGGGACCCGCCTGCCCGACGATCTGCTCGGCCGCCGTGACCCGGCCGAGCAGCGCGTCCGGGGTGCGGGTCTGCACGATCGTGGAACGCGAGACCACGGCCGTGGCGTCCGCCGCGCCGGCCAGCGCGAGCAGGACCAGGCCCAGCCAGGGGTCGCCGGCCAGGCCGAACAGCACCAGGGCCGCGCCCCAGGTGGCGGACGCGCACAGCATCACCGGGCCCGGCCGGGCGAGCCGGGTCAGCGGGCCGGACAGCGCGGTCGCGGTGACCCCGCCCACCGCCAGCGCCGACAGGAACAGGCCGAGGGTGCGCGGATCGTCCCCGAACCGCTCGGCGTTCACCAGCGGGAACAGGCTCACCGGGAACGACAGCACGGTCGCGGCGAGGTCGGTGACCAGCGCGCCCCGCACCACCCGGTGCCCGGCCAGGAACCGCAGCCCGTCCAGCACCCCGTGCAGTCCGGCCCGCGACGGCTCGCCCTGCGGCGGCAGCGCGGGCAGCCCGCGGGCGCCGTAGAAGGCGAGGCCGAAGCTGAGGGCGTCCAGCAGGTAGCAGACGCCGATGCCGAACCAGCCCAGCAGCAGCCCGGCCAGGGCGGGGCCGATCAGCATCATCGACTGACCGCTCACCTGCTGGAGCGCCAGCCCGGCGGCCACCTGCTCCTTGGGCAGCAGCCGTGGTACGAACACCCCGGCGGCCGGGGCGCCCAGCGCGCCGAAGCCCGACTGCACGGCGACGAGCAGCAGGACGGCCGCCGGCGGCACGTGCCCGGTGAAGCCCTGCGCGGCGAGCAGCAGCGAGCAGACCGCCTGGCCGACGGTCGCCGCGAGGAAGACGCGGCGCCGGTCGGCCCGGTCCACCCACGCCCCGGCGAACAGCCCGAACACCACGAGCGGCAGCGCCTGGGCCAGCCCGACGGCTCCGGTCCACGCGGTGCTGCCGGTCTGGTCCCAGACCTGGTACATGACCGTCACCATGGTCATGAACCCGCCGAGCACGGACACGGTCCGCCCGATCAGCAGCCGCCGGAAGACGGGTGAGGTGCGCAGGGGGCGTACGTCGACGAGCGAGCGGGTGAGGCTCATGAGCGGAGGCGGGCGCACGGCCCCGGTGGCTGGATCACCGGGGGAGGGTAACCGTACGCCGACGCCCCGGCCAGCGAATTCGGCGCGGGAAGCGGCTGTCCGCGGAGGGAGCGGCGGAGTCTAGGCGGCTTCGCCCAGCAACCTCAGCAGGTGCTCACGACCGGCGTCGAGCAGATCCGCGAGCGGCGCGGCCTCCTCGTACCAGCGCTTCTCGTACTCCCAGCACAGCCAGCCGTCCCAGTGGTGCCGGGACAGCACGTCCACGCACTCGCTGAGCGGCAGCACCCCGGCGCCGAGCGGCAGCGGGGTGGTGTCCTCGGCCGAGGCGATGTCCTTGACCTGGACGTAGCCCAGGTGCGGGGCGAGGGCCGCGTAGGTGTCCGACGGCTGCTCACCGCCCAGCCAGGTGTGCATCACGTCCCACAGCGCCCCCACCTGCCGGTGCCCGACCGGGCCGAGGACCCGGATCGCGTCGGCGCCGGTGCGGTGGGAGTCGTGGGTCTCCAGCAGGATCCGGACGCCCAGGGCGGCGGCGTCCTCGGCGGCGGTGCCGAGCCGCCGGGCGGCGATCGCGTCCGACTCCTCGCGGGGCCGGTCCGGGTCGGCGCCGGGGAGGACCCGGACGAACGGCGCGCCGAGGTCGTGGGCCAGCCGCAGGAGGTCCCGGACCTCCTCCAGCACGGGCGCGTCGTCGCCCGGGGCCGCGACGCGCGCGTACCCGGCGAGGCCCAGCACCTCGACCCCGGAATCCCGGAACAGGGCCGCGGTCTCGGCTCGCCGGGCGGGACTCAGGCCGGGGTGCACCGGTTCCTCGGGGTGGGCGCGCAGTTCGACACCGTGGTAGCCGTGCGCGGTCGCGAGCGCGAGGACCTCCGGGAGGGGCAGGCCGGGGACACCGAGAGTGGAGAACGCCAGCTTCATGGGCAGGGACCCTACCCGCCCCACCCGCCACACGATACGACCCCCCGCGCCGGGCGGACCGGGGGCCGGGGCGCGGTGTGCCGTGGCCTGGGGCGGGTACCGGGTTCGGTTGGCCGGGGGCCGGGCCGTGGCCGGGGGAGGCAGTGGCGGGGACGGAGCGGGGGCGGGGTGAGGGGTGCTGGGTATGGCCGGCGGGAACCGTCGCCCGCGGCGGAGGCGACGCCGTCACTCGCCCGGTCCGCGCAGCGGCAGTCGCCAGTCCTGGCCGACCAGGTCCTTGCCGAAGGAGCGGTGGGGCCGCTCGGCGACCAGGACGAACCCGTGCCGCTGGTAGAGGCGGCGGGCGCTGCCGAGCACGTCGTTGGTCCACAGCACCAGCTCCCGGTAGCCGGCCCCGCGGGCGAAGTCGATCACGGCCCGCACCAGCCGGTCGCCGACGCCGTGCCCGCGCGCCCCGGGCTCCACGAGCAGCAGCCGCAGCCGCGCGGTGCCGGGCGCGTCGTCCCGTACGCACATCACACAGCCCACGGGCCGCCCGGCCAGCTCCGCGATCCACACCCGCTCCAGAGCCGGATCGTGATCCGCCGCGTAGTCGGCGACGATCCGGGCGACGAGCCCCTCGTACTCGGTGTTCCACCCGAACTCGGCCGCGTACAGCGCGCCGTTGCGCTGCACGATCCACCCCAGCTCCCCGGCCCGCGGCTCCCGCACCACCACGTCCGCGGCCTGCTTCTGCCCGCCCAGGATCTCCCGGATGGTCCGCATGGCCTCGGCCAGCCGGTCCCGGTCCGCCGGGGCGACGCCGTCGAGCAGCGCCCGGACGGACTCCCGGGCCCGCTCGTCCAGCAGCGCGGCCGTCTCACGCCCGCGCGCGGTCAGCGTGATCCGGCGCCGCCGCGGGTCGTCCTGCGACGGCTCCCGCCGGACGAGCCCGTCCTCCTCGAAACGGTTCAGGATCCGGCTCAGGTACCCGGCGTCGAGCCCCAGCCCACCGCGCAGGTCGGCCGCGTCGAGGTACGGCGCGTGCGCGAGTTCGTACAGCACGCGGGCCTCGGTCAGGGTGTACGGGGCGTACAGGTGGCGCTCGTAGTCGAGGGCGCCGATCACACCCGTGTAGAACCGGTTGAAAGCGCGGACGTCCTGGACGGTCACGATCGCCCCCGGATGCTTGACCCAGTCAGAGATCCTGCTCCCCCGAGCCTAGGACGCCCCCGCGCCCCCGTCCACGCCTACGAGCGCCCGGCCGGCCGGTACACGTTCACCTGCGCCCCGGTCTTCGCGGTGGCCGACGACACCAGCTCCCAGCTGCGCAGCCCCCCGTCGGCCGGGAAGACCGACTTCCCGCCTCCGAGCAGCACGGGCATGACCACCAGCCGCAACTCGTCCACGAGTTCCGCCGAGATCAGCGCCCGCACCAGC
Source organism: Streptomyces sp. NPDC047841 (assembly GCF_040704085.1). Lineage (NCBI taxonomy): Bacteria > Bacillati > Actinomycetota > Actinomycetes > Kitasatosporales > Streptomycetaceae > Streptomyces > Streptomyces sp. NPDC047841. The sequence continues at coordinate 168,712 of NZ_JBEYRP010000007.1, forward strand.
GTGGGGCTGCCCATCATCGCCAGGTCCCCGCCCTCGGCGGCCCGCAGCTCCCGCACCGTGTCCAGGGCCCGCGCCCCCGGGATCCGCGCGGTGTTCTCCCAGCTCAGCTCGGACTCGCCGAGCGTGTCGGTCACGACGTACTTCTTCATGGAGTTCAGCCGGTCGGCGAACGGGTCCCCCGCCCGCTCCGGCCACGCGGCGGCCATCGTCAGGTACGTCCGCCGCCCGTACAGCAGCGCCTCGGCCTGCTCCAGCCCCGCGGCGAAGGCCCCGCCCACCACCTCCGGATCGAAGAAGGGGTGCGACCACCCGCCGTGCGAGAACCCCCCGTCGGTGTCCTCCTCGGGCCCGCCCGGGGCCTGTACGACTCCGTCAAGGCTGATGAACTCGGTGACGACGACCCGCATGGTCCCGCTCCTCGGCATGTGTCCGTTGCTTACGACGGTGAAGACGCCCGGCACCTCGAAAACTCATCGGTGCCGCCGGTGCTGCACTGCTGCCGGTGCTGTCAGGACGCGGCGGTCCGGCCGACCGCCCCCGACACGCGCACGCTCGACTCCAGGCGGGACCCCGGAGGACCCCCGCACCCTTACTCCCGCGGGACCCCGGTGGACCCCCGCACCATCAGCTCCCCCCGCACCGAGGCGATCCCCCCGGGCGGCGGCTCCTCCCGGCCCATCGCGATGCGCCCGGCCCGCGCCCCCGCCTCCGCCAGCGGCAACCGGACCGTCGTGAGGGACGGCACCGCGTCGACGCTGAACGGCAGGTCGTCGAAGCCGGCCACCGAGACGTCCTCGGGGATGCGCAGCCCGGACTCCCGCAGCGCGGCGCAGGCACCGAGGGCGACGGAGTCGTTCGCGGCCACGATCGCCGTCAACGAGGGGTCGCGGCGCAGCAGTTCCAGCGTGGCCTCGTGACCGGACCGGCGGTCGTAGCGGCCGTGGACCGTCCGGCGCGGGTCCTCCTCGACGCCCGCCGTCGCGAGCGCCGCGCGGTGGCCCTCCAGGCGGTGCCGGGTGGTCGTGCGTTCCTCGGGGCCGGCGATGTAGCCGAGCCGGCGGTGGCCGAGGCCGATGAGGTGGTCGGTCAGCGCGCGGGCGCCGCCCCGGTTGTCGAAGGTCAGCGCGACGGCCCCGGTGTCCGGCGCCGGCGGGCGCCCGCACAGCACCACCCGGGTGCCGGCGTCCGCCAGCTTGCGCAGCTTGGCCGCGGCCGCGGCCGCGTGCGGCGCGTCCTCCACGGCCCCGCCGGTCAGCACGACGGCGGCGGCCCGCTGCCGCTGGAGCAGGGTCAGGTACGTCAGCTCGCGCTCGGGGGAACCGCCCGTGTTGCAGACGACCGCGAGGCGTTCGCCGCCCGCGCGCCCGCCCGGCCCGCCGATCTCCGCCTGGATCGCGCTCGCCATGATCCCGAAGAACGGGTCGGCGATGTCGTTGACGAGGATGCCGACCAGGTCGGAGGTGGCCGCGGCGAGGGCGCTCGCGGGGCCGTTGAGGACGTAGTCCAGCTCGTCCACCGCGCGCAGGACCCGTTCGCGGGTGGACGCGGCGACCGGGTAGTTGCCGTTCAGCACGCGCGACACCGTCGCGGGCGAGACCTGGGCGCGGGCCGCCACGTCCGCCAGGGTCACCGTCATCTCGTCGTCCTCCGGTCACGCGTCGTCTGGTACGCCCTCGTAGACAGCAGGGCGTCCGTCCTGGTTCCGAGCAGACCCTAAGGCCACGACGCGTGGTTGTTCGCATCCTCGAACAACTCGGAGCGGACGCGGTCTTGTACAGACCACTTCCAGAGGCTAGCTTCTCCTCGTGTAGAAAGCGCTTGCTATCCGACGGCTGAACTGCTTGCTCCACCGGCCCACGAAGGGGACTCACGTGACACGCAAGACGGTGCGTATCGCCATGAACGGCGTGACCGGGCGCATGGGCTACCGCCAGCACCTCGTCCGGTCGATCCTCGCCCTGCGCGACCAGGGCGGCCTCGACCTCGGCGACGGCACCGTGCTCTGGCCCGAACCGGTCCTGCTCGGCCGCCGCGAGCACGCCCTGCGGGAGATCGCCGAGCGGCACGGCCTGGACCAGGTCTCCACCGACGTGGACGCCGTCCTCGCCGACCCGTCCGTCGACATCTACTTCGACTCCCAGGTCACCTCCGCCCGCGAGGAGGCCCTCACGAAGGCGATCGCGGCCGGTAAGCACGTCTACACCGAGAAGCCCACCGCCACCGGCCTCGAAGGCGCCCTCGCCCTCGCCCGTCTCGCCCACGACAAGGGCGTCAAGCACGGCGTCGTCCAGGACAAGATCTTCCTGCCGGGCCTGCTGAAGCTGAAGCGCCTCGTCGACGGCGGCTTCTTCGGCCGGATCCTCTCCGTGCGCGGCGAGTTCGGCTACTGGGTCTTCGAGGGCGACTGGCAGCCCGCCCAGCGACCCTCCTGGAACTACCGCGCCGAGGACGGCGGCGGCATCGTCGTCGACATGTTCCCGCACTGGGAATACGTCCTGCACGAGCTGTTCGGCCGGGTCACCTCCGTGCAGGCCCTCGCCGCCACCCACATCCCCCAGCGCTGGGACGAGAACGGCAAGCCCTACGACGCCACCGCCGACGACGCCGCCTACGGCGTCTTCGAGCTGGAGGGCGGCGCCGTCGCCCAGATCAACTCCTCCTGGGCGGTCCGCGTCCACCGCGACGAGCTGGTCGAGTTCCAGGTCGACGGCACCGAGGGATCGGCCGTCGCCGGCCTGCGCGGATGCCGCGTCCAGCACCGCAGCGCCACCCCCAAGCCGGTGTGGAACCCGGACGTCCCCGCCACCGACGTCTTCCGCGACCAGTGGCAGGAGGTGCCCGACAACGCCGAGTTCGACAACGGCTTCAAGGCCCAGTGGGAGCTGTTCCTCAAGCACGTCTACGCCGACGCCCCCTACCACTGGGACCTGCTGGCCGGCGCCCGGGGCGTCCAGCTCGCCGAACTGGGCCTGAAGTCCTCCGCCGAGGGCCGCCGCATCGACGTACCGGAGATCTCCCTGTGACCCTCCGACTCCCCGCGGCCGACGGCACCCTGCGCCCGTACGAGCCGCGCACCACGCCCCTCTCCCTCACCCCCGGCACCCCTTTCACCTCCCGCACGGTCTTCTCGGCGGCCCACGTCGTCGCCGACCCGTTCGCCGACGTCCCGCCCGGCGCGCCCGCCGCCGTCGACTGGGACGCCACCCTCGCCTTCCGCCGCCACCTGTGGTCCCACGGGCTCGGTGTCGCCGAGGCCATGGACACCGCCCAGCGCGGGATGGGCCTGGACTGGGCGGGCGCCGCCGAACTGATCCGGCGCAGCGCCGCCGAGGCGCGCGCGGCCGGCGGCCGTATCGCCTGCGGTGCCGGCACGGACCAGCTCGCCGGGGGCACCCTCGCGCAGATCCGGGCCGCGTACGAGGAGCAGCTCGCGGTCGTGGAGGAGGCGGGCGCCCAGGCCGTCCTCATGGCCTCCCGGGCGCTGGCCGCGACGGCGAAGGGCCCCGAGGACTACCTGGAGGTCTACGGCCACCTCCTGCGCCAGTCCGCCGAACCGGTGATCCTGCACTGGCTCGGCCCGATGTTCGACCCGGCCCTGGAGGGCTACTGGGGCTCGTCCGACCTGGACGCGGCCACCGGCACCTTCCTGGAGCTGATCGCCGCCCACCCCGACAAGGTCGACGGCGTCAAGATCTCCCTGCTGGACGCCCGGCGCGAGGCCGGCCTCAGACGGCGGCTGCCGCAGGGCGTGCGCTGCTACACCGGCGACGACTTCCACTACCCGGAGCTGATCGCGGGCGACGACCAGGGCTTCAGCCACGCCCTGCTCGGCGTCTTCGACCCGCTGGGCCCGCTCGCGGCCGCGGCGGTACGGGTCCTGGACACGGGCGACGTCCAGGGCTTCCGTGAACTCCTGGACCCCACGGTGGAGTTGTCCCGCCACCTGTTCCAGCCGCCCACCCGCTTCTACAAGACGGGGGTGGTGTTCCTCGCCTGGCTCGCCGGCCACCAGAGCCATTTCGCCATGGTCGGCGGCCTGCAGTCGGCCCGCTCCCTGCCCCACTTCGCCCGCGCCTATGAACTCGCCGACGGGCTCGGCCTGTTCCCGGACCCGAAGCTCGCCGAGGAACGGATGAAGACCCTTCTGTCGCTGTACGGGGTGGACCGGTGAACACGGCGGAACTCGCGCGCTTCTCCGTCAACCAGATGACGGTCAGGCAGCTGCCCCTCCCCGAACTGGCCGACGCCTGTACCGCGCTGGGCGTCCCCGGCGTTGGCCTGTGGCGGGAGCCGGTGCGGCGGTACGGCGTGGAGGCCGCGGCCAAGCTGGTGCGGGACGCGGGCCTGACGGTGACGACCCTGTGCCGCGGCGGCTTCCTCACCGCGACCGACCCCGTCGAGCGGGCCGAGGCGCTGGGCGACAACCACGCGGCGATCGACGAGGCCGCCACCCTCGGCACCGACACCCTGGTCCTGGTCTCCGGCGGACTCCCCGCCGGCAGCAAGGACCTGCGCGGCGCCCGCGAGCGCGTCGCCGACGCGCTGGCCGTCCTCGCCCCCTACGCGGCCGAACGCGGCGTACGTCTCGCCATCGAGCCGCTGCACCCGATGTACGCGTCCGACCGCTGTGTGGTCTCCACCCTCGCCCAGGCCCTGGACCTCGCCGAACGCTTCCCCGCGCACCAGGTCGGGGTGGCCGTGGACACCTACCACGTCTGGTGGGACGACCAGGCGCCCGCGCAGATCGCCCGCGCGGGAGCGGCGGGCCGCATCCACACCTTCCAGCTCGCCGACTGGACCACCCCCCTGCCCGAGGGCGTCCTCAACGGGCGCGGCCAGCTCGGCGACGGGGCGATCGACATGCGGGAGTGGAAGGGCCGGGTGGAGGCCGCCGGGTACTCCGGCCCCATCGAGGTCGAGCTGTTCAACGAGCGGCTGTGGGCGCGGGACGGGCGGGAGGTGCTGGCGGAGACGGCGGAGCGGTTCGTGGAGCACGTGATCCGGCCTGACCCGGACGAAAGACCCTAGCTCACCCGCGCGGAGGAATTCCGGAAGCGGGTGCAACCATTCCGTCGCCCGCCGTGTCGTACCTGTCGCCGGAACCACGGGGGACCCCGGGGGGATCGGGTTCCGGCAGGGAGGGGAAACGCCGAGGGGGCGTCCCGGGCCTGCGGGCCGGGGAGGCCCCCTCGCAACGTGCCGGCCCTCCGCGCCCTAGAAGAACACCCCGCAGCGCAGCAGGACGTTCGCGTACGGCCGGGCCTCACCGGTGCGGACGATCAGCCGGGCCCCGGCCGACAGCTCCTTCAGCCGCTCGTGCGGCACGAGGGCCAGCTCCGGGAAACGGGCCCGCAGCAGCCCGGCCGCCGCTGGATTGGCCGCCTCCACCTCCTCCGCCGCCGTGGCGCCCTCCACCACCAGCTCGGCCAGCAGGCCGTCCAGCACCTCGGCGAAGGACGGCACACCGGCACGGAAGGCCAGGTCCACCACCCGGGGCCCGTCGGGTATCGGCATGCCCGCGTCGCAGACCAGCACCCCGTGCCCGTGGCCCAGCTCGGCCAGGGCGCCGGAGAGATGACGGTTGAGGATCCCCGCCTTCTTCACAGGGCCTCGACCTCCTCCGCCGTCGGGTACGACTCCTGCGCGCCCCGCCTGGTCACGGCCGCCGCACCGACCCGGGCCGCGTAGGCCGCCGCGTCCGCCAGGTCCGCACCGGACCCGAGCCTCCAGGCCAGGGCCGCGGTGAACGCGTCCCCGGCACCCGTGGTGTCCACCGCGTCCACCGTCACCGACGGCACCCGGGCGACCCCCGAACCGTCGGCCACCAGCGCCCCCTCCGCGCCCAGCGTCACCACCACCGAGCGCGGGCCCCGGGCCAGCAGCAGCCGGGCCCAGTCCTCGGGGTCGTCGCTCGTGCAGTCGTCCCCGAGGACCACCCGTGCCTCGTGCTCGTTCAGGATCAGCGGGTCGCACGCCGCCAGCACCTCCGCGGGCAGCTCACGCGGCGGGGACGGGTTCAGCACGAAGCGGCTGCCCGGCGCCAGGTTCCGCACGACCTCCACGACCGTCTCCAGCGGGATCTCCAGCTGCGCCGACACCACCCGGGAGGCGCGCAGCACACCCGCCGCCGCCCGGACGTCCGCCGGCAGCAGCCGGGAGTTGGCGCCCGGCGACACCACGATGCTGTTGTCGCCGGACGGGTCGACGGTGATCAGCGCGACCCCCGTCGGCGCCCCGCCCACCAGCACGCCCACCGTGCCGACCCCGGCCGCGCGCAGGGAGTCGAGCAGCAGCCGGCCGTGGCCGTCGTCGCCGACCCGCGCCAGCAGGGCCGTGGCGGCGCCGAGCCGGGCCGCGGCGACCGCCTGGTTGGCGCCCTTGCCGCCCGGGTGCACGGCCAGATCGCCGCCGAGCACCGTCTCGCCGGCGGCCGGCCGCCGCTCGACGCCGATCACCAGGTCGGCATTGGCCGATCCCACGACCAGAAGGTCGTAGTCGTACATCAGTTGACTCCCCTGAGAGATGACGCCGGGCGGGCGGCCCCGGAAGTGCCCGGGGCCGCCCGCCCGAGCCGCCTGTTGTCAGCCGGTGAAGCCGGCCACGTTGTCCTTCGTGACCACCTTCACCGGCACCTTCACCGTCGGGTCCACCTTGTCGCCCTTGACCGCCTTGAGGGCGTTGTCCACGGCGATCTTCCCCAGCTGCGAGGGCTGCTGGGCGACGGACGCGTACAGCGTGCCGTTCTTGACCGCGGTCAGGCCGTCCGGGGTGCCGTCGAAGCCGACCACCTGCACGGACTTGCCGGCCTTGGAGCCGAGCGCCTTGATCGCGCCCAGCGCCATCTCGTCGTTGGCGGCGATGACGCCCTGCACGTCCGGGTGGGCCTGGAGCAGGTTCGACATCACGTCGAGGCCCTTGGTGCGGTCGAAGTCCGCGGGCTGCTGCGCCAGCACCTGGATGCCCGGGTAGGCCTTGAGGCCCTGGGCGAACCCGGCCGCCCGCTCCCGGGCCGCCGACGTGCCCGCCTGGCCCTGGAGGATGACGATCTTGCCCTTGCCGCCCAGCTTCTCGGCGATCGTCTTCGCGGCCAGCTCGCCGCCGGCGACGTTGTCCGAGGCCACCAGCGTGTCCACGGACGCGTGGTTGACACCCCGGTCCACGGCGATCACCGGGATGTCCGCCTTGTCGGCGGCCTTCACGGAGTTGCTCGCCGCGTCCGAGTCCACCGGGTTGACGATGATCGCGCCCAGGTTCGAACTGGTGAAGTTCTGAAGCTGGTTGGCCTGCTGCGAGGCGTCGTTCTGCGCGTCGGTGACGGTCAGGTCCACGCCCAGCTTCTTCGCCTCGGCCTGGGCACCCGACCGGATCTGCACGAAGAAGGGGTTGTTGAGCGTCGACAGGGACAGACCCATCCTCGGGGTCGTGGACGACGAGGAGCCGCCGTGCAGGAAGGAGGTCGCGCCGACGATGGCGACGGTCACCACGGCGGCGAGCGCGTACGTCGCCGCCTGCTTGCCCTTCGGCCCGCCCGTGCCGGCGGCCACCGGGGTCGCGCCGGCCTTGCGGCGCACCGTGTCCAGCAGCACCGCCAGCGCGATCACGACACCGATCACGACCTGCTGCCAGAACGCGGACACCGAGAGCAGGTTGAGGCCGTTGCGGAGCACCGCCAGGATCAGCGCGCCGATCAGCGTGCCGGACGCCTTGCCGGTGCCACCCGCCAGCGAGGCGCCGCCGATGACGACCGCCGCGATGGCGTCCAGCTCGTAACCGTCGGCGGCCTGCGGCTGCGCCGAGGACAACCGGGACGCGAGCACGATGCCCGCCGCCGCGGCGAACAGCCCGGACAGGGCGTAGATCGCGAGCTTCTGCCGATTCACCCGGAGACCGGACAGCCGCGCGGCCTCCTCGTTGCCGCCGATCGCGTACATGGAGCGGCCGATGTACGTGCGTCCCAGCACGAACGCGGCGATCAGCCCCATCACCACCATGACCAGCACGGGCACCGGCAGCCAGCCGCCGAGGGTGTCCCCGAGGTGGGAGACCGACTCCGGGAAGGCGATGGGCGAGCCCTGCGAGATCACCAGGGCCAGACCGCGGCCCACCGACAGCATGGCCAGCGTCGCGATGAACGGCGGCAGCTTGCCGTAGGCGATGAGGAAACCGTTCACCAGACCGGCGACGATGCCGGTGGCGACCGCCATCAGCACCGCCAGCACGACCGGCACCCCGTGGGAGGTGGCGCTCCAGGCCAGCACGGTCGCCGACAGCGCGGCCACCGAGCCGACCGACAGGTCGATGCCCGCCGAGACGATCACGAAGGTCACACCGAAGGCGAGGATCGCCGTCACGGCCGCCTGGACGCCGATGTTCAGCAGGTTGTCCGTCGTCAGGAAGTCGCCGGACAGCGCCGACAGGGCGATGACCAGGACGATCAGCGCGGTGAGCGCGCCGTTGTCCAGGAGCAGCCGGCGCAGGCCGCCCGGGGCGCCACTCGCGCCCGCCGGCCTCTTGAGCGTGTCAGTGGCCACGGGGGGCCTCCTTGTCGGTGAGGGGGGTGGAGCCGGCGGCGGAGCCCGGGCCGGCGGTCGGGGAGGAGACGGCGAGTGCCATGACGGCGTCCTGGGTGGCCTCGTCGGCCGGGAGCTCACCGGCGATCCGGCCCTGGGCCATCACCAGCACCCGGTCGCTCATGCCGAGCACCTCCGGCAGATCGCTGGAGATCATCAGCACGGCGGCACCGGCGGCCGTCAGCTCGTTGATCAGCTGGTAGATCTCGACCTTGGCACCGACGTCGATACCCCGCGTCGGCTCGTCCAGGATCAGCACCTTGGTGTCGGCCAGCAGCCACTTGCCGATGACGACCTTCTGCTGGTTGCCGCCGGACAGGGTCCGCACGTGCTGCCCGAGGCCCGCCATGCGCACGCCCAGCTGCCCGGCGATCCGCTCGGCGGCCGAGTACTGCGCCTTGCGGTCCACCAGCCCGGCCCGGGTGGCCGACCGGAGCGTCACCAGCCCCAGGTTCTCCGCGACGGAGGCGTCCAGCACCAGCCCCTGGCCCTTGCGGTCCTCCGGCACCAGCCCGATGCCGGCCGCCATCGCCGCGTTCACGTCGTGCCGCTTGAGTTCGGCACCGGAGACCCGCACGACCCCGTGGTCGTACGGATCCGCGCCGAACACCGCCCGGACGACCTCCGTACGGCCGGCCCCGACGAGCCCCGCGATACCGACGACCTCGCCGGCGTGCACCTCGAAGCTCACGTCGTGGAACACGCCGTCACGGCCCAGCCCCTCGACGGACAGCAGCGCCGCACCCTTCTCCGGCCGCTGACGCGGGTACTGCTGCTCGATGGAGCGCCCCACCATCAGCCGGACCAGCTCGTCCTCGGGCGTCGAGGCGGGCACCTGCCCGACGCTCCGCCCGTCCCGGATGACGGTCACCCGGTCCCCCAGGGCGGCGATCTCCTCCAGGTGGTGGGTGATGAAGACGATCCCCACGCCGTCCTCGCGCAGCGACCGCACGATGGCGAAGAGCTTCTCCACCTCCTCCGAGGTGAGCACGGCGGTCGGCTCGTCCATGATGAGCACGCGCGCGTCCAGGCTGAGCGCCTTGGCGATCTCGACCATCTGCAGCCGCGCGATGCCGAGTTCCCGCACCCGCGCACGGGGCGAGACGTCGACCCCGACACGCTCCAGCAGCGTCGCGGCCTCGGCCTCCATCCGCTTCCGGTCGATCATCCCCAGCCGGCGCGGCTGCCGCCCCAGGAAGATGTTCTCGGCGACGGTCAGATCGGGGACCAGGTTGAACTCCTGGTAAATGGTGGCGATCCCGAGGCGCTCGGAGTCCTGCGCACCGTGGATGCGCACCTCCTCACCGCCTGCGAGGATCCGGCCGGCATCGGGGGTGTAGGCACCGGAGAGCATCTTGATGAGGGTGCTCTTGCCGGCGCCGTTCTCACCGAGCAGTACATGGACCTCGCCCCGGCGCAGGTCGAAGTCGACGCCGTCGAGCGCGACCACGCCGGGGAAGGTCTTGCGTATGCCCTCGATGCGCAGCAACTCGTCCGGGTTGCTCACGACGTGCTCCTTTGCACTGGGGAGGGGGACTGCGTGGGGGGTGCGGGGGTCTGGGAGGGCACGTGCGCCTCTCCGCAGGAGCGGCGTACGACGAGCCGCGCGGGCAGGGTGACGGAGCGCGGGGTGCGCCCCTCGATCCGGTCCACCAGGGCCCGTACGGCGGCCCGCCCCAGCTCACCGGTCGGCTGGGCGATGGCGGTGACCGGCGGATCGGTGTGCACGAACCACGGGATGTCGTCGAACGCGGCCAGCGCGATGTCGTCGGGCACGCGCAGCCCGCGCGCGCGTACGGCGTCCAGCGCGCCGAGCGCCATCAGGTTGTCGGCGGCGAAGACGACCTCGGGCGGCTGCGGCAGATCGAGGAACCCCTCGGTGACCCGCCGCCCGCTCTCGGCCTGGAAGTCGCCCTGCCCGATGTAGGCGTCCGGGAGCGGGAGTCCGTACGCGGCGAGCGCGGCCCGGAACGCCTCCACGCGCTCACTGCCGGTGGTGGTGGCGGCGGGCCCGGCGATGATGGCGAGCCGCCGGTGTCCGAGCCGGTGGAGGTGGGCGACCAGATCCCGCACGGCCGCCTGTCCGTCGGCCCGCACGACCGGCACGTCCACGCCGGGGATCCACCGGTCGACGAACACCATGGGCGTCCCCGTCCGGGCGGCGTCGAGCATCAGGGGCGAACCGCCGTCGGTGGGGGAGACGAGCAGTCCGTCGATCCGCCGGTCGAGCAGGTTCCGTACGTGGTGGTCCTGGAGTTCGGGCCGCTCGTCGGCGTTCCCGATGATCACGCTGTAGCCGAGCGCGCGGGCCTCTTCCTCGACGGAACGGGCCAGCTCGGTGAAGTAGGGGTTCAGCACGTCGCTGATGACCAGTCCGAGCGTATGGGTCTGGTCCGTCCGCAGGGACCGGGCGACGGCGTTGGGCCGGTACCCCAGGGCGTCCACGGCCGCCATCACCCGCGCCCGCGCGTCGGCACTGACGGACGGATGCCCGTTCAGCGCCCGCGACACGGTGGCCACGGACACGCCCGCCGCAGCGGCCACGTCCTTGATGCTCGCCATCGCCGGCCCCACCTCCTCGTGGACTCATGGAATCGATTACATCGATGCCGTAGGGAGGATTGGAATCGATTACACGGGCCGGGGGCAAGGGGTGGCGGGCGGCCGAGACCCAATCGTGACCGGGAGCGGACCGGGGGACCCGCCGCCGGGGCCGGACGGGCCACCCGCAGCGGGACGGACGATCAGACCGGGAGGGTTCTCAGAATACAAACCACTCGACTCACAAACTGGCCGCTGAAAAGCGAATGACACAAATGAAAAAACGCACTTCCAACGTTTCCCCTGCGCCATGTTCACTCATTTGCCGCGCATCTGGAGGAGAGGGGGCGGCGTTAGCTAGAATATGACGACAGCAAGGTTCCATGGCTTGCCTCACCGCGACGCGAGGAAAGACAGTCTGTCTGCGAGTCGTGTGGCGACGGTGGCAAAGTATATTTACACACCTGGTGTTGCACGCTCGCTGGGGGCGCGTGGCACCTTGCGCGGAGACGGCGTACGCGTCGAACCCCAGGCCACCGAATCGCTGCTCCGCGAGTTCCTCACGCTATTGGAAGCGGTGCAGGAGGAACTTAATCAACGGTGGACCGACCAGGCAAACTCTGACTGTCGCGCGGATCGCGTGTGACGGGGGCGGATCTTCATGAATCACGACTATGCGGGTTCCTCCTTCGCCCGGCGTGAACGGTATGCGGACACACCCCCTTACACGGTGGGTACGGTCTGGCACGGCAGCCCCGTCGACGCACTCGACGCAGAGGCGCTCCTGGTGCCCCCCGACTCGGGCTGGGACCCGGCCGAGGAACTCGCCTACCTCTTGCAGGAGGCCATCCCGGCCGAACAGCCGGCCGTGGTCCCGCCCCCGCGCAACGAGCCGTCACCCCCCGCGGACTACGCCGACTACGCCGACCCGATGGAGAACCTGGCCCGGATCACCGGGCAACTGCCGCCCATCCGACGCCCCTCCGCCGGGGCCGGACACCGCAAGAGCCGGGTCCGTAAAATCCACATCAAATGGATGCAGACCAGCAGCTTCGTGATCGCCGCATTCGTTTCCGTGATCGTGGCGATGGTCAGCGTATTCGGCGGAATGGCGGCCTACGGGCCACTGCGCAACATCACGTCGGGCACGAACGGCGAGATGATCGCCTGGTGGCCCATTCTCGTGTACGGCCCCTGGATGGTGGCCTCCCTCTCCATCCTGCGCAGCGCCTTGCACCAGCGCCGAGCCCTGCACTCGTGGTTCATCGTCCTGCTGTTCTCGTCCGTGGCCATGATGCTGTGCGTGGCCCAGGCCGACCGAACGATCACGGGAATCGCCGGCGCGGCCCTCCCCGCATGCGCGTCCCTGGCCTGCTTCCAGCAACTGGTCCGCCAAATCACGCTGACGCTCCCCCCACGCCAGGACAAGCCCCGCCACCGCCGCTGACCAAAGGCGCCGCGACTCGCCCCCGCCTCGGCGGTAGGCAATTCCGTTCCACCCGAAAGCCCCCCACCTGGGCCTTTCCCCCCACACACCCCCGGCCCGCATCCGCCAATCCCCCCGCCGCCCCGCCCCCGCCCGCAGGCCGCCGCCCCCACCCGGCACGCGGGCGAGACGGCTCCGCGAACCCCCACCGGCCGTCAGCCGCCAGACCGACTCGGCGTGCGGGCAAGACGCGCCCGCGCGCCCCACCCACCGACCGATAGCCGCCGGACCGGCCCGGCGTACGGGCGAGGCGCGACTGCGCGCCTCCCACCCAGCGTTCGCCGCCAAGCCCACCCGGCGTGCCGGCGAGGAGCGACGGCGCACCCCTCACCGGCGGTCAGCCGCCGAACCGGCCCGGCGTTCAGGCGAGACGCGACGGCGTACCCCCACCGGCCGTCAGCCGCCAGGCCGGCCCGACGTGCGGGCGAGGTGGGACCGCGCGCCCCCCACTCAGTGCTCGCCGCCGGACCGGCTCGCGTCCAGGCGAGGTGCGACGGCGCCCCGCTACCGGCCGTCAGCCGCCAAGCCTCCCGGCGTGCTGGCGAGGCGTGACTGCGCCCCTCTCGCCCAGCGGTCGAGGATTAGCCCACCCGGCGTGCAGGCGAGGCGCGGCGGCGCACCCCACCGGCCGTTAGCCGCCGGACCGGCCCGGCATGCTGGTGAGACGTGACCGCGCCCCTCTCGCCCAGCGTTCGCCGCCAAGCCCACTCGGCGTGCAGGCAAGGTGCGACGGCGCACCCCTCACCGGCCGCGAGCTGCCACTCACCGGTCGTCAGCCGCCAAGCCCACCGAGCGTGCAGGCGAGACGCGACCGCGTGCCCCCGCCGACGGCTTGCCCCCAGTCGACCCGAGGGCCCGGTACCGGCGGGGGCCCCCGCTGTTCCGGGCCGCTCGCTCGGTTCTGACGCGGACCGCGGAATCCCGACACTGCCCCAGAAGCGAGCTGCCCAACGGCTACCTGCTCACCCCCGGTGAACAGTTCCGTGGCCTCCACCGCGCGCACGGCTCGCTGCCCCCAGGCATCCAACTGGTCGAAGCCACGCAGACGTTCACCCGTCCGCTCACGGGGTCGGGCATGGAGATGCCCCGCAAGCGCCCCCCATCCGCCCCACCTTCACCCCCAGAACCAAAACCCCTTCGCACCCGCTCGCCCTGCCCGGTACGGTCTCGGGCGTGTTCCCACCGCGTGGAGCCCACCCGCTCCGCGCGGCCCTACCGGCCGACCCACGCTGAGAGCAGGTCCCGCCCATGGCATGTCGTATCAGTGAACTCGTGCTCGGTTGCCGCGAACCCGAGGTGCTGGCGCGGTTCTGGTGCGAGGTCCTGGACTTCGTGGTGCTCGGACGCGAAGAGGACGGCAGCATCGAGATCGGCCCACGGGAAGGCTTCGGCGGCGCGCAGCCGACGCTCTTCCTCAGCCGCAGGGACGAGCCGGAGCCGGGGAAGTCGCGGCTGCACATCGACGTCAACGCCACGGACCGCGATCAGGACGCCGAGCTGGAACGCCTCTTGAAGCTCGGGGCGCGCCCGGCCGACATCGGTCAGACCGGCGACGAGTCCTGGCACGTTCTCGCCGACCCCGAGGGCAACGAGTTCTGCCTGCTCAAGGCCCGCCTCAATCCCCTCTGACCGCGGTGAAGGCCCGCGATCAGCCCCCGTCGGGATGCAGCAGCCCCCGCGGGGATGGAGGACGCCGAAGCCCACGTCGCCCTCCACGCTCGCGGGCCGCATCTCCCGCCGGCCCTGCACCCGGCCCGCGCCACGCTCCCGGCAATGGTCGGGTCGAAGCCCCCATGGCACACCGCATCCGCCGAGCACACCGCCTCCGGCGTTCGCTCACGGCCACGCGAACACCGATAGGCCATAGGCCATAGGCCGCTGTCAGACCCCACCGGTACCGTCGGATCATGGCTCAACAGGCGGGGACCCAGACCGGTGAACGGCGTCTTGCCGTGGTCGAAGGCGTACTGGAGCGGATCACCTACGCCAACGAGGAGAACGGGTACACGGTCGCCCGGGTCGACACCGGCAGAGGTGCCGGGGACCTCCTCACCGTGGTCGGCGCGCTCCTCGGTGCCCAGGTCGGTGAGTCCCTGCGGATGGAGGGCCGCTGGGGGTCGCACCCGCAGTACGGCAAGCAGTTCCATGTCGAGAACTACACGACCGTACTGCCGGCCACCGTCCAGGGCATCCGGCGCTATCTGGGGTCCGGGCTGGTCAAGGGCATCGGGCCGGTCTTCGCCGACCGCATCACCCAGCACTTCGGCGTCGACACGCTCAGGATCATCGAGGAGGAGCCCAAGCGCCTCGTCGAGGTCCCCGGCCTCGGCCCCAAGCGCACCAAGAAGATCGCCGACGCCTGGGAGGAACAGAAGGCGATCAAGGAGGTCATGCTCTTCCTCCAGACCGTCGAGGTGTCCACCTCCATCGCCGTGCGGATCTACAAGAAGTACGGCGACGAGTCGATCTCCGTCGTCAAGGAACGCCCCTACCAGCTCGCCGCCGACGTCTGGGGCATCGGCTTCCTGACCGCCGACAAGATCGCCCAGTCGGTCGGGATCCCGCACGACAGTCCCGAGCGCGTGAAGGCCGGCCTGCAGTACGCGCTGTCGCAGTCCGCCGACCAGGGGCACTGCTTCCTGCCGGAGGAGCGGCTGATCGCCGATGCCGTGAAGCTGCTCCAGGTGGACACCGGGCTGGTCATCGAGTGTCTGGGCGAGCTGGGCCGGGTACCGGAGGACGGAGGCGACCCGGGGGTCGTCCGGGAGAAGGTGCCCGGACCCGACGGCGGCGGCGACGAGCCCGTCAGCGCCGTGTACCTCGTCCCCTTCCACCGCGCCGAACTCTCCCTCTCCGCCCAGCTGCTGCGGCTCCTGCGCACGGACGAGGACCGGATGCCCGGGTTCCGGGACGTCGACTGGGGCAAGGCGCTCGGATGGCTGGGATCCCGCACCGGCGCCGACCTCGCGCCCGAGCAGGAGGCGGCCGTGAAGCTCGCGCTGACCGAGAAGGTCGCCGTCCTCACCGGCGGCCCCGGCTGCGGCAAGTCGTTCACCGTGCGCTCGATCGTGGAGCTGGCCCGGGCCCGGCGTGCCAAGGTGCTGCTCGCCGCGCCGACCGGCCGGGCCGCCAAGCGGCTGGCCGAGCTGACCGGAGCCGAGGCCTCCACCGTGCACCGGCTGCTGGAGCTGAAGCCCGGCGGGGACGCCGCCTACGACCGGGACCGGCCCCTCGACGCCGACCTGGTGGTCGTGGACGAGGCCTCCATGCTGGACCTGCTGCTCGCCAACAAGCTCGTGAAGGCCGTACCGCCGGGGGCCCATCTGCTCTTCGTGGGGGACGTGGACCAGTTGCCCAGCGTGGGCGCGGGGGAGGTCCTGCGCGATCTGCTCGCCGACGGCAGCCCCGTCCCGGCCGTCCGGCTCACCCGGGTCTTCCGGCAGGCCCAGCAGTCAGGTGTCGTCACCAACGCCCACCGCATCAACGCCGGGCAGCATCCGCTCACCGACGGGCTGAGGGACTTCTTTCTCTTCGTGGAGGACGACACGGAGGCCGCCGGCCGGCTCACCGTGGACGTGGCCGCGCGGCGGATCCCGGCCAAGTTCGGGCTGGACCCGCGCCGGGACGTGCAGGTGCTCGCGCCGATGCACCGGGGGCCGGCCGGCGCGGGCGCGCTCAACGGGCTGCTCCAGCAGGCCATCACCCCGGGGCGGCCCGATCTACAGGAGAAGCGGTTCGGTGGCCGGGTCTTCCGTGTCGGCGACAAGGTCACCCAGATTCGTAACAATTACGAGAAAGGGAAAAACGGCGTATTCAACGGCACCGTGGGTGTCGTCACCTCGCTCGACCCGGTCGACCAGCGCCTGACCGTGCTGACGGACGAGGATGAGGAGGTTCCGTACGAATTCGACGAACTGGACGAACTGGCCCACGCCTACGCGGTGACCATTCACCGCTCGCAGGGCAGTGAATATCCCGCCGTGGTGATTCCCGTCACCACGGGAGCATGGATGATGCTCCAGCGGAACCTGCTCTACACGGCGGTCACCCGGGCCCGTCAGCTGGTCGTTCTCGTCGGTTCACGCAAGGCGATCGGGCAGGCGGTGCGCACGGTGTCGGCCGGGCGGCGCTGCACGGCCCTGGACTTCAGACTGGGGTCCCGGCCCCTCGGTGGCGGGTCCTGAAGTCACGGGCGGTGGCCCCGAAGTCACGGTGGTGGCACGGAATCCGGCCCCGCGGCGAAAATGATCGATCAAACGAGTCGTGAAGGTCACAGAGCACTTCCGGTAACCCCTTCGAGGGGGCAGGATGAGCAGGTTGACGGCACTGAGTGCCGCCAATAGGCCCAATGGTCGACCCCGAGTGCACTCTCCTGAGCCAAATGGGGGATGGTAGAGACAGTCAGGGCACCTCGAAGATGAGGCACTACGTCGGTGAGGGAAGACGTGAGCGACAACTCTGTAGTACTGCGGTACGGCGACGGCGAGTACACCTACCCGGTGGTCGACAGCACCGTCGGTGACAAGGGCTTCGACATCGGGAAGCTCCGCGCCCAGACCGGTCTGGTGACTCTGGACAGCGGCTACGGCAACACCGCCGCCTACAAATCCGCGATCACCTACCTCGACGGCGAGGCGGGCATCCTCCGCTACCGCGGCTACCCCATCGAGCAGCTGGCCGAGCGCTCCACCTTCCTTGAGGTGGCGTACCTGCTGATCAACGGCGAGCTGCCCACCGTCGACCAGCTGACGGCGTTCCAGAACGACATCACGCGGCACACGCTGCTGCACGAGGACGTCAAGAACTTCTACAGGGGCTTCCCGCGCGACGCGCACCCGATGGCCATGCTGTCCTCGGTCGTCTCGGCGCTGTCCACGTTCTACCAGGACAGCCACAACCCGTTCGACGAGAAGCAGCGTGACCTCTCCACGATCCGGCTGCTCGCCAAGCTCCCGACGATCGCGGCCTACGCGTACAAGAAGTCGATCGGCCACCCGTTCGTCTACCCGCGCAACGACCTCGGTTACGTCGAGAACTTCCTGCGCATGACCTTCTCGGTGCCGGCGCAGGAGTTCGAGCTGGACCCGGTCGTCGTCGCCGCGCTGGACAAGCTGCTGATCCTGCACGCCGACCACGAGCAGAACTGTTCGACCTCCACGGTCCGCCTGGTCGGCTCCTCGCAGGCCAACATGTTCGCGTCGATCTCGGCCGGCATCAGCGCCCTGTGGGGCCCGCTGCACGGCGGTGCCAACCAGTCCGTGCTGGAGATGCTGGAGGGCATCCGCGACTCGGGCTCCGACGTCGACACCTTCATCCGCAAGGTGAAGAACAAGGAGGACGGCGTCCGCCTGATGGGCTTCGGCCACCGGGTCTACAAGAACTTCGACCCGCGCGCCAAGATCATCAAGGCCGCCGCGCACGACGTGCTCTCCGCGCTGGGCAAGGAGGACGAGCTCCTCGACATCGCCCTCAAGCTGGAGGAGCACGCGCTGTCCGACGACTACTTCGTCGAGCGCAAGCTGTACCCGAACGTGGACTTCTACACCGGTCTGATCTACCGCGCCATGGGCTTCCCGACCGAGATGTTCACGGTCCTGTTCGCCCTCGGCCGGCTGCCGGGCTGGATCGCCCAGTGGACCGAGATGATCAAGGAGCCGGGCTCCCGCATCGGCCGCCCGCGCCAGATCTACACGGGCGTGGTGGAGCGCGACTTCGTTCCGGTCGAGGAGCGCTGACACCTTCCGGTGAGGGGGCCGCGTTCGCCGGGGCCCCACACCGGAGCAGTGTTCTTGGCCGGTGTGCGCCCGACAGCGTGCCGCTGAAGGGTGTGGGCGACTGCGGGCCGGCCAGTGTCGGCAGCGCGGTTCCCCACGCCCCTTGGCCGGTGTGACGGGCCGCGCTCACCGAGAGGCCGTCGGCACGAAGTCGCGACAACGCGAAAGCGGAAGGCGCCCTGAGACGCCGGTCCCCCCACGGGCCGACGACCAGGGCGCCTTCCCATGTCCCGGTGCGGATTCCCCCCACGGGATCCGGCCGGGCGCTTGGAGAGGACAGCGCCTGAATCGCTGTCGGTGAGCAGAACGAGCAAAACTCGGCCTGCTCCAGTGATGTGCGATCTGCCGGGACAACGCACGCCGGAAGGGCCGCTCAAAGCTTCCCGGTGTACGTGCCCCGGCAACGCATCTCTGAGGAGGTCCCCCAAGACATCCCCAGACGCCAGTCAGCGCCCCCCAAGACGCTGGTCTGACACCGCCAACTTAGACCCTCGAACCCCTTCGAGGGTTACGTTCGCATCACTGTGATCTGCGTCTCTTGCATATGTCCTTTAGGTGCGCAAGAGCCCCGATACGGCGATCGGGACTCAAGCGTAAGGATGATGCGCGAGCCTTGTGAAGAGCTTATGTGAGGCGCGCGCCGGACTCCAGGGGGACCGGGACATCCGCCCCGGCAATTGCCGCCGCCCTACCGGAAGGCCCGCAGCCGCAGGCTGTTGGTCACCACGAACACCGAGGAGAAGGCCATCGCCGCCCCCGCGATCATCGGGTTGAGCAGCCCCGCGGCGGCCAGCGGCAGCGCGGCGACGTTGTAGCCGAAGGCCCACACCAGGTTGCCCTTGATGGTGGCCAGCGTCCGCCTCGACAGTCGGATCGCGTCCGCCGCCACCCGCAGGTCCCCGCGCACCAGCGTCAGGTCGCCGGCCTCGATCGCCGCGTCCGTGCCGGTGCCCATGGCCAGGCCCAGGTCCGCCGTGGCGAGCGCGGCCGCGTCGTTCACGCCGTCGCCCACCATGGCCACGGCCCGCCCCTCGCGCTGGAGCCGTCGTACGACGTCCACCTTGTCCTCGGGCAGCACCTCGGCGTGGACGTGCGCGGGGTCGATGCCGACCGTGCGCGCGACCGCCTCGGCGACGGTGCGGTTGTCCCCGGTGAGCAGCACCGGCGTCAGCCCCAGCGCCCGCAGCTCGCGGATCGCCTCGGCGCTGGTCTCCTTGACCGCGTCGGCGACGGCGAGGACCCCGCGGGCCCGTCCGTCCCAGCCCGCCACGACGGCCGTACGGCCCTCCTGCTCGGCTTCCCGCGCCGCGCGGGCCAAGTCCTGCGGGAGGTCGTCGTAGAGGCGCCCCACGGCCACCTCCCGGCCGTCCACGCGCCCGCGCACGCCCCGGCCGGGCACGTTCTCGAAGTGGTCGGCCGGCGGCAGCGCTCCCGCGCGTTCCTCGGCGCCGGCGGCGACGGCACGGGCCACGGGGTGCTCGGAGGCGTGCTCCAGGGCGCCCGCGAGCCGCAGCAGCTCCTTCTCGTCCTCGCCCTCGGCGACGTACACGGCCTGGAGGCTCATCCGGCCGGTGGTGACCGTGCCGGTCTTGTCCAGGACGACCGTGTCCACGCGGCGGGTGGACTCCAGCACCTCGGGACCCTTGATGAGGATGCCGAGCTGGGCCCCGCGCCCGGTGCCGACCATCAGCGCGGTCGGGGTGGCCAGGCCGAGGGCGCAGGGGCAGGCGATGATCAGCACGGCGACGGCGGCGGTGAACGCGGCCACGGTGTCGCCGGTGACGCCCAGCCAGACGCCGAAGGTGCCGAGCGCGATGAGGATGACCACGGGCACGAAGACGGCGGAGATCCGGTCGGCGAGCCGCTGCACCTCGGCCTTGCCGTTCTGCGCGTCCTCGACCAGCTTCGCCATCCGGGCGAGCTGGGTGTCCGCGCCGACCCGGGTGGCCTCCACGACCAGCCGGCCGCCCGCGTTGACCGTGGCGCCGGTGACCCGGTCGCCGGGGCCGACGTCCACCGGCACCGACTCCCCGGTCAGCATCGAGGCGTCGACCGCGGAGACGCCCTCCACGACCGTACCGTCGGTGGCGATCTTCTCGCCGGGGCGGACGACGAACCGGTCGCCGACGGCCAGGGACGACACCGGTATCCGGACCTCGCGGCCCTCGCGCAGCACGGCCACGTCCTTGGCGCCCAGCTCCATCAGGGCCTTCAGGGCGGCGCCGGCGCGGCGCTTGGAGCGGGCCTCCAGGTAGCGGCCGAGCAGGATCAGCGCGACGACTCCGGCGGCCACCTCCAGGTAGATCGTGGAGGCGCCGTCCATGCGGGAGACGGTGAGGCGGAACTCGTCGTGCATGCCGGGCATGCCGGCGTCGCCGAGGAACAGCGCCCACAGCGACCAGCCGAACGCGGCCAGCGTGCCGACCGAGACGAGGGTGTCCATGGTCGCGGCGCCGTGCCGGAGGTTGGTCCAGGCGGCCCGGTGGAAGGGGGCGCCGCCCCAGACGACGACCGGCGCGGCGAGGGTGAGCGAGAGCCACTGCCAGTTGTCGAACTGGAGCGCCGGGACCATGGAGAGCAGGACCACGGGGGCGGCGAGCAGCGCGGAGACGAGCAGGCGGTGGCGCAGGGCGCCCAGTTCCGCGTCCGGTGCGGGGGCTTCCGGTTCCGCCGCGGGCGCGGGCCGGGGCGGCGGCGGCTCCTCGGCGGTGTAGCCGGTCTTCTCCACGGTGGCGATCAGGTCGGCGACCTGGACGCCGCCGGAGAAGGCGACCTTGGCCTTCTCGGTGGCGAAGTTGACGGTGGCGCTGACGCCGTCCATCCGGTTGAGCTTCTTCTCCACCCGGGCGGCGCAGGAGGCACAGGTCATCCCGCCGATGAGCAGCTCGACCTCGGAGGCGTCACCCGTGGCCGCGGCTGTCCGAGCGGTTTCTGCGGTGGTGCTGGTCATGTCCGGACTCCAGACATCGGACCGGGCCGTACGGATCCAGTATCAGCTGGTCGGCACGGCCCGGGTCGGGGAAAGGGAGGGTTTTCCTCAGGCCTGGCCGGCCAGCTCGAAACCGGCCTCGTCCACGGCGGCGCGCACGGCCTCCTCGTCCAGCGGGGCGTCGGAGACGACGGTCACCTCGCCGGTCGACGCGACGGCCTTCACCGAGCTGACGCCCGGGATCTGGGAGATCTCGCCGGACACGGAGCCCTCGCAGTGGCCGCAGCTCATGCCGGTCACCTGGTAGACGGTGGTGACGGGGCCCGTGGTGTCGGTCTGAGCGGTCATGTCGTTACTCCTCGTCGAGGCGTGTGGGGCCAGTGGGGTCGGCGGCGGCCGGGGAGGCCCGCGGGAGCCCCATCTCTTCTCAGACTATACCCCTAGGGGGTATGACTCCAACGGCTCCCACGCCCGGGTTCCCGGTGTTCCGGATCACGTGCGGCCGAGTCGGTCGCCCACCAGGGGTTCGAGGTAGCGGATCAGGACGTCCTTGGTCTCCCGGACGTACGCGGCGCGCTCGGCGCCCTCGTGGGCCAGGACCAGTTCCAGGCCGGTCTTGTAGACGCCGAGGCAGACGTGGGCCGTGCGGGTGACGTCGGCCGGGGCGGCGCCGGGCATGAGTGAGCCGAGCAGCGCCTCGATCCGGCCGATCACCGTCGTGTGCAGCTGGTCGTGCGCCTCGGCCATCCGGCCCGGGATGTCGGGCCCGTGCATCAGCGCGAAGAAGACCGGATGGTCGGTGTTGAACGCCATGAACCGGTCCACGGCCGAGCCGATCGCCTCCTCCAGCGGTGTGGCGGGGTCGACGGGGGCCAGTGCCTCGCCGTACGCCTCCCGCATCTCGTGCATCAGCCGGTCGCCCAGCTCGATCGCGATCGCTTCCTTGTTCGGGAAGAACTGGTAGAGCGTGCCGGGCGAGACGCCCGCCGCGCGGGCGATGGCGTTGGTGCTGGCGGCGGTGTAGCCGGTGGTGCAGAAGACCTGGGCGGCGGCTTCGAGCAGCTGGGCGATGCGGCGTTCGCCGCGGGCCTGGCGGCGGCGCGGCGCCTGCTCCTTCTCCGGGGTGCCGTCCCCCGGGGCGCCGCCCTTCCGCGCGGCCTGCGAGGCGCCGTCCTTCGGTGTGGTGTCGGGCACGCGTTATCCCCAGCTCTCCGAACGCGATTGACAAACGCGAGTGGTCGCTCGCATTCTTGGTGAAACGCGAGCGATCTCTCGTGTTTGCCAGTCTAGGCAATGGCTGGACCATGCTGCCGTGCTCGCACGCGTCAGCGCTGGTCACGGTGAAGGGGACACCGCACGATGACCGATGTCAACAAGGCGCCGCGGCCCGCGGACCGGCCGCCGCGGACCGGTGGCTGGACCCGCTTCGTCACCGCCCGGCCGCGCCTGTCGCTCCTGGTCGCCCTGGTGCTCACCGCGCTCGCCGTGCTGGCCGGCAGCGGGGTCGCGGACCGCCTCGGCAGCGGCGGCTGGGAGGACCCGGCCGCCGAGTCGACCTACGCGACCAAGGCGCTGGAACGCGCGTTCCCCGCCGCCGAGCCGAACCTGCTGCTCCTGGTCGACGCGGGCCGCGCCTCGGTGGACGACCCGGCGGTGGCCGCCGGGGCCCGCACCCTGGCCGCGCGGCTCGCCAGGGAGCCGGGCGTCACCGGCGTCGGCTCCTACTGGCAGGCCCCGCCCGCGCAGGCCCCGGCCCTGCGCGCCGAGGACGGCCACGAGGCGCTGATCGCCGCCCGCATCACCGGCGACGAGAGCGCGATGGGCCGCACCCTGGACCGCATCGCCCCGCACTACCGGGGCACGCACGGTCCGTTCGAGGTGAGGATCGGCGGCATCGTCGCGGTGCGGCACGAGATGCAGACGGTCATCAAGGAGGACCTCACCCGTGCCGAGCTGATCGCCCTGCCGATCACGCTGGTGCTGCTGGTCATGGTCTTCGGCAGCGCGGTCGCGGCCCTGCTCCCGCTGGGCATCGGCATCGTCGCCATCCTCGGGACGAACGCGGTGCTGCGCGGCCTGACCGCCTTCACCGACGTCTCCGTCTTCGCGCTGAACCTCACCACGGCCCTCGGCCTCGGCCTCGCCATCGACTACGCCCTGTTCATCGTCCGCCGCTACCGCGAGGAACTGTCCGGCGGCGCCGACCCGCTGACCGCCGTGGGCACGACCCTGCGCACGGCCGGCCGCACCGTGCTCTTCTCCGCCCTGACGGTCGCGGTCTCCCTGGCCGCCATGATGGTCTTCCCGCAGTACTTCCTGCGGTCCTTCGCCTACGCCGGCATCGCGGTGGTGCTCCTCGCGGCGGCGGCCGCCCTGATCCTGCTCCCGGCCGCGCTGGTCCTGCTCGGCCACCGGGTCAACTCCCTGGACCTGCGCCGTCTCTTCCGCCGTGGCCGCGCGCCGGAGCGGGCCGAGGGCGGCACCGCCTGGGCGCGCACGGCCGGCCTGGTGATGCGCCGCGCCCCCCTCTTCGCCCTCGGCACCACCGCCCTGCTCGTCCTGCTCGGACTGCCGTTCCTGGGGGTCAGGTTCGGTACGGCCGACGACCGGCAACTGCCCTCGACCGCCGAGTCCCACGTGGTGCAGCAGCACCTGCGCGAGGGCTTCCCCGGCAGCCCCGGCGGCGGCCTGGAAGTCCTCGCCGAGGGCCGGGCCACCGACGCTCAGTACGCCGCCTACAAGCAGCGCGTGGCCGCCCTGCCCGAGGTGATGCGCGTCGACGGCCCCCTGGTCAGGGGCGACACCGCCTCCTTCACGGTGCAGCCCGCGGGCGAGGCCGTGGACGGTCCGGCCCAGCGGCTGGTCGGCGACCTGCGTGCGCTGGACGCCCCCTTCACCACCAAGGTGACCGGCACCGCCGCCGTCCTGGTGGACACCAAGCACGCGATAGCGGAGCGCCTGCCCTGGGCGGCCGTGTTCATCGCCGTCGTCACGCTCCTGCTGGTCTTCCTCCTCACCGGCAGCGTGCTGATACCCCTCCAGGCCGTGGTGCTCAACGCGCTCAGCCTGACGGCGATGTTCGGCGCGGTCGTCTGGGTCTTCCAGGACGGCCACCTGTCCGGCCCGCTCGGCTTCACCAGCCCCGGCTCCATCGAGACCACCCTGCCCGTGCTGATGTTCTGCGTGGCCTTCGGCCTCTCCATGGACTACGGCGTGTTCCTGCTCTCGCGCATCAAGGAGGAGTACGACCGCACGGGCGACCACGAGCGAGCGGTCCGCCTCGGCCTCCAGCGCACGGGCGGCCTGATCACGGCGGCGGCGGTCATCCTGGCCGTGGTGATGGTGGCGATCGGCACCTCCCGGGTGACCAACACCAAGATGCTCGGCCTCGGCATCGCGCTCGCGGTCCTGATGGACGCGATGGTGGTCCGCAGCCTCCTGGTCCCGGCCATCATGCGGCTGACGGGCAGGGCGACCTGGTGGGCGCCGGGGTGGCTGCGGCGCGTCCACGACCGGTTCGGCGTGAGCGAGGGCGAGCGGGAGGCACCCCCGAGGATCGCGGGGAACGGCGTCACCGGCCACGGCGAACCGGAACTGGTGACCCACCCCGGCGGGCTCTAGGGTCTTTCGTCTGGATCAGGCGAGCCCGGCATGATCCAAACGGGGAGGCCCTGGCCTTCGCGCGGGTTCCCGGAAGGAGCATGCATGCGAGCCGTGGTGTTCGAGGAGTACGGAAAGCCGGCCGAGGTGCGGGACGTACCCGACCCGGAGCCCGCGGAGCACGGGGTGGTGGTCCGTGTCGAGGCCACCGGCCTCTGCCGCAGCGACTGGCACGGCTGGATGGGGCACGACCCGGACATCGCGCTGCCGCACGTGCCGGGTCACGAACTCGCCGGAGTGGTCGAGGCGGTGGGCCCCCGGGTGACCGGCTGGCGGCCCGGCGACCGGGTCACCGTGCCGTTCGTCTGCGCCTGCGGCGGCTGCCCGTCCTGCGCGGCGGGCGACCAGCAGGTGTGCGAGCGGCAGACCCAGCCCGGGTTCAGCCACTGGGGCTCCTTCGCCGAGTACGTCGCGCTCGACCACGCCGACGTCAATCTCGTCGCGCTGCCGGACGACATGGCGTACGCCACCGCCGCCGCCCTCGGCTGCCGCTTCGCCACCGCGTTCCGGGCCGTGGTGCAGCAGGGCCGGGTGGCGGCGGGGGAGTGGGTCGCGGTGCACGGCTGCGGCGGGGTCGGCCTGTCGGCGGTGATGATCGCGGCGGCCTCGGGGGCCCGGGTGGTCGCGGTCGACGTGTCTGCCCGGGCGCTGGAGCTGGCGCGGACGTTCGGCGCCGCCGAGTGCCTGGACGCGACCGGCGTGTCCGACCCGGCCGCCGCCGTCCGGGAGCTGACCGGCGGCGGCGCCCACCTCTCCCTCGACGCGCTCGGCTCGCCGGCCACCTGCGCCGCCTCCGTGAACGGCCTGCGCCGCCGCGGCCGGCACGTCCAGGTCGGCCTGCTGCCCGCGCCCGACGGCACCACCCCGGTCCCGCTGGCCCGCGCGACAGCCCTGGAGCTGGAGCTCCTCGGCAGCCACGGCATGGCCGCCCACGCCTATCCCGGCATGCTGCACCTGGTCCGCGCCGGCGTTCTGCGCCCGGACCTCCTGGTGACCCGGACGATCACCCTCGACGCGGCTCCGGCGGCGCTCGCGGCGATGGACACGGCGCCGGGCGGGGGCGTCACGGTCATCGAGCCCTGGAGCTGAGAGCCCAGCGCCCACCACCGCTCCCCCCGGCTTCCCCGCTGCCCGGCACCGCGTCCGCGAGAGCGCGTCAGTCCTCTCTGCGGCCGCGGTTGCCGGGACGGGAGGCGACCCAGGCGCGCACGGTGTCGGCGTACCAGTAGGGCTTGCCGCCCTCGACGTGGTCGGGCGGGGGCAGCAGCCCGTGCTTGCGGTAGGACCGTACGGTGTCCGGCTGCACCCGGATGTGCGCCGCGATCTCCTTGTAGGACCAGAGCCTTCGGTCGGCCATGCGTTGCACCTCCCCGCGCGCACCACGGCGGCGACCGGGAAGGGCCACCGGGGGGACCGGGCGCTGCGCTGATCACAAACCTGCGCCTGGTGAACGACGCTGCGTGACCGGCGGGGCCTCCCTGTCGTCCGGGTGTGACCGAGAACCCGCGTGCACGTGACATGTGTGACAAGAGGGCGGTCTTTGTGACACGGCCGCCATACAAGACGCCCCTGTGACGCCGCCTCCGGGCGGAGACTAGTCCGAATGTCTGGACAAAACATTGACATGGCTCGGCCTGCGGGACTAGAAAGCCGGGGAGAGCCATGACGAAGGGAAGCCGATGGCCTACGACCTGATCACCATGGGGCGGATCGGGGTAGACCTCTACCCGCTGCAGACCGGTGTCCCGCTCGCCCAGGTGTCGTCCTTCGGCAAGTTCCTCGGCGGGTCGGCGACGAACGTGGCGGTCGCCGCGGCCCGCCTCGGCCGGCGCACCGCCGTGATCACCCGTACCGGCGACGACCCGTTCGGCACCTACCTCCACGAGGCGCTGCGCGGCTTCGGCGTCGACGACCGCTGGGTCACCCCCGTCCCCGGCCTGCCGACTCCCGTCACCTTCTGCGAGGTCTTCCCGCCGGACGACTTCCCGCTCTACTTCTACCGGCAGCCCAAGGCCCCCGACCTGGAGATCGACGCCCACGAGCTGGACCTGGACGCCATCGGTGAGGCCCGGATCTTCTGGGTCACCGGCACCGGCCTGAGCGAGGAGCCGAGCCGTACGGCGACCCTGGCGGCCCTCGCCCACCGCGCCAAGGCGGGCAGCACCGTCTTCGACCTCGACTGGCGCCCCATGTTCTGGTCGGACCCCGGCGCCGCCCGCCCCTTCTACGCCGAGGCCCTGCGCCACGCCACCGTCGCCGTCGGCAACCTGGACGAGGTGGAGGTCGCGACCGGAGTGCGCGAGCCGCACGCCGCCGCCCGCGCCCTGCTGGACGCCGGGGTCGAGCTGGCCGTCGTCAAACAGGGGCCCAAGGGGGTCCTCGCCGTCAACCGGAAGGGTGAGTCGGCCGAGGTCCCGCCCCTGCCCGTCACCGTCCTGAACGGACTCGGCGCCGGGGACGCCTTCGGCGGCTCCCTCTGCCACGGCCTGCTGGCCGGCTGGGACCTGGAGACGGTCATGCGGCACGCCAACGCGGCCGGCGCCATCGTCGCCTCCCGCCTGGAGTGCTCCTCCGCGATGCCGACCCCCGACGAGGTGGCCGCCGCGCTCGACGCCGGAGCGGTGCTGTGAGGGCCGGCCGCGTCACCGGCACGCACCCCGAGGACGGCTCCGGCACCGGCCCCGGCACCCCGCCGGACGCTCCCCGCGAAGGCGCCGCACCCCCTCGTCCCGACGCCTTCGCGCACCCTCCCCGCCACGGCGCCGCAGACACCCCGCGCCGGGGCGTCGACGTGGGCGAACTCGTCCGGATCCGCACCCGGCACCCCGAGGCGATCGCGGAGGCCGCCGCCCGGCGGGTCCGCAGGCCGCTGCTGAACGAGAACGGGCGGCTGATGATCGTCGCCGCCGACCACCCGGCCCGTGGCGCGCTCGGCGTCGGCGACCGCAAGCTCGCCATGGCCAACCGCGCCGACCTGCTCGAACGCCTCTGCCTCGCGCTGTCCCGGCCCGGCGTCGACGGCGTCCTCGCCACCGCCGACATCCTGGACGACCTGCTCCTCCTCGGCGCCCTGGACCACAAGGTGGTCATGGGCTCCATGAACCGCGGCGGTCTGCAAGGAGCCAGCTTCGAGCTGGACGACCGGTTCACCGGCCACCGCCCGCAGGACATCGAGCGCCTCGGCTTCGACGCGGGCAAGCTGCTGCTGCGCGTCGACTACAGCGACCCCGGCTCCCTGAGCACCCTGGAGTCCACCGCCCGCGCCATCGACGCGATGGCCGAGCGCCGGCTGCCGGTGTTCGTGGAGCCGTTCATCAGCCGCCGCACCCCCGAAGGGAAGGTGAAGAACGACCTGTCCGCCGAAGCGGTCACCCGGTCCATCGCCATCGCCTCCGGTCTCGGCGGCTCCTCCGCCTACACCTGGCTGAAGGTGCCGGTCACCGAGAACCCCGACGACATGGCGCGGGTCATGGAGACCTCCACCCTGCCCGCCGTGCTGCTCGGCGGGGACATCGGCGGCTCGCCCGAGGACCAGGTCGCCACGTACGAGAAGTGGCGCGGCGCGCTCCGACTCCCCACCGTGCGCGGCCTGGTGGTAGGCCGCTCGCTGCTGTACCCGGCGGACGGCGATGTGGCCGCCGCCGTGGACACCGCCGTAGGACTGCTGTGAGGGCCGCATGACCAGCACCGACCTGCATCTTCCCCGGGGCGCCGCCGCGCAGGGCGACTACGCCGTCGACATCGGCCCCGCGTCGGCCGGCTGGACGCACAGCAGCCTGCGTGTCGTGGAGCTGGGGCCCGGTGGCAGCCATACGTTCAGCACCGGGGACAGTGAGTGGATCGTGCTTCCGCTGGAAGGCGGATGTACCGTACATATGGAGCACAACGAGTTCCAACTCCTGGGCCGGGAAAGCGTGTTCGCGAATGTCTCCGACTTCGCGTACGTGCCCCGGGACGCCCAGGTCCTGATCGCCTCCGGCGCGGGAGGCCGCTTCGCCCTGGCAGGAGCGAAGTGCGAGCGACGACTCCCCGCCCGCTACGGCCCCGCGCCGGAGGTCCCCGTCGAGGAGCGCGGCAGCGGCACCTGCGCCCGCCGGGTGCGCAACTTCGCCTCCGCCGACTCCTTCGCATGCGACAAGCTGATCGCCGTGGAGGTGATCACGCCGGGCGGCCACTGGTCCTCGTACCCGCCGCACAAGCACGACGAGCACCGGCCGGGCGAGGAGTCCGAGCTGGAGGAGATCTACTACTTCGAGATCGACGGCCCGGACGGGCTCGGCTACCAGCGGGTGTTCCCCTCGCGGGAGGGCGGTTCGGACGTCCTCGCCGAGGTGCGCTCCGGCGACGCCGTCCTCGTCCCCGACGGCTGGCACGGCCCGTCCATCGCCCAGCCCGGGCACGACATGTACTACCTGAACGTCATGGCGGGCCCGGGGGAGACCCGGGAATGGCGGATCTGTTTCCACCCCGACCACGTAGACAGCACAGGGGGCTACCGATGACGATCCGGCTGACCGTCGCCCAGGCACTCGTCCGCTTCCTCGCCGCCCAGTACACCGAGCGGGACGGCCGGCGGCAGCGGCTGATCGGCGCCACCTGGGGCATCTTCGGGCACGGCAACGTCGCCGGCATCGGCCAGGCCCTGGTCGAGTACGCGGACGTGATGCCGTATCACCAGGGCCGCAACGAGCAGTCCATGGTGCACGCGGCGGTCGGCTACGCCCGCCAGTCGAACCGCCTGTCCACGCACGCGGTCACGACGTCGATCGGCCCCGGCGCCACGAACCTCGTCACCGGCGCCGCCCTCGCGACCGTCAACCACCTCCCGGTGCTGCTCCTGCCCGGTGACGTCTTCGCCGCCCGCCCCGCCGACCCGGTCCTCCAGCAGCTGGAGCTGCCGTACGCGGGCGACGTCTCGGTCAACGACACCCTGCGCCCGGTGTCGAAGTACTTCGACCGCGTCACCCGCCCGGAGGCCCTGATCCCGAGCGCCCTCCAGGCCGTGCGGGTCCTCACCGACCCCGTGGAGACCGGCGCCGTCACGCTCGCCCTGCCGCAGGACGTGCAGGCGGAGGCCTTCGACTGGCCGGAGGAGTTCTTCTCGACGCGGGTGTGGACGGTACGGCGGCCGGGCGCGGACCCGACCGAGCTGGCGGAGGCGGTCCGGGCGATCCGCTCCGCCGCACGGCCCCTCGTCATCGCCGGCGGCGGGGTCCACCACAGCCGCGCCGAGGAGGCCCTCGCCGAGTTCGCGGCGGCGACGCGCATCCCGGTCGCCTCCACCCAGGCCGGGAAGGGCTCACTGCGGTACGACCATCCGCAGGACGTCGGCGGGGTCGGCCACACCGGCACCGCGACCGCCGACGAGCTGGCCCGCACCGCCGACCTGGTCATCGGCGTCGGCACCCGGTACACCGACTTCACCACGGCGTCCGGCACCCTGTTCGAGAATCCGGCCGTCCGCTTCCTGAACCTCAACATCGCGCCGTTCGACGGTCACAAGCTGGCCGGGCTGCCGCTGGTCGCCGACGCCCGCAGCGGTCTGGGCGAGCTGACCGAGGCACTGGCCATGCACGGCCACGGCGTCGCCGACTCCTACGTCCGCGAGTACACCGAGGGCAAGGAGCGCTGGGAGCGGCGCGTCGACGCCTGCTTCGAGGCCGGCGAGACGGACGTACGGCCGAGCCAGACCCAGGTCATCGGCGCCCTGGACGCGCTGGTGGACGAGTCGGACGTCATCATCAACGCGGCCGGCTCGCTCCCGGGCGACCTGCACAAGCTGTGGCGGGCGCGGTCGTACGACCAGTACCACCTGGAGTACGGCTACTCCTGCATGGGCTACGAGATCCCGGCCGCCCTCGGGGTGAAGCTCGCCGCGCCCGAGCGGAACGTGTGGGCACTGGTCGGCGACGGCACCTACCTGATGATGCCGACGGAGATCGTGACCGCGGTGCAGGAGGGCATCGCGATCAAGATCCTGCTGGTGCAGAACCACGGGTACGCCTCGATCGGCGGGCTCTCCGACTCGGTGGGCGGCGAGCGGTTCGGCACGGCCTACCGCTACACCGCCGAGGACGGCACCTTCACCGGCGCCCCGCTCCCCGTCGACCTCGCCGCCAACGCGGCCAGCCTCGGCATGCGGGTGCTGCGCGCGAAGACCGTACGGGACCTGCGCGCGGCGCTCGCGGAGGCGCGCGCGGCCGACACACCCACATGTGTCTAC
The DNA here is from genome assembly GCF_040704085.1 of Streptomyces sp. NPDC047841. NCBI lineage: Bacteria > Bacillati > Actinomycetota > Actinomycetes > Kitasatosporales > Streptomycetaceae > Streptomyces > Streptomyces sp. NPDC047841. The sequence goes on from NZ_JBEYRP010000007.1 coordinate 199,895, forward strand.
GTGGAGACGGAAACGTCCGACACTGTGTCGGGGGCGCCCCCGGCGCAGGCCTGGTGGGATGTTCCTGTGGCCGAGACCGCGACCCGACCTTCCGCGGTCAAGGCACGTGAGCTGTACGAACGGCACGTCTCGACCCGACGCCGCCATCTGTGAGAAGGAGTCCCCGGACATGACGAAGATCGTCAACCACTGGATCGGCGGGAAGACCGTCGAAGGCGCGTCGGGTGAGTTCGGGCCGGTCACCGACCCGGCGACCGGCGCGGTCACCACGAAGGTCGCGTTCGCGTCGGTGGAGGAGGTGGACGCGGCCGTCGCGGCGGCCAAGGACGCCTACCTGACCTGGGGCCAGTCCTCGCTGGCGCAGCGCACGTCCATCCTGTTCAGGTTCCGGGCGCTGCTCGACGCGCACCGGGACGAGATCGCCGAGCTGATCACCGCCGAGCACGGCAAGGTGCACTCGGACGCGCTCGGCGAGGTCGCGCGCGGCCTGGAGATCGTGGACCTGGCCTGCGGGATCAACGTCCAGCTGAAGGGCGAGCTGTCCACACAGGTCGCGAGCCGGGTGGACGTGGCCGCGATCCGTCAGCCGCTCGGTGTCGTCGCCGGCATCACGCCGTTCAACTTCCCGGCGATGGTCCCGATGTGGATGTTCCCGATCGCCATCGCGTGCGGGAACACGTTCGTGCTGAAGCCGAGCGAGAAGGACCCGTCGGCGTCGGTCCGCCTCGCCGAGCTGCTGGCCGAGGCCGGACTGCCCGACGGTGTCTTCAACGTCGTGCACGGTGACAAGGCGGCCGTGGACCGCCTGCTGGAGCACCCGGACGTGAAGGCCGTCTCCTTCGTCGGCTCGACCCCGATCGCCCGTTACATCCACACCACCGCCTCCGCCAACGGCAAGCGCGTGCAGGCCCTCGGCGGCGCCAAGAACCACATGCTGGTGCTGCCGGACGCCGACCTGGACGCGGCGGCCGACGCGGCGGTCAGCGCCGCGTACGGCTCCGCGGGCGAGCGCTGCATGGCCATCTCGGCGGTCGTGGCGGTGGGCGCCATCGGCGACACACTGGTGGAGAAGATCCGCGAGCGCGCCGAGAAGATCAAGATCGGTCCGGGCAACGACCCGACGTCCGAGATGGGCCCGCTGATCACCAAGGCGCACCGCGACAAGGTGGCCTCGTACGTGGAGGGCGCCGCCGCCGAGGGCGCCGAGGTGGTGCTCGACGGCACCGGCTACACCGTCGAGGGCTTCGAGGACGGCCACTGGATCGGCATCTCGCTGCTGGACAAGGTGCCGACCAGCGCGAAGGCGTACCAGGACGAGATCTTCGGCCCGGTGCTGTGCGTGCTGCGCGCCGAGACCTACGAGGAGGGCGTGGCGCTCATCAACGCCTCGCCGTTCGGCAACGGCACCGCGATCTTCACCCGGGACGGCGGCGCCGCCCGCCGCTTCCAGCTGGAGATCGAGGCCGGCATGGTCGGCGTGAACGTGCCGATCCCGGTGCCGGTGGGCTACCACTCCTTCGGCGGCTGGAAGGACTCGCTCTTCGGCGACCACCACATCTACGGCAACGACGGCACGCACTTCTACACCCGCGGCAAGGTCGTCACCACGCGCTGGCCCGACCCGGCCGACGCCCCGGCGGGCGTGGACCTGGGCTTCCCGCGCAACCACTGAGCCGATCGGCACGGTGCCCCGTCTCCCCCATGCGGGAGGGCGGGGCACCGGTGCGTTCCGTCCTGCCGGCTGCGCTGTTGACATGGCCGCGACTGGATTAGCCGTCCGGATATCGGAAGGCTGACATTTTTTTGAAACCTTGGCTGCGGTTCCCGTTCAGCCCGGACGAAACGGGTGACGAAGGGACTGCCGCTAGATGACCTTCAAAAGCAAGGTCACATCGGCTATGGGCTTGATGGATACGCCCATAGGGCGTCACGGCCTGGGAAAGTGATGCGGCGCACAGTCGTCCCGAGGTGCGGATTCCGAAGGTAAACGGCCATTGACGTGGTGGTTTTCGTCGGGGTTCGCTATGCAGCGCCGGGAGCGGACGAGACGAACGTACGACGATCCGCCGGAGGCGATAGCGCTCCCGACCCCCATCCAGCCGCTCACGTCGAACGGAACCGCCGTATGACCGACACGCTCCAGAAGTCCGTGGTAGACACCGCGACGGCCCCCGCACCCGGGCTGAAGCGTTCCATCGGTGTCGTCGGCGGCACGCTGCTGACGCTGTCGTGCGTCACGCCCGCCTCCACGCTCTTCGTCGTCGTTCCCGACCTGTTCGGTTCCCTCGGCACCGCCACCGCCCTGACGATCGCCATCGGCTCGCTCCTCTGTATCGCCGTGGCGTTCTGCTACTCCGAACTGGGCACCCTGATCCCCAGCGCGGGCGGCGAGTACGCCATGGTCTCCACGATGGCCGGACGGCTCGCGGGCTGGCTGGTCTTCGTGCTCTCCCTGCTGGTCGTCATGATCGTGCCCCCGGTGATCGCGATGGGCACCGCGGACTACCTCACCCCCATCGTCCACCTGGACCCGTCCATGACGGGCGCCGGAGTGATGCTGCTGGCGACCCTCGCCGGCCTGCTGGACCTGCGCGCCAACGCCTGGATCACCGGCATCTTCCTCGTTCTGGAGGTCATCGCCGCCGGGGTCGTCGCCCTGCTGGGCTTCTCGCACGGCCACCGCGGGGTGGGCAGCCTGGTCTCCATGCAGGTGGCCGGCGCGAACGGCCACACCGACACCGTGACGGCCATGCTGGTGGTCTCCGGCCTCGCCATCGCCCTCTTCGTCACCCAGGGCTTCTCGACCGCCGTCTACCTGTCGGAGGAACTGGAGAACCCGCGCCGCAACGTCGCCCGGACGGTCCTCGCCACCCTCGCCATCTCCACCGTGGTCATCCTGGTGCCGGTCACCGCCATCACCATGGGCGCCTCCGACCTCAAGGAACTGACCGGCGGCGACATCAGCTCCATGGTCACCGCCTGGTCCAACTCCGCGGTCGGCACCTTCGTCAGCCTCTGCGTGGCCCTCGCGATCATCAACGCGGGCATCGTCATGGTCATCCAGAACTCCCGCGTCCTGTTCGCCTCGGCCCGCGACAAGGCCTGGCCCGGCCCGGTCAACACCGTCTTCTCCAAGCTCGGCCGCTTCGGCTCCCCCTGGGTCGCCACCCTCGCGGTCGGCGTCCCCGGCGCGGTGCTCTGCTTCGTCAACCTGGACACCCTGTACGGCGTCACCGGCGTCTCGGTGACCGGCATGTACCTGCTCGTCGCCATCGCCGCCCTGCTCGCCCGCCGCGGCTCCCACAAGCACACCCCCGCCTGGCGGATGCCGCTGTGGCCCGCGATGCCGGTCCTGCTCATCGCCGTCCTGGCCTACATCCTGACCCAGCAGGAGACGAGCTACCTGCTGTGGACCGGCGGCATCACCGCGGTGGCGACCCTCTACTGGGCCCTGTACCTGCGCCCGCGCCGCGACACCCACTGGCTGGTGTCGATCCCGGAGGACGCGCAGGCCTGAGCCCCGCGGGGGCGCGGGGCCGTATCACCCCGCGGGCGCGCCGCGCGGTCGCCGCCCGTACCGCGGTCGCGGTAGGAGACGGCGGACCCGTACTCCCGAGGGAGGGTTCGCCGTTCAACCCCAGGTCGGCGGCGATTGTCAGCACCGCCCCGTACCGTTGACGCATGGATCTTCGACTGCCCGCCCTGCGCGGCCTGCTGCGGAGGCCCCGCCGGCTGCTGGCCGCCGGGGCCGCCGTCGTGGTGCTCGCCGGCGCCGGGACGTGGACGGCGGCCGTCGCCTCCGACGACCCGCGGGCCGTGCGCCGCAGCGACCAGGTCATGGCGGTCGACGGGGTGCGCCTGGACACCTCGTACTTCACCCCGGCCGGCTCCGGCCGGCACCCCGCCGTCCTGCTCGCGCACGGCTTCGGCGGCAGCAAGGACGACATGCGCCGGCAGGCCGAGGACCTCGCCCGGGACGGGTACGCGGTCCTGACCTGGTCCGCGCGCGGGTTCGGCGGCTCGACCGGGAAGATCGGCCTCAACGACCCCGAGGGCGAGGTCGCCGACGTCTCCCGGCTCATCGACTGGCTGGCCCGGCAGCCCCAGGTGCGGCTCGACAAGCCGGGCGACCCGCGCGTCGGCGTGGCCGGCGGCTCCTACGGCGGCGCGATCTCCCTGCTCGCCGCCGGGTACGACCACCGGGTCGACGCCATCGCCCCGGCCATCACCTACTGGAACCTCGCGGACGCCCTGTTCCCGGACGACGTGTTCAAGAAGCTCTGGGCCGGCGTCTTCGTCAACACCGGCGGGGGCTGCGCGAAGTTCCAGCCCGCGCTGTGCCGGATGTACGAGCGGGTCGCCGAGTCCGGCACCCCGGACCCCGCCGCCCGGAAGCTGCTGGAGGAACGCTCGCCGTCCGCGGTCGGCGACCGGATCAAGGTGCCCACGCTGCTGGTGCAGGGGCAGACGGACTCCCTGTTCCCGCTCGGCCAGGCCGACGCCGCCGCGAAGGCGATCCGCGCGAACGGCGCCCCCGTCGACGTCGACTGGATCGCCGGCGGGCACGACGGCGGCGACATGGAGACGAGCCGGGTCGAGGCACGCGTGCGTACGTGGTTCGACCGCTACCTGAAGGGCGACAAGGGCACCGACACCGGCCCGGCCTTCCGCGTCACCCGCACCGGCGGCGTCGACTCCACCGACGGCACCGCCCAACTGCGCGGCGCGAGCGCCGCCGCCTACCCCGGCCTGCGCGACCATCCGCGCCCCATCGCCCTCACCGGCGGCACCCAGCGCGTCGCCAACCCGGCCGGAGCCAGCCCGCCCGGTGTCTCCGCGCTGCCCGGCCTCGGCGGCTCCGGCGGCCTCGCGCAGCTCTCCGCGCTCGGCGTCGGCGTCTCCCTGGACTTCCCCGGCCAGTACGCCCGGTTCGACTCCGCGCCCCTCACCCGCGACCTGCGCATCACCGGCACCCCGACCGCCACCGTGCGCATCACCTCCACCCGCGACGACGCCGTCCTGTTCGGCAAGGTCTACGACGTCGGCCCCGACGGAAAGCGGCAGGTGCTGCCCGCCCAGCTCGTCGCCCCCTTCCGGGTGACCGGCGCCAAGGCGGGCAAGGACGTCACCGTCACGCTCCCGGCGATCGACCACGAGGTGCAGAGGGGCCACCGGCTCCGCCTGGTCCTCGCCTCCACCGACCTCGGCTACGCCTCCCCGGCCGCCCCGGCCACGTACACCGTCTCCCTGAAGGGGGCCCTGAGCGTGCCGACGGCTCCCGCCGTCACCACCGCCGCCGCGCCCCTGCCGGCCTGGGTCTGGTGGCTGCCCGCGGCCGGCGCGGCCGCCGCCCTCGCGCTGCTGCTCACCACCCGCCGCCGGACGTCCGCCCCCGCGCCCGACCCCGGGCTGGCCGAGGTCCCGCTGGTGATCACCGGCCTGAGCAAGCGGTACGCCGGGTCCACCGACCGGTACGCCGTCCGGGACCTCTCCTTCCGCGTGGAGAAGGGCCAGGTCCTCGGCCTGCTCGGACCGAACGGCGCGGGCAAGACCACCACCCTGCGCATGCTGATGGGCCTCATCCGGCCGGACGCCGGCGAGATCCGCGTCTTCGGCCACACCATCCGGCCCGGCGCGTCCGTGCTCTCCCGCGTCGGCGCGTTCGTCGAGGGCGCCGGCTTCCTGCCCCACCTGTCCGGCCGGGAGAACCTGGAGCTGTACTGGCGGGCCACCGGCCGCCCGCCCGAGGACGCCCACCTGGACGAGGCCCTGGAGATCGCCGGGCTCGGCGACGCGCTCGCCCGCGCGGTCCGCACGTACTCGCAGGGCATGCGGCAGCGCCTCGCCATCGCCCAGGCCATGCTGGGCCTGCCCGACCTGCTCATCCTCGACGAGCCCACCAACGGCCTGGACCCGCCCCAGATCCGCGAGATGCGCGAGGTGATGATCCGCTACGCGGCCGGCGGCCGTACGGTGATCGTCTCCAGTCATCTCCTCGCCGAGGTGGAGCAGTCCTGCACCCACCTGGTGGTGATGGACCGCGGCCGGCTGGTGCAGGCGGGCCCGGTCCGGGAGATCGTCGGCTCCGGCGACACCCTGCTGGTCGGCACCGCCGTACCGGTGCAGGAGCCGGTGGTGGAGAAGGTGGGCGCGCTGGACGGCGTCGCCTCCGCCGTGCGCACCGACGACGGGCTGCTGATCCGGCTGGAACCCGGCGGCACCGCCGAGCGGCTGGTCGTGGAGCTGGTGCGGCTGGAGGTGCCGGTCGCCTCCGTCGGCCCGCACCGGCGCCTGGAAGACGCCTTCCTCACCCTGATCGGAGGTTCCGCATGAGCACGCTCACCGAGGTCGCCTCCGGCTATCAGGCGGGGCGCACCCTGCCGCTGCGGGTCGAGCTGGTCCGCCAGCTCAAGCGGCGCCGCACGCTGGTCATGGGCGCCGTCCTGGCCGTACTGCCGTTCGTGCTGCTGATCGCCTTCGCCATCGGCGGCGACCCGGGCGGCCGGAACAACCAGGTCACCCTGATGGACACGGCCACCGCCTCCGGCGCCAACTTCGCCGCCGTAAACCTGTTCGTCTCGGCGGGCTTCCTGCTGGTGATCCCCGTCGCCCTGTTCTGCGGGGACACGGTCGCCTCGGAGGCCGGCTGGTCCTCGCTGCGCTATCTGCTCGCCGCGCCGGTGCCCCGGGCCCGGCTGCTGTGGTCCAAGCTCGTGGTCGCGCTCGGCATGAGCCTCGCCGCGATGGTGCTGCTGCCGGTCGTGGCGCTCGCCGCCGGCACGGCCGCCTACGGCTGGGGGCCGCTGCAGATACCGACCGGCGGCGCGCTGGAGGTGGGTACGGCGGCCCAGCGGCTCCTGGTGGCCGTGGCGTACATCTTCGTGTCCCAGCTGGTCACCGCCGGGCTGGCGTTCTGGCTGTCCACCAGGACGGACGCCCCGCTCGGCGCGGTCGGCGGCGCGGTCGGCCTGACCATCGTGGGCAACGTCCTGGACGCCGTCACGGCCCTCGGCCACTGGCGTGACTTCCTGCCCGCGCACTGGCAGTTCGCGTGGGCCGACGCCGTCCAGCCCCGCCCCGAGTGGTCCGGCATGATCCAGGGCACCGCGCTCTCCATAACGTACGCCCTGGTGCTGTTCGCCCTGGCCTTCCGGGGTTTCGCCCGCAAGGACGTCGTCTCCTAGGTCACCGGCGCGTCACCCACCGGTCACGACGGGCCGCCGCCGTGGCCGGTTCGCAATCCATCCGCAACTCCCCGGGACGCACGTTCCGGGCCCTCGCCCCGTCACAGTCGGCAGCGGACGCACACGTCCGGTGCCGACAGGCCGAGGGGGAGGACGCGATGGACCGGTACGGGGACCGACAGACACGGCGGGCGCTGCTCGCGCTCACGGCCGCGGCCGGACTGCTGCTGACGGCGTGCAGCGCGGGCGGCGCCGCGCGGCCGGCCGACGGCAAGGCCCGCGACGGCGGGTCCGGCCTGGTCCGCCAGGACGCCGGCGGCCGGCTGTCCACCTTCGCGCTCGACGTCGACACCGCCTCCTACACCTACGCCCGCCGCACCCTCGCCGAGGGCCGCAGGCCCGATCCGCGGACCGTGCGGCCCGAGGAGTTCGTCAACAGCTTCCGCCAGGACTACCGGCGGCCCGACGGCAACGGCTTCACGGTCACCGTCGACGGCGCCCGCACCGGCGAGGCGGACTGGTCCCTGGTCCGCGTCGGCCTCGCCACCCGGCCCGCCGCGCCGGACGCGCACCGCCCGCCCGCCGCGCTCACCTTCGTCGTCGACACCTCCGGCTCCATGGGCGAACCCGGCCGCCTGGACCTCGCCCAGCACGCCCTGACCACCCTGGCGGACCGGCTGCGCGACGACGACTCCGTCGCCCTCGTCACCTTCAGCGAGGACGCCGAGACCGTGCTGCCGATGACCCGGCTCGGCGGCCACCGCGGCACGGTCCGCGACGCCGTCGACAGCCTGGAGCCGCAGAACTCCACCAACCTCGGCGCGGGCGTCGAGGAGGGCTACGCCACCGCCGTGGAGGGCGCCCGCAAGGGGGCCACCAACCGGGTGGTGCTCGTCTCCGACGCCCTCGCCAACACCGGCGAGACCAGCGCGGACGCGATCCTCCGCCGGATCGACGACGCCCGCCGCGAACACGGCATCACCCTCTTCGGGGTCGGCGTCGGCAGCACCTACGGCGACTCCCTCATGGAACGCCTCGCCGACCGGGGCGACGGCCACACCGTGTACGTCTCCGATCCCGGCGAGGCCGACGAGGTCTTCGCCGGCCAGCTCCCGAGGAACATCGAGCTGACCGCCCGGGACGCCAAGGCCCAGGTCGCCTTCGACCCGCACACCGTCACCGCCTTCCGCCTCATCGGCTACGACGACCGCAGGATCGCCGACCGGGACTTCCGCGACGACCGGGTCGACGGCGGCGAGGTGGGCCCCGGGCACACCGTCACCGCCCTGTACGCCGTCCACACCCGGCACGGCGCCCGCGGTCACCTCGCCACCGCCACCGTCCGCTGGCTCGACCCGGTGACCCGCGACCCGCACGAGGCGTCGGGCGGCCTGGAGACCGGGGCCCTGGCCGGCTCGGTCTGGCGGGCGAGCCCCCGCTTCCAGGTCACCGCGGTCGCGGCGTACTTCGCCGACGCCCTGCGCATCCGCTCGGCGGACCGCCCGGCCCTCCCCGGCGCCCCCGGCCTGACCGGCCTCGCCCGCAGGGCCGCCGGGCTGGCCGCCAGCACCGAGGACGCCGACGTGCGCGGCCTCGCCGACGCCATCCGCCAGGCGAGCGGCACCGAGCCCGCGGAGTGAACTCCGAGTGATCCCCGCGGGCCCATTGACCTTTCCTTACTTACGAGTAAGTTGACTTTTCGGTAAGGACCTTGGGCAGGCCACGCACCGCCACCGGGAGCCGTCATGGGCGTACGCAGGGATCTGAAACGGGCACGGCAGCACGCCGATCTCGCGGACCGCGCCGCGGTGGAGGTGGTCCGGGACGCCACGGGCGCGGTCCGCGAGGTGCGCGCCGCACCCCTGGCGCCCCCGCTCACCACCGGCTCCCTGGCAGACCTGCCGTTCACGCACGCGGCCGGGACCCCCGACGCCGTGCTGCTGCGCCGCCGCGACCGCGACGGCGCCTGGCACCCGGTGACCGCGTCCGCCTTCGCCGCCGAGGTCGCCGCCGTCGCCAAGGGGCTCGTCGCCGCCGGGCTCGAACCCGGCGGCCGGATCGCGGTGATGTCCCGCACCCGCTACGAGTGGACCGTCCTGGACTTCGCGATCTGGGCGGCCGGCGGCCAGTCCGTGCCGGTCTACCCGACCTCCTCCGCCGAGCAGGTCGAGTGGATCGTCCGCGACTCCGGGGCCCGGTTCGTCGTCACCGAGACCATGGCGAACGCCGCCACCGTCACCACCGGCACGGCCGGCCACCCGCACCCCCCGCGCCTGTGGCAGCTCGACGCCGACGCCCTCGGCGACCTCGCCGTCCTCGGCCGGGACCTCCCCGACGACGAACTCGCCAAGCGGCGCGGGGCGCTCGGTCCCGACACCATCGCGACCCTCTGCTACACCTCCGGCACCACCGGCCGCCCCAAGGGCTGCGTCCTCACCCACGCCAACCTGCACGCCGAGGCGGCCAACACCGTCGAGCTGCTGCACCCCGTCTTCCAGGCGGTCACCGGTCAGGCCGCGTCCACGCTGCTCTTCCTGCCGCTCGCCCACATCCTCGGCCGCACCCTCCAGCTCGCCTGCCTGCTGGCCCGCATCGAGACCGGCCACTTCCCGAGCGTGCGACCCGACGAACTGCGGCCCGCGCTCAAGGAGTTCCGGCCCACCTTCCTGGTCGGGGTGCCGTACCTCTTCGAGAAGATCCACGACACCGGGCGGGCCACCGCGGAGAAACTCGGCCGGGCCGCCTCCTTCGACCGCGCCGAACGCGTCGCCGTCCGCTTCGGCGAGGCCCACCTGCGGAAGTTCCTCGGCACCGGCAAGGGCCCGGGACCCGGCCTGTACGCCGCCTGGGCGCTGTACGACCTGCTGGTCTACCGCCGCATCCGCAAGGAGCTGGGCGGCCGGACGCGGTACGCCATCAGCGGCGGCTCCCCACTGGACCGCGACCTCAACCTGTTCTTCCTCGCGGCCGGCATCGCCGTCTACGAGGGCTACGGCCTCACCGAGACCAGCGCCGCCGCCACGATCGTGCCGCCGCTCACGCCCCGCCCCGGCACGGTCGGCCGGCCGGTGCCGGGCGTCTGCGTGCGCCTCGCCGACGACGGGGAGGTGCTGATCAGAGGCGGGGTGGTCTTCACGTCGTACTGGAACGACCCGGCCGCCACGGACGCCGTACTGCACGGCGGCTGGTTCGCGACCGGTGACCTCGGCGCGCTCGACGACGACGGATACCTCACCATCACCGGCCGCAAGAAGGACATCCTCGTCACCTCCGGCGGCAAGAACGTCTCGCCGTCCGTCCTGGAGGACCGGCTGCGCAGCCGCCCACCCGTCGGCCAGTGCCTGGTCGTCGGCGACAACCGGCCCTTCGTCGCCGCGCTGATCACCCTCGACCCGGAAGCGGTCGCCCACTGGCTGTCCGTACGGAAGCTGCCGCCGGACACCCCGCTGTCCACGCTGGTGCGCGACGAGCGGCTGCGCGCCGCGGTGCAGAAGGCGGTCGACCACGCCAACGAGGCGGTCTCCCGCGCCGAGTCGATCCGCGCGTTCGCGCTGGTCGACGGAGAGTTCACCGAGGAGAACGGGCTGCTGACCCCGTCGCTGAAGGTCAAGCGGCACGCGGTGACGGCCGCGTACGCGGAGCAGATCGAGGAGCTGTACCGGCGCTGACCGGCCGACCGGGCCGCGGACACGCGGAAGCGGGCCGCCGAGGACTCGGCGACCCGCTTCGCGGACCGGGCTCAGTGACCGGATTCGGAGTTCTGGGACAGGATCGACACGTCCTCCAGCAGGTGCGCCAGCGCGCCGTCGCGCTTGACGTTCGAGGAGTTCTCGGTGCACTGCTGCTGCATGTGGTCCGACAGGATCGGGATGTCCTGGACGTTGACACCGATGAGGGCGCCGACGCCGACCGGAATGTCGTTCAGGGCGATGCACGGCTTGTTGAAAGAGCCCTGGATCAGGGCGATCTGCGGGCTCATGTTCCCGTACGTGGCCGAGTTGCCGTAGCTCTGCCAAGCGCCGTTGCCGTTGGCGGCGGTCGGGCCGCTGTCGTTGCCGATCGCCAGCGCCTGCGGTGCCGCGGCGGCGGAGGCGCCCATGGCGGAAGCGGCGACGGCCGCAGTGGCAACAATCTTCTTGATCACTGGCCAGTCCTTTCTGAGGAAACCCCGTCCACCGGAGCGAACTGGTCAACTCCGCCGACCCTCCCTGGTTTCTCCCGTTCACCCTCTCGGCCGATGCGGTGGGCTGGTGGTGTGCTTTTCGGATGGATGACTTCTCGTCACCTCCCGGGCCATTGCGCTCCAACCGAGTGAATCAGCGGAACCATTCCCGACGCGCCGGGTTGATGAGGCCGTAGGGCATGCGTCGCTACGAGGAAAGGAACGCGAAGTGCTCAAGAAGGCAATGGTCGCCGCCGCGACCGCCGCTTCTGTCGTGGGAATGGCGGTGGCGGCCGCGCCGCAGGCGCTTGCCATCGGCAACGACGACGGACCGACCGTCGCGAATGGCAACGGCGCCGCGTCGTCGTGGGGCAACTCGGCGACCAAGGGCGACATGAGCCCGCAGCTCTCGCTGGTGCAGGGTTCGCTCAACAAGCCGTGTGTCGGCGTCCAGGACGTCGACGTCGCGGTCGACGCCCTGATCGGTGTCACCGCGCAGGACATCCCGATCCTGTCGGACCACCTGCAGCAGCAGTGCAACGACAACTCCACCAACGCCAAGCGCGACGGCGCGGTCTCGCACGTCCTGGAGGACCTGTCGGTCCTCTCGGCCAACGGCGAGAGCTGAGCCGAACCGGCAGGGCCCGGGTCGTCCGCTGCGTTATCCGCGGACTTCCCGGGCCTTTTTCCGCTTATTCCGGCGAGGGGAAAAGCGTGAGGGAGCGGTGCGATCGAGTGATTGTCGTGCGGTCCGCGTTCCGCGGTGTTCCGTTCTGTCAATCTCTCGTTCCGTGCCGCGACCGTTCGCGTCGTGCTCACACGGTTCTGGCCGTCAATGGGGCTCGGCCCCAGAGAAGGGAACATTCATGAAGAAGACCGTTGCTGCCGTTGCGGGCGCCCTCCTGGCCCTGAGCCTGGCCGGACCCGCCCTCGCCGACTCCGACTCCAACGGCGTCGCCGCGCACTCCCCGGGCGTCCTGTCCGGAAACGTCGTCCAGGTCCCGATCCACATTCCGATCAACGTCTGCGGCAACACGATCAGTGTCATCGGTCTGCTGAACCCGGCGGCCGGCAACACCTGCATCAACAGCGACGTTCACAAGCACTGACGACGCGGCACAACGCCCCAGCCCTCGGCTGCGCACTGGCCGGCCCCGGACCGCCGATCCGTCGATTCCGCGCACCGGGGCCGGCCGTCCCACTTCTTCGAGCAGGAAAGACCACGAGATTGCGCCAGACACTCAGCAAGGGCATGGCCGTGGCCGCCGCTGCGACGGGCGTGCTGTCCTTGTACAGCGGCTCCGCACTCGCCGACTCCCACGCGCACGGTGCCGCGCAGGGTTCCCCCGGGGTGCTGTCCGGGAACAACATCCAGGCACCCGTGAACATCCCGGTCAACGTCTGCGGCAACTCCGTCGACGTGGCCGCCGCGCTGAACCCGGCATTCGCCAACTCCTGCGCCGCCGTGTCGGCCCACGGCCGGCCGGGCCACGACGCCGCTGAGGAGCACGCCGGCTCCGGGTACGGCGGTTCGGAGAACCCGGGTCACGGCGGTTCGGCGTACGGCGACTCGGACGACTCCGGGTACGGCAGCCCGGCCCCCGGCGGCCACCACTCCACGCCTCCCTCGGGAAGCGGCCAGTCCACGCCTCCGTACGGCGGTGGCAAGGCGACTCCGCCTCCGTACGGTGGTGAGGAGACGACTCCGCCTCCGTACGGCGGTGGCAAGGCGACTCCCCCTCCGTACGGTGGTGAGGAGACGACTCCGCCTCCGTACGGCGGTGGTAAGACGACTCCCCCTCCGTACGGTGGTGAGGAGACGACTCCGCCCCCGTACGGCGGTGAGGAGACGACCCCGCCCCCGTACGGCGGTGAGGAGACGACCCCGCCTCCCTACGGCGGCGACGAGAGCACGCCTCCCGGTGGCGGGCACACCACGCCGCCGGGCGAGGAGCACCCGGAGCAGCCGCCCGTGCTCGCGCACACCGGCGGCGACGGCCCGGCCATGATCGCGACCTCGGCCGCGAGCGCCGCCCTGATCGCGGCCGGGGCCGTCCTGTACCGGCGAGGCCGGTCCGCCTCCCGTCGCTAGCCCACCGGGTGCCGGACCGAGGGCCTGCACCCCGCCGCACCCGCCCCACCCCCCCCCGCACCCCCGGTCGGCCGGCCGTACGGACCTGACCGGGCATCAGCGGCCGGACGGCGCGGGGCGGGACTTCGAAGGGGACTGGGGAAAGGAGCGGGCATGGCTCCGCGACAGCGCAGGACCCGGTCCACGCGGCCGGCCGCCGTCCTCGCGGCGGCGGTCGTCGCGTCGGTCACCCTGGCGGCCGGCCCCGGGCTCGACACCGGCCCCGGAACGGCGCGTGCCGCGGTCCCGCCCACCCCGCTCCCGACCACCCCGGCGGCCCCCTCCAGCCCGCCCGTTCCTCCGGCCCCCGCACCGGTGACACCGCCCGTCCCCCTCCCCGCCACCCCCGCGCAGAGCCCCGTGCCCCCCGCGTCCGGCCGGGCCGTCCCGGACTTCGGGATGTTCCTCGACTCCGGGCCGCGCGGTGTCGCGCGCATGGCCGAGGTGAGCCAGTGGCTCGGCGGGACCGAGGTGAAGGTCGCCCACACCTACCTGCCCGGTGACCGCTGGCAGGACATCGAGGGAGCGCCCGGCTTCCTGGACCCCTGGGCGCGGTGGCGGCGCGAGAAGGCGGACCGGACGCTCGTCCTCAACGTGCCAATGCAGGAACGCAACGAGGAGGGCCTTTCGGACGTCCAGGTGCGGTGGCTGCTGCGGCAGGCCGCGGACGGCGCGTTCGACCACCACTTCAGGGCCCTCGCCGAGCGGCTGGTGGAGCTGAAGGTGCCGGACACGGTGATCGTGCCCGGCTGGGAGATGAACGGCACCACCTACACCCACCGCTGCGGACCGGACCCCGCGGCATGGAAGACGTACTGGAACAGGATCGTCACCACCATGCGCTCGGTGCCGGGGCAGCGGTTCCGGTTCGACTTCACGCCGAGCCGCGGCCGGGACGCCGTACCGTGGACGGAGTGCTACCCCGGCGACGCCACGGTCGACATCATCGGCATGGACGCCTACGACCAGCCCAGCGGGCTGTCCTTCGACGACCAGGTCGCCGAGCCTTACGGCCTCCAGCAGCACGTGGACTTCGCGAAGGCCCACGGCAAGCCCCTGTCCTATCCGGAATGGGGGCTCTTCCAGAACGGTGACGACGCCGAGTACATGCGGCGCATGCTCGACTGGATCGACGAGCACAAGCCGCTGTACAACACGCTGACCGACTACTGCCCGCACGGCGTGTGGCAGTGCGCGGCCAATCCCCGCTCGTCACGGATCTACCGGGCCGCCCTGTACGGCCGCACCGAGCAGCCCGGCCCGGTGCCCCCGCCGCCCCCGGCCCCCACGTCGGCCCCCACCACCGGGCCCCCGGCCGGCTGCTCGTCGCTGGGCCCGGGCAACTGGGGGTACTGGCTCGGCGGAAACCTCTGCCTCCCCTTCGACTGGTGGTCGCGGAACCGCTAACCCCGCCCCCGTTCCCGCCACCGCCGCACCGCCCCCCGGCCCCGCTGCCGGACGGCCGCGTCGCACAGCGCGGCCGCCAGCAGCGGGGCGGTGCGCCGCCGGGCCATGAGCAGCCGCCGGTTGACGACCCGCTCGGGCCGCCAGTGGTGCTTGTACGGCTCGTCGCCGCGCAGCAGGCTCAGCGTGCCGCGCCGGCCGTCGCCGGCGTGCTCGGCGCAGGCGTCCAGCAGCATCACCGCCACGTCCGCCTTCCGCTGCCGCAGTCCCGGATGCGCGCCGTAGAGATAGCCGCCGGCCAGGCCGCCCGAGAGCAGGGTCAGGTCGACGGCCACCACCTCGTCGCCGAGCCGGAACTCGGTGACCACCGCGTTCCCCGCGCGCACCATCGGGCCCACCGCGCGGACCAGGTGCTCGCGGAACCGGGGCCGCAGGTGCTCGCTCGTCACCTTCCGCCCCTGCCACTGCATCCGGTGCAGCTCCAGCAGCCGTTCGAGCGCCGCGTCGACCTCGTCGGGGCCCACCGTCCGCCGCCGCACGCCCAGCGCGGTCAGCCGGCGCAGCTTGGCCCGCACCCGCTGCCCCGACTTCTTCGACGGCAGCCGGGCGATCAGCTCCTCCATGGACACGGCGGGCAGTTCCAGGCACGGCGAGTCGCACAGCGTCCGGCGCGGCCCGCGCCAGCGGTCGTAGACCTGTTCCACCGCACCGCCCGGGCGGACCTCGCCGAAGTCGACCAGCGCCGTGCGGGCCGCGTCCCTGAGCGCCTCGGTGAGCGCGCCGGCCGCCCGTCCGTCGTCGCCGTCGTCCAGCAGCACGTCCGTGTAGTCGGAGATCGTCCCGCCGAGCGGCACCAGCGCGGGCAGCGGCCGGCGGACCAGCATCAGCGGCGCGACGGCCACCAGCTCCCGGCCCGCCCGCACCACCACCAGCCGGAGCCGCCCGCGCCGTCCGTACGACAGCCACCAGGAGTGCAGCCAGGCGTGGCTCTGGAACGGTGTCGCGGCGGCGCACCGCGCGTGGAGCCGCGCCCAGGCCGGGCCCAGCGCCGCGAAGGCGTCGGCGTCGGTGACGAGTTCGCTGACGAGTTCCGTGGGGCGGGCGGGACGCGCGAGGCCCGGCGAGTAGGTCGCGGTCACAGCTGGCCGTGCGCGTCGGCGGCCAGGGCCGGACCGGGCACCGAGGCGGGGCGGAGCGTCTCCTCCCGCGGCCGGCGCCGGGGACGGACCAGCAGCGCGAGGGCACCGAGCAGCCCGCCCGCGCTCGCCCCGACGAGTCCGGTCACCCCGGCGGACGCCGAGGTGGGCGCGCCGGGCGTCACCGCGCGGGAGAACTGCACGAGGTGGACGTGCGTGTCGGCCTCGGCGGCGTCGGCGTGCCGGGTGAGCGCGCGGGCGACCGCGTTGGCCATGTCGGCGGCCCTAGCCGGGCGGTCGGAGGTGGCGGAGACGGCGACCATCGGGGCGTCCGGCGAGGTCGCGGCGCGCACGCTGTCGCGCAGGGTGGCCGTCGGCACCCCGGCCCACGCCTGGGCGTCGCCGAGCACGGCGATCTGGGTGGCGACCCGGCCGTAGGCCTGCGCGAAGCCCAGCGCGGTCGCGGTGTCGGACCGCTCGGTGGGGACGGCGACGACGTAGCTGGTCGCCGTGTACTCCGGGGCCCTGAGCACGCCGTACCCGCCGCCCAGCAGCCCGCCCGCGAGGACCCCGGCCGCCACCAGCGACCAGGGCGGGAGCGCACGCAGACGGGAGGGGCGCAAGGGGCGGCGGTGGACGCGGTTGTCGGTCATGACGGGATGACTCCCTCGGGGGATCGGGACGGGGGGACCGTGCGGGCGAGCGCCGCCGCGTAGACGTCCATGAGCCGGGCGGCGCTGCGGGTGATGCAGTAGTGGCGGGCCGCCTCGGGGGCGGTGCGCGGACCGGGCCCGGCGGCGCGGACCCCGGCGAGCGCGCGGGCGTAGGCGTCGGCGTCGCACGGGACCCGCACCGCGTCCGGGGCGGCCCCGGACGGCAGGTCCTCCAGGGCGGGGCAGGAGGTGTAGCGCACCGGCAGTCCGGCCGCCAGCGCCTCCACGACCGCCAGGCCGAACGCCTCCTCGGGGGAGGGCGCGGCGAGCACGTCCATCGCCGACGCCAGCGCGGGCAGGCCGGGTCCGGCGGAGCCGTCCGGCAGGTACGGCCGCTCCCCGGTGAACAGCACCCGTCCGGCGACCCCCGCCTCCCGCGCGGCCCGCCGCAGCGCGGGCTCCTGCGGGCCGCCGCCGACCAGCAGCAGCCGGCAGTCGGCGGGCAGCCGGGCGAGGGCGTGGATCAGCACGTCGAAGCGTTTGCCGGGGACGAGCCGGCCGATGCCGCCGATGACGAACGCGTCGGCGGGCAGCCCGAGCCGGTCGCGGGTGCACCGGCGGGCGTCCGGGTCGAAGGCTAACCGCGCCAGGTCGACGCCGTTGGGCACGACCTCGACGCGCGGCGCGGGCACCCCCCAGCGGGCGAGCCGGGCGGCGACCGTGGGGGAGACGGCGACGGTGGAGCGGCCCAGCCGCTCGCCCAGCAGGTACAGCGCGCGCACCCCGGTGGTCAGCGGCCGGCCCTCCATCTGCGAGTCGCCGAGGGAGTGTTCGGTGGCGACGACCGCGCGGACGCCGGCCAGCCGGGCGGCGATCCGGCCGTACAGGCAGGCCCGGTAGAGATGGGTGTGCACGAGGTCGTACCGGCCGCGCCGGATGTGCCCGGCCAGCCGGGGCAGCGCGGCCAGGTCGCGGTTCCCGGTCATGCCGAGGTGGGTCACCGGGACCCCGTCGGCCGCCAGACCGTCGGCCACCGGCCCGGGGTTGGTCAGGGTCACCACCTCGCACTCCACCGGCAGGTGCCGCAGCAGCAGCCGCAGTTGCTGCTCGGCGCCGCCCACGCCGAGCCCGGTGATGATGTGCAGGGCCCTCACCGCAGCCCCTCGACGGGCCGCCGGCGCAGCCGGTGCAGCCGGTACTTCAGGAACAGGCGTACGGCGGTGTCGTTCTGCCCGATGTACACGCGCGGCAGGACATGCGGGCCGGTCAGCTCACCGGGGTCGATGGCGCAGGCGTAGGCGTAACCGGCCTCCCGCACGGCCTCCACGACACGCCCGTCGACCGTGCCGTACGGGTAGCAGAACCCGGTGACCGGGGTGCCGGTCAGCTCCTCCAGGACCGCCCGGCTCCCGGCGGTCTCGGCCCTCAGCAGGCCGTCGCCGGCCCGTGTGAGGTCGACGTGGGTGAGGCCGTGCGAGCCGATCTCCATGCCCGCGGCGGCGGCCCGCCGGATGCCGTCGGCGGTCAGCAGCGGCTTGCGCGGGCCGAGGGGGTCCCAGGCGTTGTCGCCGCCGAGCCGGCCGGGCAGCACGAACAGGGTCGCCGTGCATCCCCAACGGGTCAGCGACGGCAGGGCGTTGCCGAGGAAGTCGGCGTACCCGTCGTCGAAGGTGAGCGCCACCAGGTCCCGTCCCCCGCCCCGGGCGCGGGCGGCGAGGAGTTCGGTGACCGACACCCCGCGCAGCCCCCGCCGGCGCAGCCAGCGCAGTTGCCGCTCCAGCCGGTCCGGGCTGACCGTGAGGTGGTACGGGTCGTCGGAGCAGTCGCCGACCGAGTGGTACATGGCGATCCACGGGACCGGGCCGGGGGTGAGGTGCCGGGCGGGGGCCGGGGACTCAACGGAGGACGGCATGGGCGAGCTTTCGGGTGAGGGTGCGTACGGAACGGAGTGCGGGGGCGAAGCCCTGGGCGCCCAGCGCCCAGCCGAGCAGGACGAACACGACGGTCACCGTGGTGCCGCCGGCGGCCAGCCCGGCGAGCGGGCCCGCCGGTATGCTCCCCGCGAATCCGCCGGCCACGGTGGCCACCACCGCCGCCCGCAGCGGCCGGCTCAGCTCGCGCAGCACCGGCCCGGTCCGGACGGGCACGCTCCCGCGCCGCATCCCGGCGAGGAGCAGCACGGCGGTGAGGGTGATGCCCGTGGCGTTCGCGGCGGCGATCCCGGTGACCCCCCAGGTCCCCAGCGTCCAGGCACCGGTCCAGGAGGTCACGACGATGCCCGCGGCCATCGCGGCCACCGGGTACCAGGCGGCGCGGCCCGCCGAGAAGTAGGAACGGACCAGGACGCCGGTCAGGGTCTGGCCGAGCAGGCCGAGCGCGTAGACCCGCATCACACCGGCGGTCGCCGCGGTGTCCTGGGCGGTGAACGCGCCGCGCTGGAACAGCAGTCCGATCAGTTGCGGCGCGCAGGCCACGACCGCGGCCGTGCCGAGCAGCACCAGACAGCCGGCCAGCGCCAGGTCCCGCTCCACCCGGTCCCGGGCCCGCTCCGTGTCGCCGTCGGCCAGCGCCCGGGCCACCACCGGGAAGGTGACCGTGCACAGCATCATCGACAGCGTCATCGGGATCTGCGCGACCTTCTGCGCGTAGTTCAGGTGCGAGATGGCCCCGGCGGGCAGTTCGGAGGCGAGGAACCGTTCGATCAGCACCTGCGACTGCCGGCACAGCGCGAACAGCAGCACGGTGGCCAGCAGCGGCACGGCCAGCGGCTGCGCGACCGGGGCGGCCCCGGCCTCCGTCCGGCCGGCCCGGCGGCGGTGCAACTGCCGTACCAGGGAAGGGAGCTGGACCAGCACCATCAGACAGCCGCCCGCCGCCACCCCGAACGCGGCCGACCGCACCCCCCACCGGCCGCCGAGCGCGTACATCGCCGTGATGATGCCGACGTTGTACGCGAGGTAGATCGCGGCCGGCGCCAGGAAGCGGCGGTGGGCCCTGAGCGCCGCGCTGGAGTACCCGGCGAGGCCGAAGCTCAGCACGCAGGTCGCGGTGAGCCGGGTGCAGTCCACGGCGAGGGCGGGGTCGGGCAGGCCCGGCGCGAGCACGGTGACGAACTGCGGCGCGGCCACCGCGAGCAGTGCCCCGACCGCCGTGAAACCCAGGGCCAGCCGGGGCAGCGTGCCGGCCACCAGTGCCCGCACCGGATCGCCCGGGGCGCCCTGCGCGCGGCGGGCCAGGGCCATGCTGAACGCCGGGATCAGCGCGAAGGCCAGCCCGTCCTCGATCAGCAGCGTCGCCGCGAACTCCGGCACCGTCCACGCGACCAGGAAGGCGTCCGTGTCCCGCCCGGCCCCGAACAGCCGGGCCAGCGACTGGTCCCGCACCAGCCCGAGCAGCGCCGCCGCCATGGAGAGCGACGCGGTGACGAGGGTGGCCTGGGCGAGGAAACGCCGTGTCGGCGGCGCGTGCCGGGCGGGAGGGGGCACCGGTGGCACCGGGGGACGGAGCGGACCGACCGGACCCGCCCCCGTGACCGCCTCGGCCGGCCGGGCTCCGGGCAGACGCACCCCACCGGTCCCGCCTGCCGGCACGGCGTCCGGCGCCGGCCGGGGCGGGCCGGACAGCGGGTGCCCACCGGGTGCCGGCCAGGAGGTGCCGGGTTCCGGGTGGGGGTCACCTACCGGCCGGGGCGCGCTGGATTCCGGTTCCGTGCCGAGCGCCGGCGGGCAGGACGCGGTGTCCCGTGCCGGCCCGAGCGCCGGACGGCAGGCACCCGGTCCTGGTGCGGCGCCGGATTCCGGGGTCGGCGTCCCCTCGGTCCTGGGCGTGGTCATCTCGGCCGCCTCGCGGGGCGCGGCCCGGCGCGGAACGCGTGGGACGCGGGGCGCGCACAGGGCGCCGGGACCTTCATCGCAGTACCGCCTGCCCCGGCCGCCTGTCCCGCCGGGCCGGTACGGCGGTGTGCTCGCCGGAGCCCGCCTGGTCGCCGCCGATCAGCGCCCACCAGGCGACCAGGCCGAAGCACACCGCCGTCAGCACGGTCGACGGGCCGCCGATGTCGGCGTACGCGAAGTCCACGAGCTGCCACACCAGCAGCCCGCAGGCGACCAGCGCGCAGTCCAGGCCCCGGCCGCCGGGCGCACGGGCCCGCCACAGGCCGCGCAGCGCGCACGCCAGCAGGGCCAGCCAGCCGCCCGCGAGGCACAGCAGCCCGATGAGGCCCTGTTCGCTCAGCGCCAGCAGGTACATGTTGTGCGGGGACAACAGCGGTTGCCGGCGGAACGCCGCGCCCGCGCCCTCGGTGTCGCTGCCCGAGGACAGCGCGAGCGAGGCGTAGCCGTCGCGGTACTCGGGGAAGCCCTTCAGGCCGACGCCGGTCAGCGGGCGGTCGCGCCACATGCCGGTGGCCGCGGCCCACATCGTGTACCGGTCGGTGACCGACTGGTCGGGCGCGTCGGTGACCCGCGTGATGCTGTCGATCCGCTCCTGGAGCATCGCCGTACCCACGCCCAGCCCGCCCACCAGCACCACGCACGCGGCCACCGCCGCCGCGCCCACCCTCAGCGCCCGGCGCGGCCCGGACAGCACCAGCTGCACGGTGACCGTGACCACCGTCGCGATCCAGGCGCCCCGGCTGAAGGACAGGGCGAGCGGAACCGACAGGGCCAGCGCGCAGCAGACGGCGAGCGTCCGCTCCCTCGGCGACGTCCGGCCGAGCGCCAGACCCACCGCGCACACCAGCCCGAACGACACCACCGTGGCCATGCCCATCACGTCCGACACGCCGAAGGTGCCGACCGCGCGGACGTCCTGGCCCTGGTAGGAGGCGCCGGTGCCGGTGACGTACTGGTGCGCGCCGACCGCCCCCTGCCAGCCGCCGAGCGCCACGAACGCCCAGGCCAGCAGCCGCAGGTCGGCCCGATCACGGACGAGGAGCACGACGGCGGCCGGGACGAGCACGAAGACCTGGAGGTAACGGCCGAGGCCGGTGAGCCCGGCGCCCGGCGAGACCGCGTGCAGCGCGGCCAGCGCGAGACCGGGCACCGGCAGCCCGAGGAGCAGCGCGGCGGTCCGGCCGAGCGGACGGCGGCGCGCGCGCAGCAGCCGTACCGCGCAGAAGACGACGACCAGCGCGGACACCGCGTCGGCGGGCCCCGCGCCGCCCTCGTCGCCGGGGGCGACCGGCAGCGCGAGCAGCGCGACGACGGCCACCACCGGCAGGACCGGGGACAGCCGCGCGGGGTGCCGGAGCGGCAGGGGGAGGGCCATCGGTCAGCTCCCCGTGGACCGCACCAGCGCGGCGGCGGTCCGCAGCAGGATGCAGACGTCCTGCCACAGCGACCAGTTGTCGATGTAGGCGTTGTCGAAACGGGCCCGGTCCTCGATCGAGGTGTCGCCGCGCAGCCCGTTGATCTGGGCGAGCCCGGTGATGCCGGTCCGCATGCGGTGGCGTGCCGCGTACCCCGGGTAGGTCTGGCTGAACCGGGCGACGAAGTACGGCCGTTCGGGGCGCGGGCCGACCAGGCTCATGTCGCCCCGGAAGACGTTCCAGAGCTGGAGCAGCTCGTCCAGCGAGGCCTGCCGCAGGAACCGGCAGAACGGGTTCATCCGCCGCTCGTCGGCCACGCTCCACCGGGTGGCCGCCTCGTGCTCGTCGGCCGGGCGGTGGGTGCGGAACTTCAGCAGCGTGAAGGGACGGCCGTCCTTGCCGATGCGCTCCTGCCGGAACACCACCCCGGGACCGCCGGTGAGCCGCAGCACCGCCGCGCACACCACCAGCAGCGGGCTGACCAGCACCAGCAGCGCCCCGGACACCGCCACGTCCAGCAGCCGCTTGGCCACGCTCGTCCGCCGCCGCGCGCCCAGGTCCAGCCGGCGCACGGCGAACCCGGCGAGCTGGTCGCGCACCTCGTACGCCGGGCTGTCCGCGTCCACCTCCCACAGCGCGCAGCCGGACTCGGCGAGCGCCCGCAACAGCGGCCCCTTCTCCGTGCGCACGGCCGGGTGGACGGTGAGGACGACCTGGACCCCGTTCTGGATCAGCGCCCGTTCCACTTCCTCGCCGGTGGTGAGCACCGGCAGTCCGCCGGCGCCGTCCGGGTCCTCCGCGACCACGCCCACCGGGCGCACCCCGCAGCCCGGCCGGCGGAGCAGTGCCGCGGCCACCCGCTGCGCGGTCGCCGCGGGCCCGATCACCAGGGCGGGCCGCGGGTGGCGGCGCAGTACGACCCGGCGCCGCCAGTACACCGCGCCCCGGCCCACGCCGGCCGCCGCCGCGTGCAGCGCCCAGCCCAGCAGCAGGGTCCCGGCGGTGAGGGCGCGTTCGGGGGCGTGCGCGGCGAGCAGCGCGGCGAGGCCCAGCCAGGCCACCGCGATCCGCCCGCACACCACGGGGAGTTCTTCGAGCACACCGGGCACCGGCCGCGCGGAGTACGGGCGCAGCAGCAGCGCGCCGGACACCAGGGCGGCGACGAGCACCGGCCGGCGGGCGGCTTCGTCCAGCGCGACCGCGCCCGCCAGCGCGGCGAACAGATCGGCGGCGAGCAGCGGCAGTGGGGAGGCGGGGCGCGCGGGTGGGCGCCGCACCGGGAACCGGAAGCCGCCGGCGGCGCGGGCCGGCAACACCGAGACGGGCGAGAATCCGTGGTCCCATGGCTGCGAGCCGGGGGAGGGAACGGTGCTTTCCGCAGTCACGAGGGGATGGACTCCCTGCACT
This sequence comes from Streptomyces sp. NPDC047841, assembly GCF_040704085.1. Classification (NCBI taxonomy): domain Bacteria; kingdom Bacillati; phylum Actinomycetota; class Actinomycetes; order Kitasatosporales; family Streptomycetaceae; genus Streptomyces; species Streptomyces sp. NPDC047841. The sequence continues at coordinate 223,280 of NZ_JBEYRP010000007.1, forward strand.
CGGGGGACACGGGCCGGGCGCTTCCACCGGCCCCGGACGGGCTGACGGGGCGGGGAGCGGCGTTGCCGGGGGCGGGGACGGTGGTGCCGGGGGCGGTGCCGGGGGCGGTGCCGGCGGGGCCGGGGGCGGGGGTGAGGGTGCCGGGGCCGGGCCTGGGGGCGAGGGTGCCGGAGGCGATGTCGGCGGGGCGGCCGGGAGCTGGGGCGGCGGTGTGGGGGTCCGCGTCGGCGGTGTTGATGCCGGTGCCCGTGTCGGCGATGTCGGAGCCGGTGTCGGCCGTGCCGAAGTCGGTGTCGGTGGTGCCGAGGCTCGTGCCGGCGGCACCGGCGCCCGTGTCGGTGGTGCGGAGGAGTTCGCCGTAGAGGGCCGCGAACCGTTCGGCGGTGTGCCGTACGTCGTGCGTCGACAGGACGTGCCCGCGGCCCTGGTCGCCGAGCGCCGCGCGCAGCGGTGGGTCGGACAGCAGCGCGGTGATCGCGCCGGCCAGCGCCACGGGATCCTCCGGCGGCACCAGACAGTGCGCGGCGAGCGCCGGCGGCAGGCTCTCGCGGGCGCCGCCGACATCGGTGACGACGACGGGGGTGCCGCACCCCAGCGCCTCCAGCGGGGCGAGCGCCATGCCCTCCCAGCGCGAGGGCAGCACCACCAGGTCGGCGGACCGGTACCAGGGGACGGGGTCGGCGACGGCACCGGCCAACTCCACGGACGGGGGCGCCTGTCGGCGTAAGCCCTCCCGGTCCGGGCCGTCGCCGACCAGCACCAGTCTCGCCCGGGGCAGCGCGCCCAGGACGTCCCGCCAAGCGCGCAGCAGGACGTCCTGGCCCTTTTGCCGGCAGAGGCGGCCCACGCAGACGACGAGGGGGCGGTCTTCGGCTTCGGTGTCGAAGGGGTGGTCCTCGGTGGTGGAGGCGTGAACCGTGCCGTCCAGCGCGGGGACCGCGGAGGTGCCGGTGGCCGGAGCCGGTGCGAAGCGGGTCGTGTCGATGCCGTTCGGGATGACCGCGTACGCCGCGCGTACCCCGGCGCGCAGACCTGTCGCACGCTCCGCCTCGCTGACGCACACCACCCGGTCCGCCCAGCGCGCCCCCCACCGCTCCCAGCGCAGGGCGAGGGCCGCGGTGAGGCCGCCGACCGCCTCGAAGGACCAGGCGTGCGGCTGGAACACGGTCGGGATCCGCCCGCGGACGGCGAGCCGCCCGGCCAGGCCGGCCTTCGCGCTGTGCGCGTGCACCAGTGCGGGCCGTACCTCGTCGACCAGGCGTGCGAGTCGCCGTACCTCGCCCGGCAGGCCGGGACCCGGGGACCGGCCCGCGCGCCAGTCCCGGACGTCGGCGCCCAGCTCGCGCAGGCCGGCGGCGAGTGCGCCGCCCGGGCAGGCCACCGTGACCCGCAGGCCCGCGGCGAGCTGGGCGCGGGCCAGGTCGAGCACGACCCGGGCGACACCGCCGTCGACGGGTTGCGCGAGGTGCAGGACCCGGGGCCGAAGGTCGGGTGCTGGATGGTGCATTCGCGGGTTACCTCGCTCACGGGGGCGCTCTCGGGACTGCGGTCGTGAACGCGTGCGTTACCTCAGGGCGTTGGCGGCGGCGAAGAGCGCGCCGGCCCGTGCCGCGTCCGCGTGGGAAACGAGCCGGGAGCCCGGCTGGTCACCGCCCCGTCGCAGAGCCCGGCCGAGATCGCACACGCCGGGGTCGTGGCCGAGCGTGTCGGCGTAGGCCGGAACCCGCCGGGCGGGTACGTCACCCGGTGCGCTGATCGTGGGGCCGGGTACGTCGTTCGGGGGAGGGACGCGGTCGCGCCGCGCGACGGGCGTACGCCGGGGAGCGGGGGACGGCGTGCGCGTCGCGCGGATGGGGAGGGCGGCGGAGGCGCCCGCCGTCGTACGCGGCGGCGGGCCCGGGAACGTGCGCATGACGGCGAGCCCTTTCGCATGTGCTGCGGAGGGCCGCAACCCTAGCGGCTGACCGGACCAACCATCAGAAACCGCGCACCTGCGTCGGAGTCGTGAAGGCGTGTCGCCCGCCTGTCACTCCATTGGCGGCACAACTCCCGGGAGCGCCACGCGTTGACACAACGCCGGGCATCCCGCCCGGATGTTTGTGTCGACCCCAAGGAGCACCTCTCCATGTCGCGTATCGCGAAGGGCCTGGTCCTGACCTCCGCCGCCGTCGCGGCCGTCGCCGGCGGTGCCGGCGTGGCCTCCGCCGACGCCGGTGCGGGCGCCGTCGCCGCCGGCTCGCCCGGCGTGCTGTCCGGCAACGCCATTCAGGTTCCGATCCACGTGCCGATCAACCTGTGCGGTAACACGGTGGACGTCATCGCGCTGCTGAACCCGGCGTTCGGCAACACCTGCGTCAGCCACTGACGTCGGGGCGCCACCCTTCGGTGCCGGCCGTCCGTCCCGCTCGTTCGTCGCGGGGTGGGCGGCCGGTTTCGTGCTCCAGACGGGTCACAGCAGGTGGGTGAGCGGTTGCGGTGAGCGATCGGTGAATCGACGGTGGGGTCAGGTCCCACTGTCCACCGAGAGGAACACCCATGCGCGATGTGCCGGCCCGGCGTCTTGCGTCCACCGTTCTCTGCGCGTCCGTCCTGGTCGGGATCACCGGCCCGGTCGCGGTCGCTGCCGACGCGGCCCGGGAACACGACCGTGCCGCCTCCCGGGCGCCCGTTCCGGCCGCGGCCAAGGAGAAGCTGCTCGCCCAGGTGAGAGCCCTGGGCCAGACGGACTCCGCGCTCGATCCGGTCGTGGATCTGGTCAACCGGTCGCTGGAGCGGGGCAAGCTCCCCGCCGACGAGGCCAGAAGGCTCGGGGAGGCGGCGAAGGCGGCCGTCGCCAAGGCCGCCACCGACCCGAAGCCGGTCGCCCCGGCGACGGCGGCCGTCCAGCCCGCGGCGGCGCCCGCGACGCCCGCCAAGCCCGCGGCCCAGACGACGCCCACGACCGCGGCGAAGCCGGCGACCGACACGGCGACGACGCCTACGGCGGCCACGCCCACGACCGCGGCGAAGCCCGCGACACCCACGGCTCCGGCGGCGTCCACGGCACCGGCGAAACCGACGACGGCCACGCCCACGGCGTCCGCGCCTGCGGCGACTTCCGCGAGGCCCACGGCGTCCGCGTCACCGGCGGCCTCCGCGAAGCCCGCGGCTCCCACGGCCACCGCCGCGCCGACCGCGCCCGCGTCGTCGTCGACGTCCGCCAAGCCGGCAGCGGCCACCACTCCGGCGGCCTCCACCGCCCCCACGGCCCCCGCGTCCCCGGCGAACTCGGCCAAGCCCGCCGCGCCCACCGCCCCGGCTTCCTCGACGACCTCCGCCAAGCCCGCCGCCGTACCGAGCACCCCGGCCAAACCCGCGGCCCCCGCCGCCCCCGCGTCGCCGGTCGCGCACGCGGCCTCCGCCGCCCCGGTGGCCCTGGCCGCGCGGGCGGCCACACGGCACGGCGGCATCGCCAAGCTGCCCTCGTCCCGCGACCTCGCCAGTGACGCGCTCTCCGCCCTGCAGACCGCGATCGACAACCTGGTGAAGGCGGTCACCGACCACCTCGACCAGCTCCTCTCGTCCGCCACCGACGTGGTGTCCGGCCTGGTCGACCTGCTCGGGACGACCCTCCTCGGCAAGGACGCGTCCACCCCCACTGTCGAATCCCTGCCGTCCCTGGCGCCCCTGCCGTCCTTGCCCTCCCTCGTCCCGCTGCCCAGCCTCCCCGCGGTGTCGGGCCGGCCGACGACCGGCTGACGTGGGCGATTCACCGGACCGTACGGCAATTTCATATGTCTTCTCGGTGCGGGGTTTCCGCCCCGGCCGGACATCGTTAGGCAGGGCGTCAGAATCCCCCGGGTGACGTGAGTTGCCGAAGAAAGGAACACGATGAAGTCCCTGAAGGCCGCCGCCGTTGTCGCCGGTTCCGTGGCCCTTGCCGGCGTCGCCGCACCCGCGTTCGCCTACGACGCACGGCACCTGCCGCCGATGAGCCTCAACGGCGCGCTCGCCGAGCTGGCCGAGAAGCCGCCCGCCGTGCGGGACCTGATGCCGTTGCAGCACCAGTCGGACGCGCTGAACACGGAGAACAAGGACTCCGTGCTCAGCAGCGTGAAGGGGGTCACCACCACCCTCAACCAGCGGGGGCTGCTCGGCGGCCTGCCCCTGCAGCACTGACGCCCGTTCCCGCCGGGGCCGGTACCGCATCCACGCGGACCGGCCCCGGTGCGTGCCCGGGGCCCCCGTCCCTCGATCGTGTGGAGCGGCCCCGGGGGTTGCTCCGGAAGGGTGAGAAGCCGCCGGGTCACGCCACGGCCCGTCGATATGGTCGCGCGGTGACCTCTGTATCCAGCGAAATCCGCCCCTTCCGCGCCGCCGACCTAGGCACGCTCGCCCTGCTCGCCTGGATGGCCAGGAACGAGGAGGGCGACGGCAGGACGCCGTGTCTCCTCGCCTGCTCGCTGGGTGACGGCCCGGACGGCCCGGAGGGCGCGTCCGCCGCCGTGGCGCGGCTCCTCGACGAGATGGGCCTGCCCGTGGGCGGCGACCCGGTCGACGGCACCACCCGGCCCAGCCTGAAGGTCGGCATGCTGGTCGTCGCGGGCCAGATCGTCCTGCAGATGCCGCACGTCACCACCCAGGTCACCCCGCCGGCGGAGTGGCTGAGGGCGGTCGAGAAACTCGGTTACACCTACTTCATGTTCACCACGCGCGTCTGTCCCTCGACCGGTCCCCGCCGGCCGGCCGGGGGCGCGGAGCTGGCCGCGTTCGCAGGAGCCCCGGAGACGACGAACGCCGCCGCGCACGCCTATCTACCCGCCCGCGGCCTGCGGGTCTGATCCACCGGGACACCGGCGCCGGCGCCGACGCCGGCCGCGGTCCCGCCCCGCCGCCCGTCGTCAGCGGTGCGGCCGGGCCGCCGGCCGCCCGGGCCGTCACCGTGCACGAGTTCGAGCCGCCGGAGAACCCGGGCTCAGCCCCCGGGGCAGCCGAAATCCGGTGCTGACCGACGAGCCGACTATTACGGCACCCGGGCGAATTCCGAAATATAGGCGTTTTCCGCTCGTTACGCGGTACGGACGCCGGCCCCCGCATACCGGCGGACGTCGAACACCCCGCCTCCTGAAAGGGACCGTACCTGACATGAAGCCGACCACCCGAGGAACCCTCGCCGCCGTCGTCACGGGCATCGCGGCCACCGTGGGGGCCGCCGGCCCGGCCGCGGCGGCCGGCACGGTCCCCGTCCCGGTGCCCCTGGGCGGCGCCTCCACGGCGCTCGGCATGGAGGTGCCGAGGCTCGCCGCCGAGCTGCCGCTGCCGAAGCCGGGCGCACCCGACGGACCCCGGTACGTCACGGGCCGGCTCCTGCCCGACCGCACCCTGCCCCAGCTGCCGGTGACCAGTGGGCTGCCCGGCCTGGACGCCAGGGCTCCGCTGCCGCACCTCCTCGGCGACGGCTTCGACCACCTCGACGTCGACGCGCCCGCGGGCGACCTGCGGGCCCTCGCCCCCGGCCTGTCCCTCGACGCCCCCCTGACCGCGCCCGACGGAGGCAACTTCGGCCTCCCCGCCGCCAAGCTGCCCCAGGCCGGCGTGCTCGCCCCGGTCCTGCGGACCGTCGCCGACGGCAACCTGGGCACGGGCCCGGGACTCTAGGGCCTCTCGTTCGGATCATGCCGGGCTCGCGGGGTCCGGTGCCGGGCCCGGCCTGATCCGAACGGAAGACCCCAGCCGGGCGGCCGTACCCGCCGTACGGCTTCGCTTCAGTGACCCCACGCGCTCTCGGCCGGTTAGCCGGTACGGAATCTGATCCCGGACAAGGAGCGAGCATGGTCGTCGGTGTCGGCGAAGTGGCGGTCGGTGCGGAGCAGCGGACCGGAGCGGGAGCGGCGAGACCGTCCCGGAGGGAGGTGGCGCGGAGGCTGCTGGCCTCCACGGCGGCGCTGGGGCTGGCCCCGGTCGTCGCCGCCTCCCGGCCCGCGCCGTCGGGCGGGAGTTCCGGCGGCAGCTCCTTCGACGAGACCTATCGGGGCCGCCGTATCCAGGGCGTCCTGGTACCGGCCGCGGGGCGCCAGGCGGACGGGGGCGAGTGGCGGATCACCGTCGACGGCCGCCCGCTGCACCTGATGCGCCGGGCCGACGGCACCTGGCTCAGCATGGTCGACCACTACACGTCGTACCGGACACCGCTGGAGGCGACCCGGGCGGCCGTGGACGAGATCGGACCGGGCCGGGAGCTGCGCGACCTCGCGCCGGGCCGGCTCACCGGCGGGAGCCCGGGAGAGCACGCGCACATGGGGGGACAGCATGGCGTACGTGCGTAAGAACGTCAGCACGCTCACCGCGGACGAGCGGCGACGGTTCGTGAACGCGCTGCTCACGCTCAAACGACGCGGCCAGTACGACGAGTTCGTGCGCCTGCACATCGACTTCTACACCACCGACGGCGAGGACGGCCTGCGCACCGCCCACATGGCGCCGTCCTTCCTGCCCTGGCACCGCAGGTTCCTGCTGGAACTGGAACGGGCGCTGCGCCGGATCGACTCGTCGGTGACGGTGCCGTACTGGGACTGGACCCGGGACCGTACGACGACCTCCGTGCCGTGGACCAAGGACCTGCTCGGCGGGAACGGGCGCCGCTCCGACCGGCAGGTGACGACCGGCCCGTTCGCCTACGCGGCGGGCCACTGGACCCTGAGGGAGGGCGTCACCGACGGCAAGTTCCTCACCCGGGACCTCGGCCGCTCGGCCGCCCCGCTCCAGCTTCCCACCCGCAGCGAGCTGAACTGGGCGCTGGACGACCCCGTCTACGACGCCCGGCCCTGGGACTCCACCGCCCGCAACGGCTTCCGCAACAAGCTGGAGGGCTGGGGGCCCGGCAGCGGCAGCGGCTCCTGGAAGAACCACAACCGGGTGCACCGCTGGGTCGGCGGCGCCATGCTCGGCGGCGCGTCCGTCAACGACCCCGTGTTCTGGCTGCACCACGCCTTCCTCGACCTGCAGTGGTACCGCTGGCAGCGGGCGCACCGCAGCCACCGCTACCTCCCGGCCGAACCGCCCGGCGTCGCCGACGAGCAGCACCAGCGGGTCGTCGCCCGGCACGAGAAGCTGCCGCCGTGGGACGAGACACCGGACCAGCTGGAGGACGTGAGCCGGATCTACCGGTACGCGTGAGCGGCACGTGCCCGCACGCGGGAAGGGCCCCGCAGCTCGGAGTGCCGGGGCCCTTCCCTGTCGTGCGTGGTGCGCTGTGCTGTCGTGCCCGTCGCGCCGGTCGGCTCAGCTGCCGTAGCCGTCGTGACCCGGACGCGGGTTGCCGGGCTTGTCGCTGTGGTTGACGCAGGCGTTGCCGAAGGCCGGGTTGAGCAGTCCGACGACGTCGACGGTGTTCCCGCACACGTTGACCGGGATGTTCACCGGAACCTGGACCACGTTGCCGGACACCACGCCGGGCGAACCGAGGGCGGCGCCATGAGCGCCCGCGTCGGCCAGAGCCAGCCCGGCCCCGCCGACCACCACGGCACCGGTACCGAGAGCGACAGCGGCTGCCTTCGCGATGCGAGACATCACGTTCTCCTTTTGTAGCTCGGAAAGCGCGGCGGCAGGCCCGCCGCCGCACTTCCCGTTCAACGGCCCCGCACGGAGCTGGTCACGGTGATCAGCGGCGGATCACCCTTTCAACGGCAGGGCGGCGCCGCTTCGACGGAGAGGGTGACGCCGCTTCGACAGAAGGGGTGGCGCCGCTTAGACGGAGGGGGCGGCTGCGCGGGGCCGGGATTTATTCACGGGCGTCGGCCGGGGCCCGCCCCTACCCTCCCGGTATGGACACGGACAACGTTCCTGACAGCGCTCCCGGCGACGTTCCCGACGCGGGTGAGCGGTCGCGGCAGCTGATCGGCCTGCTCGCCGAGGAGAACAGGTTGCGGGCCTTCGCGGCGGTGGCGCTGGGCGCGCGCAGCACCCGGCAGGTCGCCGAGACGGCAGGCCTCCCGCTCAAGGACACGGCCCTCGCCCTGCTCAGACTGCGCGAGCACGGCGCCGTGACCGACGGACCGGAGGACGGCCTGGCCGTCGCCCACGACCTCCTGCGCGCGCTGGCCCGCCCGCGGGGAGCGGAGGGTTCCGCGCGCCCCGCCGCGGGCGATGCGGTGGCCACTTTCGTCCGGGGCGGGCGCCTGCTCCGGCTGCCGGCCCGGTGGACCCGCAAGCAGCAGGTGCTGCGGCACATCGCGGAGCGGACCTTCGAGCCGGGGGTCGCCTACCCGGAGCGGGTCGTGAACGAGCGACTGCGGGCCTGGTGCGAGGGTTCCGACGACATCGACCATGTGACGCTCCGGCGGTACCTCGTGGACCTGCACGAACTGCGCCGGAGCGAGGGCGTCTACGAACGCGTGCGCCCCGAGGCCGCCTGACGGGCCCGCCGTACCGCGCCGCCCGCCCGGCTCCGCCTCTCAGGGCAGCCGGCGTACGGGGGAGCCCGCCAGATAGGCCTGGATGTCCTCCACGGCCTGGCCGTAGTACGTCGTGTAGTTGGCGTGGGAGACGTAGCCGAGGTGGGGCGTGGCGAGGAGGCGCGGCGCGGTGCGCATCGGATGACCGTCCGGCAGCGGCTCGATGTCGAAGACGTCCACGCCGGCGCCGGCGATACGGCCCTCGTGCAGCGCGGCCAGCAGCGCGTCCTGGTCGACGATCGCGGCGCGGGAGGTGTTGACGAGGTAGGCGGTCGGCTTCATCAGGGCGAGCTCGGCGGCGCCGACGAGACCACGGGTACGGTCGCCGAGGGCGAGGTGCACGGACACGAAGTCGCTGTCCCGTAGCAACTCCTCCTTCGACCCGGCGAGTTCGACGCCCACCTCCTCGGCGCGCTCCTCGGTGAGGTTCTGGCTCCACGCGCTGACGCGCATGCCGAAGGCGAGGCCGACCTGGGCGACACGGCCGCCGATCTTCCCCAGACCGAGCAGGCCCAGCCGGCGCCCGTGCAGATCGGCGCCGACGGCCGACTGCCAGGGCCCGTCACCGCGAAGCGCGTTGCTCTCCTGCACGATCCCACGGGCCAGACCGAGCAGCAGCGCCCAGGTCAGCTCGACCGGCGGGGTGCTGGAACTCGCCGTACCGCACACGGTGACGCCGTGCGCCTCGGCGGCGGCGTAGTCGATGACGCTGTTGCGCATCCCGGAGGCGATGAGCAGCTTCAGCCGGGGGAGGCGGGCGATCAGCGAGCCGGGGAAAGGGACGCGTTCACGCAAGGTCACGACGATGTCGTACTCGGCGAGCGCCGCGGCGAGGGCGTCCTCTCCCGCGAGGTGTTCGCGCAGCGCGACGACCTCCACCCGGTCCTCGATCACCGACCAGTCGGCCGACCGGGTCGCCACACCCTGGAAGTCGTCCAGCACCACACAGCGAAGTCGCACGAGATCTCCCTCCCGTCCGGCGACTCTAGCGCGCCCCTGAACACCCCTCCCAGCCGGTCCGCCACCACTGGCCGTCCCCTCTCACCTCCCCCGCCTGCCCAGCCAGGCCACACACCCCCACCGCATGAGCCCGCCCACACCGAGGCCCACGAGCACTGCTCCCCAGTCGATGACATGGGGAAGGCCGGGAAAGAACGCGAAGAAGGCCAGGGCTCCCACGAGCCCCACCACGAACGCACCCCCACCGACCCACCGCCGACGCATGCTCTCCGCGTGCCCCTGCCCGGGGCCCCGCTCCTGCTCACTCATGGCCGGCTCACTTGGTGATGTGGTGACACTGGCTGACGCGTCGCACGCCGTTGACGTAGAGGCGAGCACACGTCCTGCCATAACGAGGAAGGGTCTGGGGAGAGTTGTTCCGCATGGGGTCGATCTTGCACTCACTGTGCGTCTTGCCTCGTGAGGTGCGGTAGGTGCGGTTGTTGGTGTCGGCGTAGGTGAAGTCGATGCGCCAGTTGCAGAAGCCGCTGCTGAGGGCCGCGACGAAGGCGCAGTCGACACCGGCGTTCTGATACGTGATCTTCCTGCCGCTGCCGCGGATGATGTGCGTGAACATGCAACCGGTCGGCACCTTCACGGTCATACCGCCCACGCTGTACTCGAACGTACGCACGGGCGTCGAGCCCATGGCTCCCGCGTGTGCGCTCGTCGGTGCGGCGAGCGCGAGAGATGCTGCGGCGGCCAGCGTCGTGACAACGCGCCTGAGGTACTGCAGGGCAAAGGTCGGTCCCCTCTGATGATCGCCTGATGAACATCCAGGCGACCGAGGGCCGCCGTGACCCGTTGCGGGGCGGCGGCCGGCTTCAGGAAAGTGAGGGAATCTGGCATTGCTGGGCTGACCAGCGAAGACGTTCACGCCGCATGCTCCGCTGATCCGATCAGCGAAAAGCCCTCCCAGGTGGGAGGGCTGGACCGGCATCGCGGCGGGACCCGAAGCTGCGGCCAGGTGCCTGGAAGACCCGAGCGGACGTCGTCGGCGTGCGCCGCCGGCACCTCGACGGCGCCGCGCTGGAGCGCCGAGTGCCGCTGCCGCCCGCCGTCGTTGCCGTCAGCGCTGCCGTTCCTGCCCCCGGCCGCAGCTCCTGGCTACTGCTCAGATCCGCCCGCCGGTGAGCCGGGTGAGGGGACCGTGCGTGCGGCGCACCGCGCGACGACCCGCCAGGTAGGACGTGGCACCCAGCGCCGACAAGCCCGCGCCCACACCGGCGGCGAGGGCCTTTCGGTGGGCGATCACCGTCCATGCCGTCTTGGCGAGGGCCGCGGCCTGTCCCGAGGCGGCGACGACGGCCTGGCGTCCGGCTTGGACACGTTCGGCCGCGCTGTGCACGACCGCCGTGCCGGCCGAGGCCACGGGTCCGGCCTTCCGGGCAGCCGCCGACGCGGCGTCACCGGCCTTCTCGGCCGCCTTGTCCGCCGCCTGTGACGCGGGAGCAGTCGCCTTCGCCGTGGCCTGCCGCGCCTTGGCGGACGCACCCCGCTTGGATACGGAACTTCCATTCGTGCCGCTGTTCGACTGACTCATAGACTCCGCCTTGCCGCTCGCGTCGGCGGCAAACTCCCTCGGATCCAGACCGGGCGATGCCGGCCATGGCCGTTACTCCGAAGCCCGCGGCGGACGTTGGGGGAGGGGGGCGGCTGCCGTAGCCGGTGCACCTCGCCGCTGTACGGCTCGGGCGGCACGGCGAGCGTGCGCGAGGTTGTCGCGGCTCTGCAACGTATCCGGGCGGGTCTGACCCAGTGCCCGCTCACACTGAGTCAGGGTGGACTCGAACAGTGGGACGGCCCGGCTCGGATCCCCGGCCGACGCGTAGGCGAAGGCGAGGTTGTTGCGGCATTGCAGGGTGTCGGGATGGGTTTCGCGATGACGCCTCCTCGGCGGTCGCGTGCCTCGGCTCAGGCTGCTCGACGGCGTGGCTGACGTTGCGCTTGCGCGACGCTGATCGTCTCGTGGGGCCACCACAGTGAGTCGCACTCGGTGCAGAGTGTGAAGCATGCCCCATCGGCCCTGAAACGGTAGGGCTGGACACAGTTCTGCTCACAGCGTGGACAGACACGTTCGGCTGACATGACCAGCACGGTACCCCGGGCGCACGTGCACGCTTGCGACTGTGGTGGTGCTGCGGGCGCCTCGGGCGGGGCAGTTCACCGGCGTTCATGGGCGGCCGGTTGAGGTGGCGGCTACTGGCTTCGGTCTCGTCTGCATGTCTGCGAACGGCGCTGAATGAGACGGAAACTGAGACGGAAGAGGGCTGAACCTCGCTCCTGACGCCGTGGCTGTCCCGCGTGCCATCATCTGCACGTGCTCAAGATCCCCGGATACGAAGGCGGGCCCTTGGTCCAAGGTGACGCCTACTTGGACGACCCGTTGTTCTGGCCCGTGCACCTCGGCTCCTGCCTGCGTGGGGAGGACGCACAACGAGCCGCGTTCGGTGCCGACTGGGATGCAGCCACGGAGCTCTATCGCACACTGTCCGCCGAGCATGAGTGGCCGGTGTTCACCGTGCCGCTGCACTCCGGTCACACCATCTACGTCGTCTACCGCAACTTCGTGGACGAACGGGGTGTGGACTATCTGATACATCAGCCGGCTTGGCTCGAAGCGGAAACCCTCGCCGTGGACGACGGTCACTTCATGGGGCCCGGCATGGCCTGGCCAGAACTGTTGTCCGCTGCTCGACAGTCGGCCCCAGAAGGCATGGGGGATGCCGACGCCCGTCTCCTGCTGCTCTTCCCCACCCTCGGCGACGTGCTGCTTCCCGACGATGCAACCGCGGCCCTCACCACAGCGCTCGCCGCTCTCACCCTGATCGAGGAGCCCGCTGAGGTCGCAAGGATGCTTCTTGAGAACCAGGGCCAATGGGCTCCCGCTCGGTGGAGGTCGGCGGGCGGTGTCTGGATCAACGACGGTGGGCACTCCTACCGCAACCCAAGCAACGCCTTCGCTCTGCCCGAGGGGCGCCTTCTGGAGATCAGTAGCGCACTGCACGGTGAGAACTGAGGACCACTTCAGGCGCGAGGTGAGGCAATTGCTGGTCTGACCTGCG